>JANWLH010000103.1 GCA_025450915.1 Candidatus Limnocylindrales bacterium | reverse complement strand
GGCGACGATCCAGCCGACATACACGGCCACGCCGGCGCTCGAGACGATCACGGAAGATCGCGCGTCTGCGAGCCATGCGAAGACGATGAGCGGAACGAGCGCCTCGAACATCACGTTGAAGCTCGTCGAGACGATCGACCGATGGCGGATGCGCAGGGCCGGGCTCCACGAACCGCCCGGCGGTTGGAGGACCGCGGTCACCGCCGTGAAACCGGCGACGACCGCCCCGATCGACGCGATCCCAAGAAGAAGCGCTTCGCTCGGCATGGGCGGCATCCTACGTCCGGGGTCAACCCCGGTGATGGCTCGCGGGCTGTACCGGGTCCAGCCCAGGCAACGTCCAGGACGCCCGGTCCGCTTCGCTCCGGCCCGGGCGTCGTGGTGCGAATCGCCTGGTGCGTCAGCTTGTAGCCGGCGCCCCCGCTCCTCGCGCCCCCGCTCCTCGCGCCCCGGTCGTCGCACGCCACGGAACTCCGAGCCGCGGCAGCAGGTAGCGGTCGAGACCGTAATAGCCGGCGACCTTCCACGCGAGGATGACCCCGATCGTGAACGCGAACATGATCGGGTTGACGGACGTGGAGCCAGCGAGCAGGAAGCTCATGTTCATCGTCGCGCCGAAGAAGGCGGCGATGCCCGTCAGGGCCCCAAGGAGCAGGCCCAGCCCGATCGCCATCTCGCCGAACGTGATGAGCCAGGCGAACCACGTCTGCGCGTTGTGGTCGATGAGGAACTGCAGGAAGCTCCGGTACCACTCGAAGGTGATCGCGGCGTGGCCGGTCTGGGGCACCGCAACGGCGCCCTTCCAGAAGCCGAGCAGCGATGACCCGCCATCATTGACCCAGCCCGTCCCGGTCAGCTTGTCGTAGCCTGCGACGACCCACTCGAAGCCGAGGAACAGGCGGACCGGCAGCCAGACGAGACCCGCCCGCGTATTGCTGAACAGGTAGCGGGTGAACGCCGGGCCCTCGACCTCGACGGCCTCGGCCTCCGGCGCGTTGCGGTCCTCGAAGAGCAGGACGAGGACGACGATCATGAGCACCCAGAACACGACCGTGGCAATCCCGCGCTCGGTCGAGCCGACCGCCGGGAAGAACCACGGGTTGACCATGTAGAACAGGACGATGGCGGCCACCACCGCCAGCGGGACGGCGAGCCTTCGATAGCGAGCCAGCATGATGCCCTCCTTTTGCCCGGCGGCCGGCCGCGAGTGCAGCGCTCACCGCGTGGTTGGGCATAGGTTCCGCATTCGGGGCCCTCGAACGGAGTGCCAGAGGTCCCGATCGAGGGGTCCGATTGTCGCCCGCTGGCGTCCGGCCCCGCGTGGCGGGGCGATGCCGTGCGTCCGCGGGCCCGATGATCAGGTGGGTACCTGGTACCGCAAACGGGCGATTTCGAGACCTGAGGCGGCTGGCGAGGTCGGCCCAGAGCGCCCGAAGGGTGAGGCCAGCGACCGAATCCAGCTCGAGCCACGCTCAGTCGGGCGACTTGTCGGCGATCACGGCACCCGGAGCGAGTCGCCACGCAGCCGGAATCGGTGATTTGAGGTAGCCCGTACCCGCGACAACCGAAGGCGCGGCACCAGATGTCGCGGCCGACGCCCTGCCCGCGCAGTGTGCACGGAACAACAAACCGCACGGGATTCCTTGTTCTGTGCGCAGCGCCGGCGGTCGGCGAGGGTCCACGAGCCTGGCACCAGACGGATAAACAGATCATCTGTTCGTTTCCAGTCGAGCGTCCTATACTCCACGTCCCGTGGCTGCCCGCCGTCCTGCCCCGACTCGCGTCAAGCCCGCGGACGATCCGCTCGAGGCGTTCAGCCCGGCCGTTCGCGACTGGTTCGTGGCGTCGTTCGCGGCGCCGACGGCGGCCCAGGTCGGCGGCTGGGCGGCGATCGCGGCCGGCCACCACACGCTGATCCACGCCCCGACCGGCAGCGGCAAGACCCTCGCCGCGTTCCTGTGGTGCCTGGACCGCCTGGTCCGGCACCCGAGCCCGCCGCCGACCCGCGAACAGCCCGGCGCCGTCCGGATCCTGTACGTCTCGCCGCTCAAGGCACTGTCGTACGACATCGAACGCAACCTGCGCGCGCCGCTGGCCGGGATCGCCCTCGCCGCCGGCCGGCGCGGCGACCCCGTGCCGAGCATCTCGGTGGGGCTGAGGACCGGCGACACACCGGCCGACGAGCGGCGCAGCCTGACCCGTCGGCCGCCGGACATCCTGATCACGACCCCCGAGTCGCTCTACCTGCTCCTGACCAGCGCCGCCCGCGAGTCGCTTCGCGATGTCGAGCACGTGATCATCGACGAGGTCCACGCGATTGCCGGCTCGAAGCGGGGTGCGCACCTTGCCCTGAGCCTCGAGCGCCTCGAGCGGCTCACGACGAGACCGCCGCAGCGGATCGGCCTCTCGGCCACCCAGCGGCCGCTCGAGACGATCGCCCGCTTCCTGGGCGGCGCGGGGCCCGGTCGCGAGGTCAGCATCGTCGACTCCGGTTCGCGCAAGACGCTCGAGCTGTCGGTGGTCGTGCCGGTCGACGACATGAGCCGCCTTGGAGAGTCGGTCCCACTCGAGGAACGGCCTTCGACACCGGGCCCGGGCTCGGATCCTCGCTTCAGCATCTGGCCGTCGATCCATCCCCGGATCCTCGAGCTGATCCGCGCCCACCACAGCACGATCGTCTTCTGCAACAGCCGACGCCTCGCCGAGCGCCTCGCCCAGCGCCTCAACGAGCTGGCCGGCGAGGAGCTGGTTCGGGCCCATCACGGCTCGATCGCCCGCGAGCAGCGGCTGGCGATCGAGGACGACCTCAAGTCCGGGCGCCTGCCGGCGATCGTCGCCACCTCGAGCCTCGAGCTGGGAATCGACATGGGCGCGGTCGACCTCGTCATCCAGATCGAATCGCCGACATCTGTTGCCCGCGGCCTCCAGCGGATCGGCCGCGCCGGCCACCAGGTGGACAGCCCGTCGCGCGGGGTGATCTTCCCGAAGTTCCGGGGCGACCTGCTCGAGGCGGCGGTCGTTGCCGAGGGGATGCATGCCGGGACGATCGAGACGACGGTGATCCCGCGCAATCCGCTCGATGTCCTCGCCCAGCAGATCGTGGCGATGACCGTCATGGATCGCTGGACCGTCGACGAGCTGGCCGCGACGATCGGCCGCGCCGTCCCGTTCGAGTCGCTGTCTCGAGAAGCCCTCGAGGGCGTCCTCGGCATGCTCGCCGGCGCCTACCCGTCGGATGAGTTCGCCGAGCTCAAGGCACGGATCGTCTGGGACCGGGTGACGGGCGTCGTCGAGGGCCGCCGCGATGCCCGGGTCGTCGCCGTGACGTCCGGCGGCACGATCCCCGATCGGGGCCTCTTCGGGGTCTTCATCGCCGGCGAGGCGGGAACGCCCGGCCGGCGGGTCGGCGAGCTCGACGAGGAGATGGTCTACGAGCTCCGGGCCGGGATGCACGGCGACGTGGTGGTCCTCGGGGCGAGCTCGTGGCGCGTCCTCGAGATCGGCCACGATCGGGTGACCGTCGAGCCCGCGCCGGGCGTTCCCGGGAAGCTGCCGTTCTGGCATGGCGATGCCGTCGGCCGGCCGATCGAGCTCGGCCAGGCGCTCGGCGGGCTCGTCCGGGAGGTCGAGGCGGACCTGGGCCGGGGTACCCGCGGCCGGACGGCCGCGCTGAAGCGGCTCGCCGAGCGCAACGATCTCGACCCGCTCGCCGCGGAGAACCTCGTCGCCTACCTCGAGGACGAGCTCGAGACTGCCGGCGCCCTGCCGACTGATCGGCGGATCGTCGTCGAGCGCTTCCGTGACGAGCTCGGCGACTGGCGGCTGTGCCTCCTGACGCCGTTCGGCGGCCGGGTGCATGCCCCGTGGTCGCTGGCCCTCGAAGCACGCCTCGGTGAGCGGCTTGGGGCACCGGTCCAGACGATCTGGTCCGACGACGGCATCGCGATCCGGCTGCCCGAAGGAGAGCTCGGCGGCTCGGATCCTGGGCGGACCGACGACGGCCTGCCGGGCGGGATCGAGGACCTCCTGTTCCCCGATGCGGACGAGGTCGAGGATCTCGTCGTCGGCCAGCTGGCCAACTCGGCCCTGTTCGCGGCGCGCTTTCGCGAGAACGCCGCCCGGGCGCTCCTCCTGCCGCGGCGCCGGCCGGGGACGCGCACCCCGCTCTGGCAGCAACGCCAGCGCTCGGCGGACCTGCTCGCGGTGGCCAGCCGCTATGGCAGCTTCCCGATCCTCGTCGAGACGTACCGGGAGTGCCTCTCGGATGTCTTCGACCTGCCGGCGCTCAAGGGCGTCCTGAACGGCGTCGCCCGGCGCGACATCGACGTCCACCGGGTCGAGACGACACGGGCATCGCCGTTCGCGAGCTCGCTCCTCTTCGACTACGTCGCGGCCTACATGTACGAGGGCGACACGCCCATTGCCGAACGGCGCGCCCAGGCCCTGACCCTCGATCGCGACCTCCTCCGCGAGCTGCTCGGCCAGGAAGAGCTCCGCGAGCTCCTCGATGGCGACGCGCTCGCCGACCTCGAGCTGCGGCTCCAGGCGCTGAGCGATGACCGCGCCGCCACGACGCTCGACCAGCTCCACGACCTGCTGCGTCGCCTCGGCGACCTGACCGAGCTCGAGGTGGCCGGGCGGGTCGACGGCGGACGCGAGGTCGCCGAAGCCTGGCTCGCCGAGCTGGCCCGCAGCCGGCGGGCCGTCACCGTCCGGATCTCCGGCCAGCCATCCGGCGAGCGCTGGATCGCGATCGAGGACGTCGCCCGCTACCGCGACGCCATCGGTGTCCAGCCGCCGTCGGGCGTCCCGCAGGCGTTCCTGGATCCGACGTCGGCCGCCCTCGAAGGGCTGCTCGGGCGTTGGGCACGGACCCATGGCCCGTTCCTGTCCGGCGATCCTGCGGCCCGCTGGGGTCTTCCGGCCGGGATCGTCGAGGACGCCCTCCACCGGATGATGGCCAACGGGACGCTCCTGCGGGGCGAGTTCCGGCCCGGCGGCGCGGAGCGCGAATGGTGCGATCCGGAGGTCCTGCGCCAGCTCCGGCGGCGCTCGCTGGCGCGCCTGCGGCGGGAGGTCGAGCCGGTCGAGCCGGCGACCCTCGCCCGGTTCCTGCCGGAGTGGCAGGGCGTGGCCGCGATCGCCGGCCTGGGCGATGAGCCTCTGCTCGGCGTCCCTGCGCTGCGCGGGAGCGCCGCACTCGAGCGGCTGGCCGAGGTGATCGACCAGCTCGCCGGCATGCCGATCCCGGCCTCGGTGCTGGAGCGCGACGTGCTGCCCGCCCGTGTCCCGGGCTACCAGCCGCGGCTCCTCGACGAGCTCGGAGCGATGGGCGAGGTTGCCTGGCTGGGGCGGGGGAGCCTCGGCCGGGATGACGGCCGAATCGTGCTCGTCCGACCCGGCCGCGAGGCGCTCCGAGATGCCGTCCTGGTTCCGCCCGGTGGAGGCGGAGCGGGCGACGGCGGCGAGAGCCGGCCGGGCGAGCCCCGTCACGAGGCGATCCGCGAGTTCCTCGGCCGGCGCGGGGCCTCGTTCTACCGGCCGATCCATGCTGCCGCCGGCGGTGGACCGGATCGTGAGGTCCTCGACGCGCTGTGGGACCTCGTGTGGTCGGGCGAGGTGACCAACGACACCTTTGCGCCGCTCCGCGCGCTGCGCTGGAGCCGGCCCGGCCGTGAGCCGCGGCGACGTCCGGGGCGCCTCACGAGCCTTGGCCCCCCGGAAGCCGCCGGGCGCTGGTCGCTCGTCGACCTGGCCGCCGACGGCGCGCCGTCCTCGCCGACGGAGCGGCTGCATGCCCTGGCACTGGCCCTCCTCGATCGGCACGGCGTCCTGACCCGGGAGGCCGTCGTCGGCGAGGGCGTCAGTGGTGGCTTCTCGGCGATCTATCCGGTCCTGCGGGCGCTGGAGGACGCCGGCCGGATCCGGCGCGGCTACTTCGTCGACGGGCTGGGAGCCGCCCAGTTCGCTCTCGCGGGCGCCCTCGACCGGTTGCGGTCGGTTCGCGAGGTCGTCGATGGTGCGACGCCGCGCCGGATCCACCTGCTGGCCGCCGCGGATCCGGCCAACGCCTACGGCGCCGCGCTCGGCTGGCCGCGCCGCTCGGACGCCGACCGGCGGCCGTTCCAGCGGGCCGCCGGTGCCTATGTCGTCCTGGTCGATGGACGCGCGACCTTCTACCTCGAACGCGGCGGGCGTTCGCTCCAGTCGTTCCCGGCGGCGGACGAGCCCGGGCTCGCGACGCCGGCCCTGCGCTCGCTGTCGACATTGGTCGCCGACCGCCGGGTCCGGGAGCTCGTGATCACGAAGGCCGACGGCCTGCCGATCGCCGAATCGCCGTGGCGTCCGGCGCTGCTCGAGGCGGGCTTCCAGCCGGGATACCGCGGCCTGGTCATCGGCTCGTGAGCGGCTCGGCGGCGCATATCATCGGCGCTGATGTGTGAGCAGTTCGTCGCCCGCTCGGAGCGGCCGTTCCGGATCGATCGCCTGTTCCCGTTCGCCGAGAGCCTGGAGCGCTACGGGATCGCCGGCTTCGGGTGGGGCGCGGCGTGGCTGGCCGCCCCCGGGTCGCTCGAGACCTACCGCGACGTCCGCGCCTTTCGCGACGACGCTGGCCGGAACGCCATCGGGCGGATCGAGACCACGAGCCTGCTGGTCCATCTCCGGCGACCGTCCCTGCTCTCCACCCTGACCCTGGCCGACACCCAGCCGTTCACGGATCCTGCCGGGCGCTTCGCCTTCAGCCATAATGGTGACCTGCGCAACTATCGCGCCCAGCGTGAAGCCTTCGAGGCTGCCGGCCGGATCCACGGCCGGGCCGACACCGAGGTCGGTGCCCGCTGGCTCGAGGACGCCTGGCGGCCGGACGTGCCGGTCCCGGAGCTCCTCGGCAGCCTCCACCGGACGTTCGAGGGGCAGGCCAACCTCGCGACGCTGGCCAGCGACGGCAGCGCGTACCACTACGCGGGCAACCTCGAGAACCCGGTCTTCGAATTCCGGCTCGACGAGGTCACGATCGCGTCGACCGGCGTCTACTCCCTCGATCAGTCGCTCTTCGAGCTCGTCATCCCCGCCGGCGAGGCTCGCCGCCGGATCAACCCGGGTGAGACCGCCGTCCTCAGTTGATCAGCCGGCGCCCCGATTTTCGAGGCCGAGGAACGCCCGGATGCCCAGCCTGGCGCGTTGGCGGGCGCCCCCCGGATCGCTCGTCCAGCCGGTCCGCAGCGCCCCGAATCGCGACCGGAGCAGGCGCAGGCCGGCGGGCCAGGTGCGCGGATCGAATCGGGCCAGCGCGGCCGGGTGGAGCCACAGCCAGGGGACGGTCGCCCAGAGCAGGACGAGGTAGTCGAGCCGCGGTGGTCGTGGGCCGAAGCCGAAGAGGGCCTGGAGCTGGATGATCGTGAGCGGCAGCGTCAGGACGCTCAGGACCCCGGCCAGCGCGAGCCACAGGAGCCCCCACTTCCGGGCGCGCGGGGCGAGCACCAGCCAGAACGGCGCGGGAACCCACTTCATCCACGTCGCCACGGCCCAGATCAGGCCGGCCAGGCGGGCCTCCGAGAACTGGGCGACCCACAGCCCGAGGGCGAGGAGCAGGGTGACATTGCCGGTGTCGAGGTTGGCGCCGATCGGGAACGCCAGGACCAGGACGGCCAGGGCGGTGGCCAGCGGCCGGCGCTGGTACGCCCAGTGGATCGTGGCCAGCCAGGCGATGATGATTCCGCCCCGCCACACGAACCAGGCCACCTCCCACGGCAGGAGCGCCCAGGGCACGAAGAGGGGCAGCATCCAGGGCGCGTAGACGTACGGCAGGAACGGCCCGCTGGGGTGATACGGGTCGCCCCCGTTCAGCCAGATCCGGACCGCGCCCCAGTACGCCCGGGCGTCGGCACCGCCTTCTTCGCCCCGCGCCAGGAGGCCGGCACCGATCACCGCGAAGACGACCGCCAGGATCACGATCGCGACGATCCGCCGGCGGTCGTGGAGCCGCTCGAGCTCGGCTCCGAAGGCCCGGCGGAGGACACGCCGCCTCCGGCTCATCGCCGAAGGCGGGTGCTGGAGGCGCGCAGGTCGGGCGGCGGTCATCGGCCGAATTCTCGCATGGGCCACCAGAAGTCCCGCATCACGTCCATCAACCTGCCTGATCCACTCCTGTATCCTCTCGGGAACGTTCTGGAGGCCGGTCAAGAGTTGCCCGAAGGTACCGTCATCGTCATCGGTGGGGCCGAGGACAAGGTCCGCGACCGGGTCATCCTCAGTCGCTTCGTCACGCTCGCCGGCGGATCCGATGCGGTCGTCGCGGTGATCAGCACGGCGTCGTCGATGGGCCTCGAAGCGGGCGAGCGCTACAAGCAGGTGTTCGGGCAGCTGGGCGTCACGACGGTTCGCCCGATCCACGCGGTGACCCGCCAGCAGGCCAACGACGAGGCCGCCGTCCGCGCGCTGCGCAACGCGACCGGGATCTTCCTGACCGGTGGCAACCAGCTGCGGCTCAGCTCGACCCTCGGCGGGACCCGCCTGGCCAACGCGATCTTCGAGCGCTTCCAGGAGGGTGCCGTCATCGCCGGCACGTCCGCCGGGGCATCCGCGATGAGCAGCCACATGATCGCGTTCGGCGCATCCGGGGCCACGCCGAAGCTGCGGATGGCCCAGATCGCGGCCGGCCTGGGCGTCCTGCCCGGGGTGATCATCGACCAGCACTTCCAGCAGCGGAACCGGCTCGGCCGGTTGCTCAGCCTGATCGCCCAGAATCCGAGCCTGCTTGGCCTGGGCGTTGACGAGGACACGGCCGGCATCGTCGGTGCCGACCACGTCATGGAGGTGATCGGGCGGGGGAGCATCACGATCATCGACGGGGCGAACTCCGAGACCGATGCCTGGGAGATCGGCGGCCATCGACCGCTGATGATCAGCGGCGTCGTCCTCCATTCGCTGCCCGCCGGCTATCACTTCGATCTCCGCCGCCGCCGCCGGATCGCGACGCCGCAGCTCCGGGCGCTCGCCGGCGGGGAGGCCGCCTCGAGCTGAACCAGCGGCGCGCCGTCGTCCGGATGCGCGCCATCCCCATCGACCCGCCGGAGGAACCTCGCGTGGCCCAGACCGCACCGTCGCCCCGACCGAAGTCGTCAGGCCGGCGCGGCGCGTCCGCGGCCCGGCCCGAACCCACCCTGACGATCGTCGAGACGCGGATCCTGCGAGGACCCAACTACTGGGCTCGCGAGCCGGTCGTGCGGATGCTCGTCGACCTGGGCAACCTCGAGGAGTTCCCGAGCAACACGATCCCGGGCTTCGTCGATGCGCTCGTCGAGCTCTTGCCGACCCTCGAGGACCATGCCTGCTCGCTCGGCCGGCGGGGCGGCTTCATCACCCGCCTGCGCGAGGGGACATGGGCCGGGCACGTGGCTGAGCACATCGCCCTCGAGCTCCAGAACCTGGCTGGTACCGACGTCCGCCACGGCAAGACCCGCTCGGCAGGCACCTACGGCCGCTACAACGTGATCTACGAATACCGCGAGGAATCGGTCGGGATCGAGGCCGGCCGGATCGCCGTCGCGCTCGTGAACCACCTCGTCGATCCGCCGGCGAGTCCTGCGTTCGACCTGATGGCCGAGCTGGAGGGCCTGATCCGGCTCGCCGAGCGCGCTGCCTTCGGACCCTCGACCCAGGCGCTCATCGACGAGGCCGTCAGCCGCGACATCCCCTATATCCGCCTCGACCGCCACTCGCTCGTCCAGCTCGGCCAGGGCGTCCACCAGCAGCGGATCCGGGCGACGATGACCTCGCGAACCTCGGCGATCGCCGTGGATATCGCCTCCGACAAGAGCCTGACCAACAAGCTCCTCGATTCGGCGGGGCTGCCGGTCCCGCGCTCGGAGATGGTCGACAACGAGGCAGACACCGTGGCCGCGGCGAAGCGGATCGGCTATCCCTGCGTGGTCAAGCCGCTCGACGGCAATCACGGCCGGGGCGTCCACCTCGACCTGCGTTCCGAGGAGGCCGTCCGGGCCGCCTACCAGGGGGCCCGCCGGGAGAGCCGCTCGGGTGACCTGGTGGTCGAGTCATATGTCGCCGGCAACGACTACCGCTGCCTGGTGATCGGCGGCAAGGTCGCGGCGATCGCCGAGCGGGTGCCGGCATCGGTCGTCGGCGACGGCGAGCGCACGATCAGCCAACTGGTGGAGGCCGCCAACGCCGACCCTCGCCGGGGGATCGGCCACGAGAAGGTCCTCACCCGAATCGCTGTCGGGGCGGATGCAATCGAGCTCGTCCGATCGCAGGGCTTCGAGCTCGACGCCGTCCCGCCGGCCGGCCAGCGGGTCAAGCTCGCCCTGACCGGCAACATGTCGACCGGCGGGACGTCGATCGACCGGACGATCGAGGCCCATCCCGACAACGTCGAGATCGCCGAGACGGCGGCCCGGATCATCGGCCTCGATGTGGCCGGGATCGACTTCATCTGCCCGGACATCGCCACGCCCGTCCGGGAGACCGGCGGCGCGATCGTCGAGGTCAATGCGGCGCCCGGCTTCCGGATGCACACCCACCCGACCGAGGGCGAGCCGCAGTACGTCGCCCGGCCGGTGATCGACGGGCTCTTCCCGGCGGGCACACCGTCGCGAATCCCGATCCTGGCCGTGACCGGCACGAACGGCAAGACGACGACCGTCCGGATGATCGCCCACATCCTCAAGCTGATGGGCCGGCGGGTCGGGATGACCTCGACCGACGGCATCGTCATCGACGGCCGGATGATCAAGAAGGGCGACATGTCGGGCCCGAAGTCGGCCCAGATGGTCCTCCAGAACCCGACGGTCGACACGGCGGTGTTCGAGGTCGCCCGGGGCGGGATTCTCCGCGAGGGCCTGGGCTACGACCGCAACGACGTGGCCGTTGTCACCAACGTGACCGGCGACCACATGGGCCTCGGCGGGATCACCTCGCTCGGTCAGCTGGCGAACGTGAAGGCCGTCGTGGTGGATGCGGTGCCTCGCTCGGGGACGGTAGTCCTCAACGCCGACGATCCGCTCGTCGCCCGGATGGGGCGCCATTCGGCCGGCCGGGTCGTCTACGTCTCGATGCAGACATCGAAAGGCGAGGAGGGCTACGACCGGGTCGACGGGCATGTCGGCCGGGGCGGGGCCGCGTTCAGCATCGACGAGATGCCCGAGGGTGATCTCGTCGTCCTGCGCCTGGCGGGCCGGACGATGCCGATCCTGTACACCCACCTGATTCCGGCGACGTTCGGCGGCAAGGCCCGGATGAACGTCGCCAACGCGCTCGCCGCGGCAGCCGCAGCGTGGGCCGCCGGCGCCCACCTCCACGACATCCGGCAGGGCCTGCGGACCTTTTCGACGTCGTTCTTCCAGGCCCCCGGCCGGCTCAACCTGCTCGAGCTCGGCGGCGTGCGGGTGGTCATCGACTACTGCCACAACGTCGACGGGATGCGCCAGCTGGCCGATTTCGTGACCCGGATGATGACCGAACCCGACCTCACGTCGGGCCGCGGCCCGCGCACGAAAGCCGCCCGGACGAAGGCCGCCGAGGCCGCCGCGGTTCGCCATGGACGGGCAATCGGGGTGATCGGGATCCCCGGCGACCGACGCGACCAGGACCAGCGCGACTACGGGGCGATCGCCGCGACCGCCTTCGACGAGATCATCATTCGCGAGGACAAGAACCTGCGCGGCCGGGCGCCCGGTGAGACGGCCGGCCAGGTGACCGAGGGGACGAAGCTCGCCCGGGCGGACGGCACGAGTCGGGCGACCAAGGTCGACGAGGTCCTCGAGGAGATGGCCGCCGTTCGCCAGGCCCTCAAGCACGCGGCGCCCGGCGACCTCGTCGTGATGTGCGTCGACGACGCCGTCGGGGTCTACCGCGAGGCGATGTCCGCCGGCCGCGGCCTCGGCGAGGCCCGGGCGTTCGCGGATCCCGGCGAGCTCGAGGTCCCGGAGGGGTAGACCCCGCGTCGACGGCTTCGTCGCGTCGCGTCGACCCGTGTTCGTGGGACAGCAAACCGCCTGATTCCGCCGGGCCTCCTGGCCCATCCAGGCCCGACCCGAGGCTTGGTTCATCCCGCGTCACGCTCAGCTCGGGATCAATCGCAGGTTTCGTGGTTCAAGCGGATACCCGGCGCCGCCCCGAATCGGCCGTTTGCTGTTCGGCACGCAGCGCTCGAGGCCCGCGATGCGCGGGCCCGTCGGAGTGGGTACCTGGTACCGCAAAACCTCGATATCGCCGGCGAGTCGAGCCGGGATGGCGGCGCGAGAAGGCGAACGTGTCCTGGCTTGAGCGCGGCTCGCGATACGATCCGCCCTTCCGAGCGGCGGGCGGGCTGCAGCGTACCGCCGATCGACCTCGAAATCGGCCTTTTGAGGTACTACCTACCCACGGCGCGGCCCGACCGCGATCCGCGATCCGCGAGCCGACGCCGAGGTCCTCGCGGCTTGCCGTGATGATCAGGCTGTAGAAGCTGACGACCGCGACGGCGAGCTCGACGCACAGCGCCAACGGGTCCGTCAGCGAGCCGAACAGCACGGCATTCCG
>JANWLH010000102.1 GCA_025450915.1 Candidatus Limnocylindrales bacterium | reverse complement strand
TCAGTGCATCCCGCGGCCGCCGGCGACGATCAGCAGCTCGCCCGTGATGAACGATGCCTCGTCCGAGGCCAGGAAGACCGCCGAGGCGGCGATGTCGCCGGGCGTCCCCCAGCGGTGCAGGGCCGTCTCGTCGAGGATCCGCTGCTGGACCTCCGGGTCGATCGCCTCGACCATGTCCGTCCGGATCCAGCCCGGGCAGATCGCATTGATCCGGATCTGCGGACCGAGGGCCAGGGCCATCGCCTTGGTCAGGCCGTTGAGGCCGGCCTTCGAGACGACGTACTCGGTCCATTTCATGGCCGAGGGGTGATAGAGGCCCGAGTTCGAGGACATGTTGATGATCGTCCCGGCACCCTGCCTGATCATCACCGGGGCGACGGCCTTCGAGCACAGGTAGGCACCCTTGAGGTTGATGTCGATCGTCAGGTCCCAGTCGTCCTCGGAGGTTTCGAGGACCGGCTTGGTGATCATCACCCCGGCGTTGTTGACGAGGATGTCGATCCGCCCGAAGCGAGCCAGGGTCGCGGCGATCAGCTCATCCACGGACACGCGCTTCGAAACATCGGCCTGGATCGCGACCGCCGTGCCGCCCCCGCTGGTGATCCCCGCCACCACGGCATTGGCCGCCTTGGAACCGGCGACGTAGTTGACGACGACGCTGGCGCCCTCGGCCGCGAACCGCTCGGCGATGGCCCGGCCGATGCCCCGCGAGGCGCCGGTCACGATCGCGATCCTGCCGTCCAGGTGCCTGGCTGCCATCCGCTGACCTCCTCCGCCCGCCCCGCCGGGCATCGCTCGACCTTGACGCCCGTTCGCGCCAAATCCTACAATTCTTTTGTTCTGCGCGCGCGAACATATCCCGCCCAACCAACCAGCTGGAGAGTGGCCTGATGCGCACGCCGCGCGAAGTTTCCGAGTCGTACTGGGCCGCTGAATGCCGGCGCGACATTGACGCCGTGATGGCCCACTACCACTCCGACGCAACCTACCAGGACGCCGGCGGCCTGCTCCGCGGCCATGCCGAGATCCGCGGCTTCTACGAGGGATCGGCGCGCGACTACCCGGGCCTCGAGGTGACGATCACCCGCGAGTTCACCGGCGCTCCGACGGCCGCCGGCGATGCATCGGCCCTCGAGGTCTACGCGGTCCTCACTGACCATGCCGGCCAGCGCTTCCAGATCCACGGCCTCAACGTGATGACCGTTCGGGACGGCAAGTTCACCTCCGTCCGCTGCTACGAGGATCCACTGTCGCCCGAACTGCCAGGAGGTCAGGCCTCGTCATGACGAACACCCGAGCCATCGAGGGCACGCTCGTCCGCTCGTACTCGACCCGGTTCGAGACGGACGAGGAGCCGATCTCCGACGGCGGACAGTGGCTCAACGGCCGCACGGACGGCATCGACTGGTGCGACGTGCTCGTCCGCGACGGGCATGCCTTCGGCGAGGTCAGCCGGATGAACTCCGCCGAACGCCGGGCCGAGCAGGCCTTCGGCGGCGGGACCGCCAGCGCCGACGAGGTCGCGGGCGACTACGACGATCCGGCCGCGGTCCTGGCCGGCGCCTGGGGCAAGAATCAGTCGGCGCGGGCGACGGTCTACAGCGTCAATCCAACGGATGACTACTTCCAGGAGGTCGAGATCCGGCTGCGCAGCTCGATCAAGGCGCACTGGTGCGACGGCTACGAGGTCTTCTGGCGCTGCTCGAAGTCGGAAGCCGCCTACGCCGAGATCGTCCGCTGGAACGGCAAGATTGCCGATTTCACCTCGCTCGCGCGGCGGATGGGGCCGGAGTGCGGCGTGAAGCACGGCGACATCGTCGAGGCCACGATCGTCGGCAACGTGATCCGCAGCTTCATCAACGGCGTCGAGGTCCTGTCCGTGACCGACGATGCGTTTCCGGCCGGTGGGCCTGGCGTGGGCTTCAACTTCTTCGTGGGCAACACGAACGTCGACCACGGCTTCTCGTCGTTCGAGGTCGACACCTACGACTGACCCCATGGGCCGCTAGTTCGGCTCGGGAGCCTCCACTCGCGCGACGCGTCCGACGACCGGGAAGTTCGGGTCGTGGTAGCCGTACGTCGAGGGGTAGCCGGGCGGGACCAGGCGATCGACGAGGGCCGCGTCATCGGCGTCGAAGCCGTGCTCGAGGGCGCCCAGGTACTCGGTCCACTGCTCGAGCGTACGCGGCCCGGCGAGGACGGCCGAGACCAGCTCGTTGCCGAGCAGCCAGTTGACGGCGAACTGGCCGGTCGTCATGCCCTTCGATTCGGCGTGCCGGCGGAGCTCCTGGGCGATCTCGAGGGACTCGTCGCGCCACTCCCGACGGAGCAGGTCGGCGTCCTTCCGGGCGGCGCGTGAGTCCGCCGGTGGCTCCTTGCCTGGCCGGTACTTGCCGGTCAGGATGCCCCGCGCGAGCGGGCTGAACGGGACCACGCCGAGGCCGAAATGGGCGGCCGCGGGGAGCAGCTCCACCTCCGGCTGGCGGTTGAGGGCGTGGTAGTACGGCTGGACGGCGATCGGCGCGGGGACGCCCAGCTCGCGGCAGATTCCGACGGCCTCGGCGAGCCGCCAGCCACGGAAGTTCGACAGCCCGAGGTACAGGACCTTGCCCGCCCGGATCAGGTCGCCAACGGCCTCGAGCGATTCGCCAAGGGGCGTGGTCTCGTCGTCGCGATGGAGGTAGTACAGGTCGACATGGTCCGTCTGCAGGCGGCGCAGACTGCGCTCGATCGAGGCCTGGACCTGGCGCCGGCTCGTGCCGTCCTCGTTGGGGCCCGGCCCGGTCCGCGAGCCGACCTTGGTGGCGATCACCCACCAATCGCGATCGGCGGCCAGCAGGTCGCCGAGGATCGCCTCGCCCTTGCCGCCCGCGTAGGAGACGGCCGTGTCGATGAAGTTGATCCCGGCCTCGCGTGCCGAGCCGACGATCCGGGCGGCCTCCGCCTCGTTGGTCAGCGAGCCGAAGAGCATCGTGCCCAGGCACAGCGGCGAGACCTTCAGGCCGCTGGCGCCCAGCGGGCGGTAGTTCATTCGGGTGCCCGGCCCCCGACGCCCAGTTCGTCGAGCGAGTTGAGCAGCTCGCTCGGATCGCGGTAGACGCGCAGCGCGCCGGCCTGGACGAGCTCCTCGAGGCTGTAGCCGCCGCACAGCAGCCCGACGCTGAGCATCCCCGCCCGTCGAGCGGCGAGCAGGTCCCACACGGCGTCGCCGACGACGTAGACATCCTCACGTCGCACGCCCATCCGCTCCTGGCAGGCCAGGAAGAGGTCGGGTTCGGGCTTGGCTCGCAGGACGTCGCCCCGGCTGACGACGACCAGGTCCGGCGGCAGGTCAAGGGCGGCCAGCGAGGCGTCGATGTCGGGGCGCCGGCCGGAGGTGGCGATCCCGAACGGGACGTGGTTCTCGACCAGCCAGTGGACGAGCTCGCGCGCTCCGGGCAGCGGCCGGCGGCTCGGCAGCAGCTCGAGGAAGATCTGGCCGTGGCGGTGCTGGACCCGGTCCTGCTCGGCGGGCGACAGCGTCCGCCCGATCTCTCGCGCGAGGGCCCGGGCGGAGAGGCCGCCGCTCATCCCGATCCGGCGATGGACCAGCCAGGCCGGGACCTCGACGCCGGCTTCGGACAGCGCCTGCTGGAGGGCGACCACGTGCGGATAGACCGTGTCGACGAGCGTCCCGTCGAGGTCGAAGATGAACGCCCGCATCGCGATTACGAGCGCACCGCCGAGGCGAACTCGCGGCCGAGCAATTCGACCATCTCGAGGTCGCGGGGCAGGTAGTCCTGGAAGATCAGCCGCTGGCAGCCCGCCTGGGCGAAGACCTCGATCATCTCGTGCGCTTCCTCCACGGTGCCCATGATCCATCGCGACGCGTTGGCCGGCGCTAGCTCGTCGGCGACCTGGTCCTCGGACAGCATCGCGCGCAGGGCGAGCTTGCGCCGGTCGAGCTCGGCCGCGTCGGCACCGACGAGCGTCCGGACGAGGACCGACCGCACGATCGTCGCGGGATCGCGGCCCGCGGCGGCACACGCCTCGTCGAGGCGGCCGAACCAATGGGCAGCTCGCTCGGGACCCGAGCGGGCCAGATTGAACTCATCGGCGAAGCGAACGGCGATCCGCACTGAGCGTGGCGAGCCTTCACCACCGATGATGATCGGCGGCCGCGGCTGCTGAACCGGCCTTGCCCGGAAGAGGGCGTCCTCGACGGCGTAGTGACGACCGTCGAAGCTCCATCCATCGGGGCCCTCCCAGAGGCCGATCAGGATCGCCAGTTGCTCCTCGAGCATCTCGGCGCGCTCGCCGATCGGCGGGTACGGGATCCCAAGCCGGCGGTGCTCCGATTCGTGCCAGCCGGCGCCGAGTGCCAGATCGATTCGCCCGCCGCTCATCTCGTCGATTGTCGTTACCAGCTTGGCGAAGACGCCCGGCAGCCGGAACGTAACTGGCGACGCCAGGGCGCCCAGGCGGATCGTCGACGTCTCCCGGGCGATCCCTGCCAGCACCGCCCAGGCATCCGTCGTCGGCAGGCCGTCGGGTCCCGGGAAGCTGTTGAAGTGATCGGAGCGATAGAACGCCTCGAAACCTGCTGCCTCGGCCCGCAGGGCGATCGCCAGCTGCTCGGCGTAGGTCAGGCCCTGCTGGCCCTCGATCATCAGGCCAAAGCGCATGTCTCCGGCTCGCGTCAGGCCGGCCCGGCCTGGACTCGGGCAACTCGCTCGGCGAACGAATCGATCGCCTGGCCGCCGGCGAGGGCCCCGACCTCGAGGTCGTAGGTCCGCGTCTGGCCGCCCTCGAGGAAGAGCAGCTCGCCGCGCTCGCGGGCGTCCCAGCGGCCGGCATCGCGGTTCGTGCTGGGCTCCATCGCCAGCGCATAGGTGTCCTCACCCATCATCCGCCAGACCGTGTGGTGGGGCAGCTGGTCGATCCGGAAGACCTGGTACACGCCCAGGCCGAGCGTTCGATTCACGACGGCCACCGGTACCGTCCCGCCTGCCTCGGCGACGAGCTTGTGCTCGAAGCAAGCCTCGGTGAAGCCCTCGATCGGCTCGCTCAGGACCGCATAGCCCTCCGTGGTCACGTTGTAGTCGGTGGTCGTGGCGGTCGAGGGCACGAGCAGCTCGGAGCCGCCGGCGACGACGGGCCAGCCGGCGTTGCAGTGGTACAGGAACATGTGGCTCGTCCGGTGATGGCCGACGTTCTCGACCTCGTCGTGGATCGTGAACCGGCTTTCGCCGACGCGCGCCTCGATCCGCCGGCGGAGCGCGAGGTGCTCGCCGAAGATCGCGGACTGGAGGACCTCGCCCTCGGCCCACAGGATGCATTCGTCACCCTCCCAGCGCTCGCCGTAGCCGATCAGGCGGGCGGGCAGACCGCCGACCCGGCCGTGCAGGGCGAATGTCTGGGTCGGCCGAATGTGGGGCTGGTCGAAGTCGGCCGCGCTGTCCTCGCCGCCGATGAGGGTGTGATCCAGGCCGCAGGTGACAACCATCCCGCCGCCCCACGCCCGGAACCAGCCGAGCGGGTCGTTCTCGTAGTACCACGGCCCGACCGTGCCGGCGTTCGCGATCCAGGCCAGGGGCCGGCCGTCCATCTCGCAGCGGCCGACATCGAAGGTGCGGTCGATGACGACGTCGAAGCTGAATCCGCTGCCCGTCCTGAACTCGAGCAGACGGACGCCGCGACCGGCTCCGTCACCGAGAGTCGTCAGGCGGACGCCCGCGACCTGGTCCAGGCGGCCAACCCGCCGGAGAAGCTCGGAACGGGTCCAGGTGGTACCCCACAGCGTGGTCATTGCACTCCTCGTGACTTCGCGGTGCGACCGCGGTGGGCGGTCCGGAATAGGTTGGGATGGCCGCCTTCGGATCGCCCATCGGGGCGACGCCGCAGGCGGCCACTGGTCCGCGGCCAGCCATGCCCGGCCGCCGGGTACGGGCGGGACTCAGGCCTCGCCGATGGCCTTGCCTGCGTTGAGCAGCCATTCCTCGTCGCCGCGCGCCCGCAGGTAGAACAGGAGACCGATGCCGACGAGCAGCCAGATCCCGTCGATGATCGGGGCCATCCAGTACGGCCCCGCCGGAGTCGGGAACGACTTGTAGACGGCGTAGAGCAGGACGACCGTCCCGATCAGCGGGAAGACGAAGTGAAGCAGCGGATTGAATTCTCCCCGGTGCTCGCCTCGGTAGAACAGGAAGACCGCCAGATTGGCCATCACGTAAACCACGGTTACGCCGAGGACCAGGATCAGGCCGTCGACGAAGAAGAACGAGACGTCCGCGCCCCAGATCACCGCCGGGATGATCCCGATCCCCAGGGACAGCGCCATCTGCATCAGGATCGCGTTGACCGGGGTCTTGTGCGTCTCATGGGTCTTGGCCAATGCCTTCGGGAATGACCCACTGCGGGCCATGCCGTACCACATCCGGGTGCTCACGTTGGCGCAGGCGAGCCCGTTGCCGATCACGCTGTTCAGGAACGCGAAGAGGATGAGCACCCAGCCCGCGCCCCACAGCTTGTGGGCCAGCTCGAGTGCCGGCAGCTCGGTCGTGGCCTGGATCTGGGCGATGTTGTTCGATCCGTAGCCGCTGATCACGCCCCAGAAGACGATGACCAGGAAGACGCCGATCAGGATGATCGAGAGGAGGACGGACCCGGGCACGTTGCGCCTGGGGTTGGCCGTCTCCTCGGCGAGCGGGGCCGCCGCCTCCCAGCCGGTCAAGCCCTGCACCGAGAACACGACGGCGAGCGCGAAGCCTTCGAACGCCGGGATCTTGCCCGGGTCGAAGACCGAAAGGGTGACGCCGCCCGGGCCGGGGTTCACGAACCCGGTCAGGGCGAGGGCCAGGACGATCAGCATCTCGAGCCCGCCGGTGATCAACAGGACCTCGGCGGAGAGCTTCAGGCCGCGGTACTGGAAGTACGCGATCAGCGGCGCGAAGACCAGGACGCTGATCAACCACAGGTAGGGGATGTCGATGTTCCAGTTCGACTTCAGCTCGTTCTGGAGGATGAAGCCGAAGAACGCGTAGACGGGCCCGGATGCGATCGGCGAGTAGAGGATGAACATCCAGGACGTGAGGAAGCCGGCGCGCGGGCTCACGGCCCGGCTCACGTACGTGTAGTAGCCGCCGGCCGACGGCAGGTGCTTGGACAGTTGGATCAGGGTGTTGCCCAGCAGGAGGACGATCAGGAATCCCGCGACGTAGGCGAGCGGGGCGGTGATCCCTGCCTGCTGGATGACGAACTGGGTGAAGAAGAACGCGGCGATCGCCGGCGAAATGTGGGTGATCGCCTGCATGGTCGCGCCGAGCAGCCCGATCGCATCCTCCTGGAGGTCGGTCTTGAGCGGCGCCGCTGCGGCATCCTGGCCGCCCGCGGGTTGACGTTGCGTGTCCACGAGACCCTCCTCGATAGTTCGATGGTCGACCGCAGTTCCTGATCCACCAGGATCGAACGGCACGTCCCAGTCGATGGCTCCATCCTCACGCAGCCGGTGCCGGCCCACTCCCCCGGGCCGGGTCAGTTCAGCACGTCATGCACGGTCGTCGATCGCGCCCTCCCGTGAGCAGGTGGGACCAGGCGGTCATCGAACAGCGCTCGGAACCAGCGGCTCGGTCAGCACGTTGGGTACCGGCAGTCCGACCGAGTAGGCACCGTCAACAACCATCAGTGCGCCTGACATGTAGGACGCGTCCTCTGAGCACATGAACAGGATCGGCCGGGCCATCTCGACCGGCTCGGCGAAGCGGCCAAGCGGCGTCCGGTCGAGGAAGACCTTCGACTGGACCGGATCCTGGATCACGAACCAGGCCAGCCGGGTGTTGATGATCCCGGGCGCGATCGCGTTGACCCGGATGCCGTACTTGCCGAGCTCCATCGCCGCGGTCTGCATCACCGCCACCTGGCCCGACTTGGCGACGTTGTAGAAGACCCCCTCCTGCTCAGGCTGGAAGGCGTTCGTCGACGACGTGCAGACCATCGCCCCGCCGTGGCCCTCCTTGACCATCTGGCGGGCCGCCTCCTGGAAGGCGAGCCAGGTGCCCTTGACATCGATCCCGATCTGCTGCTCCCAGGATTCGTCGGAGCCATCCAGGAAGGGCACGAAGTCGGCGATGCCGGCGTTGGCGATCATGTGGTCGACCCGGCCGAAATGATCGATGCAGGCCTCGACGCCGCGGCGGATGTCGGCCCGCTTCGAGACGTCCCCGACCACGACCTGGGCTCGGCCGCCCCTCGAGCGAATGCCGGCCGCAGTCTCCTCGAGCACATCGGCATGCCAGCCGAAGAGGACGACGCCGGCGCCGTCCTCGGCGAACTGCTCGGCAGTCGCCCGGCCGATTCCCCGGCCGGCTCCGGTGACCACCACGCCCTTGCCCTCGAAGCGCTTCACGCGACCGCCTCCTATTCCGAGCTGGGACCCTCAGCCGGCCACCAGGCCGTGATGACCGGGCCCGCGCGGGATCACCGGCCAGATGTCGACGACGACGTCGTCATCGACGATGTGGAACGCGTCGAACCAGTTGACCGTGGAGGGGGAGTAGCCGGGCACGAGCCGGACGACGTCGCCGAGCTTGAGCGTCGATCCGGCCGTCGCGTCGAAGATGCCGTGCTCCTCGTCGAACCGGAAGGGGCGCAGCGGATGGCCTTCGATCGAGGCGATGTCGCCTGCTCCGACCGTCTTGTTGCCCGCGTCGACGATCACCCGGTCCGGGCGCCTGCTGACGACCGTTGCCTGGACGGTCAGCGAATGCTCGAAGCCGCCGACCATCGCCCCATGGAAGTTGTCCATCACCACGTACGTGCCGGCCTGGATTTCGGTGATCCCGGGAAACGCGGCCGTCCAGTCCCAGGTCGCCGTGCCACCGGCTGAGCGGATCGGGCAGGGCAGGCCGTGGTGCTCGAATGCCTCGGCTACCTCGACGAGGAAGCCCATCGCCGAGCGCTCCTTGACGAGCCGCTCGTCGTGATCAGGGGTGTTCGAGCAGTGGCCCTCGTAGCCGGTCACCCCGAGCAGGTTGAGCCCCGGCCGATCGGCCACCCGCCGGGCGAGGCCGACGGC
>JANWLH010000101.1 GCA_025450915.1 Candidatus Limnocylindrales bacterium | reverse complement strand
GGCCTTTGCGGGCGCGGGCATCGAAGGCGCGCAGCTCGTCGGCCGAGAAGGCGTTGCCGAGTGACAGCATCGGCCGGCTGTGGTGAACCTCGTCGAAGGTCGACGACGTCGTGGCGCCGATCTTGACGGTCGGCGACTCCGGCGTCCGAAGCTCGGGAAACGCGGTCTCGATCGCCACGAGCTCCCGGAACCGGGCGTCGTAATCGGCATCGGAGAGCTCCGGGGCGTCCTCGAGGTAGTAGAGGCGATCAGCCCGCTCGATCTCGGCCGCGAGGACCGCGTGGCGTTCCCCGGCGGCATCCGCACCGGCGGCCTGGGCCGCCTCGACAAGCGCCGGGTCAACCGGCAGGTTGCTCATCGGCTCAGCCGATCAGCTCGAGGTTGGCCATGCTGGCGAGCATCGTCTTGTGGCCGACGCCGCCGTCCCGGAACGCGACGGTCACCTCCTCGTCGTCGCGGGTGAGGCGGGCGGAGACGACGATCCCGTCGCCGAAGCGGGCGTGATGGACGCGATCGCCGTCGCGATAGCGGCGCTCGCCGGGGACGATCGGGCGCGGCGGGATCCGGGCCGGCGTCTCCTCGATCCGGCGGACCGGCAGCTCATCGGGCGCCTCCCGGTCGACATCGACGGGATCGTCCCAGGCCCGGATCGCCCGTCCCGGCGAGACGGTCAGCTCGCCTGAACGGGCACCGGCGGCATACGACGTGCGCTTCGCCGCCAGGTCGCGGGTCGGGGCAAAGGCGGTGCCCGCGGGCGGCGCGCCGGGCCGGCCACTGCCCTGGCGGTACGCGCCGCCACCGGCCCGGATCGGCGTCCCGAAGCGGCTCGAGCGGCGCGCCCCGAAGACGAGCTCGAGGTCGAGCGGGCCGTCGGCGTGCTCGTCCTCCGCCCGCAGGTTCGGGCCTTCCATCAGCTCGGACGGAATCTCGAGCAGGAAGCGCGACGGGACGGTGGCCCCGCTCGAGCCCCAGGTGGCCCGATGCCAGGCATGCGAGAGGAAGAGCCGGCGCTTCGCCCGGGTGATCCCGACGTACGCCAGGCGACGCTCCTCCTCGAGCTGGCGCTCGTCGTCGAGGGCCCGGCTGTGCGGGAACGTGCCCTCTTCGAGGCCGGCGATGAAGACGACCGGAAACTCGAGGCCCTTCGCGGCGTGGAGGGTGATCATCGTGACCGCGTCGGCGTCGCCGGCATACGAGTCCTGGTCGGCCACGAGGGCCGTCTCCTCGAGCAGCCGGTCGAGGGCATCCTCGGGCGACAGGTCGTCGTAGCGGGTCGTGACGGAGCGCAGCTCGAGGAGGTTGTTCCAGCGATCCTCGCCTTCCTCGGAGCCGTCGGCGAGCATGGCCCGGTAGCCGCTCCGCTCGAGGACGGCGTCGAGCAGCTCGGGCAGGGGCAGGACGCCGATCCGGGTCCGGAGTGACCGGATGATCGCGGCGAAGTCCGCCAGCGCCGCCCGGGCCCGCGGGGCGATCCCCTCGACCCGGCCGTCGACGGCGGCCTCGATGGCCGCCCAGAACGTGCCGATCGACTCGCGGGTCGACGCGCCGCGCAGGACCTCGACGGTCTTGTCGCCGATCGCCCGGGCCGGGACGTTGATGATCCGCTCGAAGGCGATCGCGTCCGTATCGCTGCGCAGCACCCGCAGGTAGGCCAGGGCGTCCTTGACCTCGCGGCGCTGGTAGAAGCGCGTCCCGCCAATCAGCTGGTAGCGGATGCCGTAGCGCAGGAACGCTTCCTCGATCGCCCGGCTCTGGGCATTCGTGCGGTACATGACGGCGACATCGCGGGGACTCGAACGTCCTTCCTCGTCGTCAGCCTTGCGGGTGAGGAGCGAACCACCGCCGATCAGGTCCTCGACCTGGCGGGCGATCCACTCGGCCTCTTCCTCCTGGTTGTAGGCCTCGAAGCGCTGGATCGGCCGGCCCCCGGCCTGCTGGGTCCACAGCTTCTTGTCGGTCCGGGCGGTGTTCCTGCTCACGACGGCGTGGGCGGCGTCCAGGATCAGCTGCGTCGAGCGGTAGTTCTGCTCGAGCTTGACCACCGTCGCGTCGGGCTCGTCCCGCTCGAAATCGAGGATGTTGCGCAGGTCGGCGCCGCGCCAGGAGTAGATCGACTGGTCGTCGTCACCGACGACGCACAGGTTGTGGTGGCGGGCGGCGAGGGCCCGGACCCACAGGTACTGGGCCCGGTTCGTGTCCTGGTATTCGTCGACGTGGAGGTAGCGCCAGCGATCCTGGTAGCGGCTCAGGACGGCCGGGGCCTCCTCAAAGAGGCGGACGGCCTCGAGCAGGATGTCGTCGAAGTCGAGCGCCCCGACGGCCCGCAGGCGGGCCTGGTAGATCCGGGCGAGGTGGGCCACCTGGCGCTCGTGATGGTTCAGCGCCCCGTCCGCGAGGGCATCGGCGTCGAGCATCTCGTTCTTGGCTCGGCTGATCGAGCCGAGGACGGCCGCCGGCCGGAACTCGCCGGTCGCCGGCAGGTCCTCCTGCTTGAGGATCTGCTTCATCAGGGTCTGCTGGTCGTCGCTGTCGTAGATCACGAACCGGCGGTCGAGGCCGATCGCCGCTCCGTCGCGCCGCAGGACGCGAGCACAGACGGCGTGGAACGTGCCCGTCTCCACCTCCCGGCCGGCCTCGCCGACGAGGGCGACGATCCGTTCGCGCAGCTCGCCCGCCGCCCGATTCGTGAACGTGACCGCCAGGATCTGCCAGGGCCGGACGCCCATGACACCGACGAGATACGCCACCCGGTGGGCGAGGACCCGGGTCTTGCCGCTGCCGGCGCCGGCCAGGATCAGGAGCGGTCCTTCGGTGGTCGTGACCGCCCGTGCCTGCTCGGGGTTCAGGCGGGAGACGATCCGCTCGGCGAGGGCCGCCGTCGCCGCGGGGTCGGGGGCCGCCCGGGGAACCGGCCGGGGATTGCCGTCGGGCTCATCGGGTGGCGGCGGCTCGTCTCCGAACGGGGCGCTGGAATCCGACCCGGCGCCACCCGTCGCGCCCGTCGCGCCCTTCCGCGAGCCCTTCGACCGGCGCTTGCGGGCCAGCCGCGGATCGGCTCCGAGGGCCGCGTCGGAGGTGTCGAGCGCGTCCGAATCGATGCTCTCCGGCGGCGCGCCGTCGGGGAACGGGACGTCTTCGTCGGGCGGCTCCGGGAAGAGCCGATCGGTTACAAATGGCACCACTGCATTGTAGGGCGGGCCTCTGCACCGCTCGCGATCGCCTCCCCGCTGGCTATCCTCGTCAGGTGAGTGACGAAGCGGCCGACGCGCGCCGGGTCGCGGTCAAGGCAGCCATCACGGCCGCCTGGGATCGGGGTGCGGCCGACTACGACCGGATCCCCCGCCACGGGATCCTCCACGACGACGAACGCCGCGCCTGGCGGCGCCTCGTTGCGGCGATCCTGGGCGACGCGACCCATTCGGAGGTGCCCTGCAGGGACGTCCTCGATGTCGGGACGGGCACCGGCACGCTGGCCCTCCTTGCCGCGGAGCTCGGCCACGACGTGGTGGCGGTCGACCTGTCCGAGGCGATGATCCTGGCGGCGCGGCGCAAGAGCATCGAGAGCGGGATCGGCGTGGACTGGCGGATCGGCGACGCCGAGGACCCGCCGGTGGCTCATGGGTCTATGGACGCCGTCGTCAGCCGCCACCTCGTCTGGACCCTGCCCGATCCGGCCTTCGCCGCACGAGCCTGGCGCGAGCGCCTTCGACCCGGCGGCCTGGTCGCGGTCATCGATGGGACGTACCCTCGCCTGCCGTTGCCCGCCCGATTGCTCGCCGCGGCGGCCGCCCGGCTCGGAGGCAACGACGATGCTGACGAGCACGCGTATCCGGCCGAGGTGGACTCCCGCCTGCCGCTGATGACCCAGCGCAGCCCGGCGGCACTCATGGAGGTCCTCCGGCAGGCCGGCTTCGAGCGGGTCCGCTCGCGGGGCCTCGGCGAGATCGACCGGGTGGAGCGGGCCCATCTCGGACTCCTCCAGCGGACTGCCGACGGCTGGCGGCGCTACCTCGTGGTCGGGCGCGCCCCGCGCGGCTGAGAAGCACCGACCGCCGCGTCCGCCTGGGCTATGGCCCGGCGCTCGCCTCGACGACCTGGCCGGGGGGCGGAGCGCTGATCGAGACCGGTGCGTTGAAGTTCGAGAGGCTCAGGGCCAGGTTGAACGTCCCGTTCGAGCCGGCATTGATCACGGCGACCGCATGGACCGGCAGGAGCGTGTCCTGCTCGATCGACAAGGTCACCGTCACGGAGGCAGCCGCGCCACTCGGCAAGGGCAGTCCAAGGCCCGTGGCATCGCCGCCGTTGAGCGGGACGATGATCTCGATCGTGTAGCAGATCTTCGCCCCGCAGGTCGCGTCGGGACCCTTCGTCGGCGGGTTCGGCAGGTTGTCGAGGCCGGCCGTGATCTGGCCCACCAGGTCGAGGCTGCCTGCGGGCGAACCACTCGGGGCGGCGGCGGGCGACGGGCTCGACGACCCGATCCGGCGCGGGGTTGGCACCGCGCTCGGCGCGCTCGAGGCGTCGGCGGCCTGCGACGTGTGGGTCCAGTCCGGCCCGGACAGGCTGTTCCGGCTGTACGTATCCGGACCGATCTGGAGGTAGTCGACCTTCAGGGCGAAGAGGGCGGGCACCGAGATCGACAGGCTGGCTCGCTGATGAGGCACGTCGGCATCGGCCGTCAGGGCGGTGCCCTTGAGGTCGATCGCCGAATTGGTCCCGCTGTTCGTCAGGTCGGCCTCGAGCGTGCCACTCAGGGAGCCGGTGAGGTGGAAGGTCTGGGCGTCGTTCAGGGCGGTCAGGCTCCTGGCAAGGATCACCTTCGGATCCGTCAGCGTGCCGCCGGCTGGAGTGCTCGACGCTGTGCCGGCGCAGGCCGCCAGCGCGACGACGAGGCCCGCGGCCAGGATCATCGGTCGAATCGCCGCCCGGATCGAGCTGGCCAGGGCGCGATTGATCAGCAGCGCCTCGTCGAGCTCGATCACGCCTCCATGCTAGCCCACG
>JANWLH010000100.1 GCA_025450915.1 Candidatus Limnocylindrales bacterium | reverse complement strand
CGAGGAGGGGATCAGCAACGTCATCCGGGGGATGATCCGGTTCAGCTGCGCCGAGGTGATGTGCGGCGCGGGCGGCGGCGCGGCCTACTGCAACGGCCGGGGCCTGGCGCGGAGCGGGCCACCCGAGGGCAATGAGCACTTCCACGTCGCCAACGAGATCGCCCTGCCGCTGATCATCACGACCCTCCTGATCATCAGCTCGTTCACCTGCCAGCTAGGCGTCTGGTCGATCCGCAAGGGCGACCGGCGGGGCCTGGTCCGGAACATCGCGGTGACCCTCGTCCTGGGTGTGATCTTCCTGATCGGCCAGGGCTACGACTACTCCCAGCTCGGCTTCACCCTCGCCGACGGGACGTTCGGGACGACGTTCTTCACCCTCACCGGCTTCCACGGGGCGCACGTCCTCGGCGGGGTCATCATGCTCAGCGTCGTCCTCTATCGGGCGATGGCCGGCCAGTTCTCGAACAAGCACCACGACATGGTCGAGGCCGTCTCGCTCTACTGGCACTTTGTCGATGTCGTCTGGATCGTCCTGTTCTCGCTGCTCTACCTCGTGCCGACGGCCGGCTGAGGCAACCTGAGGAGCCCCGATGCACCCCATCCCACGCCCGAGAATGGCGATCTTCACCGGCGTGCTGTTCGCGGCGGTCGGCATCGTCTACTACCTGATCAGCCACGACATCGGGGGCGCGTCGATGGAGATGATCCTGGGGATCTCGATGAGCCTGATGGCCTACGTCCTGATGACCGGGTCCCCGCGCGGCTGAGCGCGTGTAGCGTGCCCACGAGCCCTGCCTGATGGACCAGATCTGGACCTCGCTCCTCGCCTTCATCAGCCAGTTCGTGTCGCCCGACTGGGGCAAGCTGGTCGGGCTGATCCCGCTCGGGCTGTTCGGCCTCGTCGGCCTGTACGTCCTCTGGCTGATGCGCAAGCTGGCCACCCTCGGGCCATCGGAGCGGGGCGGTCGACCGGTGGCCGGATCACCGCCCGCCGGTGTCCACATGCCGGGTCCATCGTTCGCGCCGATCTTCGGCGCCGTCGGGCTGGCGCTCATCGTCTTCGGCCTCGTCTTCCGTGGCGCGATCACGGCCCTCGGCCTTGTTGCCCTGATCCTCGCCCTGATCTACTGGTTGCGCGAGGGGATGCGCGACTACGACCACGTCGAGGAAACGGCGGTCACCCTGCCGGTGCTCGTCCACGACGGACCGCCGCCCGGGGTCCATATGCCCGGACCGTCGTTCCGGCCGATCCTCGGCGGGCTCTCGCTGATGGTCATCATGTTCGGGCTGGTCTTCGGGCTGCCGCTCCTGGCGGCCGGGATCGTGATGCTCGTCACGACCTTGCTCGGCTGGCTCCACGACGCCCGGACCGAGTACGGCCTCGTCGTCGAGGCCGACGAGACGGGCCATCCGCGCAACGCCTCGGCGCCCGGCTACCCGACGAACACCCTGACGTTCTTCGGGGTCCTGGTGATCGCCGCCGTGCTCGTCAACTACGGGATCATCCCGCCGGCCGATGCCAATGCCGGGGCCGCCGCCGCGAGTGGCGCTCCGACGGCCAGCGGGGCCGCCGGCGCGCCTGGCGGCGCGGTCCCGAGCGGCCCGGCCGCGGATGTGACGATCGTGGCCAAGAACATCCAGTACACGACGACCACGGCCACCGCGCCAGCCGGCAAGCCGTTCACGATCGCCTTCGACAACGAGGACGCCGGCACGCCCCACAACGTCTCGATCCACACGGGCGGAGCCGGCGGCCAGCAGGACTTCCTGGGCAAGATCGTGACCGGGCCGATCGTCGAGATCTATGACGTGCCGGCCCTGGCCGCCGGCTCGTACACGTACGTCTGCTCGGTTCATGCCAACATGACCGGGACCCTGACCGTCAAGTAAGCGGGCCGGTCATGCACCTCCCGGCCGGCGGCCGGTCGCGATCTGCCCGGGTCCTCGCGATCCTGAGCCTCGTCGTGGTGGTCGCCCTGGCCGCCTGGGCGATCCGTGGCACCAGCCCGGGCTGCTCATCGCCGGAGCCCGCCGGCGTCACCCACGACGAGCCGGGCCAGCCCGCGCCGACGCTCCTCGGCACCACCCTCGCCGGCGCCCCGTTCGACCTGGCGACCTATCGCGGCAAGCCGGTGATCGTCAACTTCTGGGCGTCGTGGTGCGGGCCCTGCCAGGCCGAGTTCCCGCTCTTCGAGGCCGCCGTCACGAGCCACGCTTCGGCGGGCCTGACGCTCGTCGGCGTCGTCTACCAGGACACGGCCAGCGCGGCCCAGGCGTTCGTCACCAGCCACGGCGCCACCTGGCAGAACGTCCTCGACCCGTGCGCGACGATTGCGGCCGCCTACACCGTCGTGGCTCCCCCGCAGACGTACTTCATCGACTCGACGGGGGTCCTCCGATCGCGCCAGATCGGCCAGATCACCCAGGCGGACCTCGACCGGCAGCTCGCCGCGATCCTTCCATGACGGTCGCTGGCGGCCCGTCGGCGCCCGCCGTCCTGGTCAGCGACCTGCGCAAGGTCTACGCCGGCCGGGCCGTCGTTGACGGGCTGTCATTCCGGATCGAGACAGGCAGCGTGTTCGCGATCCTGGGTCCGAATGGGGCGGGCAAGACGACGACCGTCGAGATCCTCGAGGGCTACCGGCACCGGGACGGCGGCCAGGTCAGCGTCCTGGGCCGGGATCCGGCCACGGCTGGAGCCGAGCTGCGCGGCCGGGTCGGACTGATGCTCCAGGGCGGCGGGATCTATCCGCAGGCACGGCCGCGCGAGATCCTGCGCCTCTACGCCCGCTTCTACCGCCATCCCCGGAACCCGGACGAGCTCCTCGAGCAGGCCGGCCTGGCCGATGTCGCCAGGACCCGCTACAAGGTCCTGTCGGGCGGCCAGAAGCAGCGCCTGGGCCTCGCCCTGGCCCTCCTCGGGCGGCCCGAGCTGGCGATCCTCGACGAGCCGACGGCGGGCATGGACCCGGCCGCCAAGGCGAGCACGAGAGAGCTGATCGCGACCCTTCGCAGTGAGGGCACGACCGTCCTCCTGACGACCCACGAGCTGGCCGATGTCGAGCAGATGGCCGACGCGATCGCGATCGTCGACCGCGGCCGGATCGTCGCCGCCGGTACACCCGCCGAGCTGGCGTCCGGAGCCGCACCCCGCTTGCGGTTCCGGCTCGAGCGAGCGCTCGACGCCCCGGAATTGGCGGCGCTCGGCAGGGCGTTGGGCGGTGGCACCGTGCGCGCCGATCGAGGCCCTGGGGCATACCTCGTCGATGGCCTCGATTCGACCCCGTCGCTGGTCCTGGCGCTGGCGGCCTGGTGCGCCGAGCGGGGCCTCCTCGTCGCCGAGCTGCGCACGACCGGGGCAACGCTCGAAGAGCGCTACCTGGCGCTCACCGCCGAACGAGTCCTCGATGCCTGAGCTGAGCAACGCCGCCCCGGCCCGCCAGGCGACGCTCGCCCAGCTGGGGATGGAGCTCCGGCTGACCGCCCGGCGCGGCGAGAACCTGTTCGTCATCGTCGTGCTGCCGCTGATCCTGCTGATCTTCTTCGCCCTCGTCCCGGCCCTGACGCCGAACACGCCCAAGCCGATCGACTTCCTGCTGCCGGGAATCCTGGCCCTGGCCGTGATCTCGACCAGCCTCGTCAACCTGTCGATCGCGACGGCGTTCGAGCGCTCCTACGGCGTCCTGAAGCGCCTGGGAGGCTCACCCCTGCCACGAGCCGGCCTGGTCGCCGCCAAGATCGGTGCGGTCATCGTGGTCGAGGTGCTCCAGGTCGCCCTGCTCACCGGCGTGGCGGTGGCCCTGTTCGGCTGGGCGCCGGGGGCCGGGGCATCGATCGCCGTCGTCATTGCGGCGTTCGGCCTGGGCACGCTCGCGTTCGGCGGGCTGGGCCTGCTGATGGCCGGCACGTTGCGGGCCGAGGGCACGCTGGCAGCCGCGAATGGCCTCTTCCTGGTCTTCCTGCTGCTCGGCGGGGTGATCCTGCCGGTCGACCACCTGCCCGGCCTGCTCGCCGACCTCGCCCGGGTCCTGCCGGCGAGCGCCCTCTCCGACGCCTACCGGATCGGGCTCGGCTCGGCGAGCGGCGACGCCCTGCCGTCGCTCCTCGTGCTCCTCGGCTGGGGCGCCATTGCGTCCCTCCTGGCCGCCCGGAGCTTTCGCTGGGAGTAGCGCTTCAACGGGTCGTGGCGGGTGCCCGACGGCAAGAGTTCCTGCCGATCAGCGCCGGGTGTGCTGTTCGGCTGGGATTCCGCCCGAACGCCCCGGCACCCCAGCAGTCCTCGAATACCAGCATGGCGATCGCTAATCGGCAGAAACGCGCCGAGGATCGCCGTGGCTGGTCCCGGACAAAGAGGAACCCCGGGTGGTCGGGACCCGGGGTTCAGGGACATGCGACTTGGTTGCGGGGGACGGATTCGAACCGCCGACCTTCGGGTTATGAGCCCGACGAGCTGCCGCTGCTCCACCCCGCGGCCTTCACTATAGCACAGGGCCTCCAACAGCCCCCTCCGGCGGCTCGAGGCGGGCCGACGCCCGGCGGGCGGCCAGGTCGAGAATGGCCCTGGCGCCGATCACCAGGCTGAGTACGAGGGCGACCGCCCCGGTGAAGCTGGAGAACCAGAACGGCAGGCGCAGGTCGAAGGTCGCGAGCCAGCCGGCGATCACCGAGGACAGGATGAAGCCGACCGTGCCGGCGGCACCGAACAGCCCCTGGGCAGTCGCCGAGCGGCCGGCGGGGCTCGCCGCGGAGACGATCGCGTAGAGCGCCGGGTAGGCGATCGCGATCCCCGACGACTCGAACAGGATGATCGGGATCGCCAGCCGCACGTCGGGCATCACCGTGTACAGGATCGCCGCGATCGATGGGGCGAGCGTGCCCAGGATGATGAACGGCAGGCTGCCCCGCCGGTCGACGAACCGGCCGGCCCACGGGGAGAGCAGGATCATCGGCACCGCGAACATCGCGAACGTTGCCCCGATCAGGTCGAGGCCCGCTCCGCGCGACGTGAGGAAGAGGCTCCAGACAACCTCGTAGGTGCCGGTCGCGAAGTTGCTGCCCAGGTTGACCACGATCGCGACGACGAGCAGTCGGTTCACGAGTCGAACGGGGCGGCCGGTCGGATCGAGCTCGATCTCGCCGTCGCGGGACCGCCCATCGGCGGTCGCCGCCATCTCGCCGACGCCTTCGGAGGGCACGGTCGTGCGGGCCTGGCTGCGCGGGCGCTCGCGGATCAGGGCGAGCACGGCGACGGCGGCAACGGCCGTGGCGATCCCGCAGAAAACGAAGACGAAGCCGTCCGAGTGGGTGGCGTAGGCGCCCAGGCCGCCGATCGCCGGCCCGAACAGGAGCCCGCCCATCTGGGCCGCGCTGTACAGCCCGAAGGCCTCGCCCTGCCGGTCGGCTGGGGTGGTGTCGACGAGGAACCCCCGGGCCGCCGGGTCGTAGACGGCAGTTGCGGCACCGGTCAACGCGCGGAGCACGAGGAACGGGGCGATCCCGAAGCTGACCAGGTTCAGTGGGATCAGCCCGGCCGTGACGACGAGGGCGACGACCATCAGCGGCTTGCGCCGGGTCCGGTCGGCGATCCAGCCGAAGACCGGCTCGAAGACGAGCCGGGCGGCGGGCCAGGCCGCAACGACCAGGCCCAGGTTGCCGAGGCTGACGCCGTGGTGGGTCGTGTACAGCGGCAGGACCGGCAGGAGGGCGCCGAAGCCGACCCACAGGATGAACTCGGCCAGCAGGAGCGGCAGGATCGGTCCCCAGCGGACCAGCCAGGCGGTGCTCTTCGGCTCGGTGGACGAGGTCATCGGAACGGGCTCGCTGCGGTGGGGAGGAACATCGTACGTGGCCGGATTGATCCCCTTGGCGCTGTTCCAGCCGGCGCGTCCGCCGCGAGCATGGCGCTCCCGCCTATCCTTGCGACGTGTTCCTCAGCCCTGAGTTCCTGGTCGTCGCGCTCCTCGTGGCCCTGATCGCGCTCGTCCCGACCCGCAAGCTCCAGACCCTCGGCTGGCCAACGACCTGGTTGCGGACCTATTGGGTGGTCCTCGTCGCCTGCGGGCTGATCCTCGGGGAGGTGCCCTCGTCCGCCCGCTTGCTCGTGCCGGCCCTGCTGATCGCCGGGGTCCTGCCGTATCTCGCCGGTGGCCTCTTGCGCCGCTTCGCCCGCCGCCGGCGCTAGCCGCCAGACGCAGTTCCGGGCGTCAGATCTCGGTCGACTCGCCTGGGGCCAGCCAGCGGTAGTCCGTCCGGCCGGCTATCCCGAACCAGCGGTTGACGCCCGAGAGGCCACGCTCGTTGATCTGGGCATCGTGGATCGCGAACGCCCTGGCGGGCGCGACGTCGCGGATGAAATCGATCGCCTCGCTCGTCTTCAACCACGATCCGTGGGCCGGGACCAGGAGCGTCTCGATGGGCCGGCCCGGCCGGGATACCGAGTCGCCGGGGTGGTAGAGCGCGTCGTCGATGACGTAGCCGAGGTTGGCGCAATCGGGCTGGCCTTCGTAGATCGTCGCGTGCCTCCCGCCGACCGCGCTGACGTTGAACCCGGCGATCTCGAGATCTTCGCCAAAGCTGATGCCGGTGAACGAGAGCTCCGGGATGACCGCATCGATCGGCGCATAGAGCGGGATCCCGAGACCCGCGACACGCTCGCGATCGACGTGGTCGAAATGCTCGTGGGTGATCAGGATCGCATCGGCGCCGGTCAGCACCTCGGGCTCAGTCCAGATCCCGGGATCGATCACGAGGACGCCGGCCGGACCTTCGAGTCGGACGCAGGCGTGGGTGAACTTCGTCAGCTTCATCGGCGTTCGGCCCTTGTTCGGCAATTGGGCGTTCGTGAGCCGTCTGGGATTCGAACCCAGGACCAATCGCTTAAAAGGCGACTGCTCTAACCGCTGAGCTAACGGCCCAAGATTGACTGCTCACTCTGAGCAACCGGTGCAATCGAGGCGCCTGACGCCCTGCCCAGTCTACGAGACTCGTTGGAGCTCGATCTGCGCACCACCAGGGGCGACAGGATCCAGGCTGCACTCAGCCTCTCGGCGTCAGCGTTGAGCGCGATTTCGCAGGTTGGTCCATGCACCGGCGAGGCCGAACGCCCCGCAGAGGACCAGGATCCCGAAGTACGCAGATGACGGTCCGGGGTCGCTGGGCAGCGCGGCGTTCGTGGGCGGCGCCGTGGGGGCTGGCACCGCATCCGGCTGCCTGAGGACCGCATTCGGCGACGCGGTTGGGAAGACCTGGGCAATTGGTGTCGGCGTCGGGAGTGCCGTTGGCGTGGGCGTCGGGGTCGGCGTCGGGGTCGGGGTCGGCGTCGGCGTCGGCGTCGGTGCCGGAGTTGGGGTCGGCGTGGGCGTCGGAGTTGGCGTCGGCGTGGGCGTCGGGGTCGGCGTGGGCGTAGGCGTCGGCGTCGGTGCCGCAGCACAGTCCGAACGTGTGATCACGTTCGTATCCATCGTGACCGCACCGTTGCGGGCCAGGGCCCGGCCATCGATCGTGACGCCGGTCGTCACGGTGACCGATGTCAGTGCAAGGATCGTGCCCGAGAAGCTTGAGTTGGTACCGAGCGTGGCCGAGCTCCCGATCTGCCAGAACACGTTGCATGACTGGGCGCCGTTGATGAAGAGCACATTGCTCGACGAGGCCGTTGTCAGGGTGGATCCGATCTGGAAGACCCAGATCGCGTTCGGGTCACCGAGCGCGTCGAGCGTCAACGTTCCGGTCAGGCCGATCGAGCTCGGCGCCGAGTAGACCCCGGGCGCGAGGGTCAGCCCACCGAGGTCCCCGCCGATGGTCGCGTCGGATGCCTGGCCGGCCGCATCGTTGTACGCAGATGCCAGGTCGACCTGGGCCTGGGCCGCCACAGCGTCGGCAGTCTCGATGACGCCGTTTACGACGCCGGGCGGGAACCCCGTCACGGCACTCCCGGGGCTGACCCCGAGGTCGCCATTGACGATCGTCGGACCGGTGTTCGTGTCGGTCGAGGCGCCGAGGACGGCGAACGAGGCAGCCGTCCCGAGGGTGATGGTCGTTGCGCTCGCCTGCGCAGTCGCTGGCAGGATGAGCATCGTGAGGGCAGCCGCGGCTACGGCGATCTGCTGGATCTTGAGCATCCCGAGGGGCCTTCTTGTGTGGCGACGAAGCGTGGCGTGACTGACACAGACTCACCGCACCACGAGCGTGCAAGGCCCATCGATCGAAGAGGATGTCCCACCTGCGCCGAGGCTACTCGCCATCGGGCACCGGTCGCTATGGCTCATTCGGGTCCGACGCCGCGGAATTAGCCGAGCCGACCCACTCCAAGCCACTCCTCGGCGGCATCGGGCCGTGCTTGCTAGGATCGGGTAGTGACCGACTTCTACACGATCGACCGGGCCAATGAGCGGCTCGAGAGCCTCGAACCGATCCTCACCCAGCTGCGCGAGCAGCGCGACACCCTGCGCGAGCTGAAGGCCGCCTTCGACGCGACCGAGCCAGGCCCGGAGCACGAGCGGCTGCGCCTGCGGATGCAGGGCGTCATCGACCAGATGCAGGCCGGCGTCGTCCGGATCGACGGCTGGAAGGTGACCTTGCGCGACATCGAGACGGGCCTCGTCGACTTTCCGGCGCTCGTCTCCGGCCGCCAGGTCTGGCTGTGCTGGCGCCTGGGCGAGGCCGACGTGGCCTGGTGGCACGAGCTCGAGGCCGGCGTCGCCGGTCGCCAACCACTGATCGAGCTGAGGTAGCCGACGATGAGCTCCCCGCCTGCCATCCCGTCGATCGAGCCGGCCGAAGCCGAGCGCCGGCTGCGCGAGGGCGATCCCGACGGGCGCAAGCCGCTGCTCGTCGACGTCCGCAACATGGACGAGTTCGTCGAGGCTCGAGTGCCGGGCGCGAAGTTCATCCCCTTGCCCGAGTTTGGAGCGCGTTTCGAGGAGCTGCCCCGCGACCGGCCGCTCTTCCTCTTCTGCCGGTCCGGCTCGCGGTCAGGTGCGGCAACGGCCCATCTCGTCCGGCTCGGCTGGTCCGACGTCAGCAACGTGAACGGCGGCCTGATCGCCTGGCAGTGGGCGAAGCTGCCCCTGGTCGCGGGCGCGCTGGAGCCCGGCGAAGGCAGCTAGGGCGTCTCGCGGCGTTGGTCGCGTCGCGGCCGCGGCGGCGTCGCGGCCGAGGTTGGGACGATTGTCGTTGGGGGACGCGTTACCTCAATCCTGGGCCTGCGATCCTGGGCCCGGACTGTCGAGGGGCCCCGGCCACGCACGAAGTTGGGTCCCACCCAGCTCGAAGCGGTCGAATCTCGGCGGAATCCCGAGTTAGTGCGTCTGGTGGCGACAATCGTCCCAAGTCGGCGTGGCAGCGGCCGGAACCGGGCGCGACGGGGCCATCGAGGCCCAGGGCCCGGAGGCCGAGGCCCAACGGGGGCCTCAGCAGCGTTAGTGTCGGCGGCGGCGGAGCCTGGCGAACAGCTCCTTGGTTCGTTCCTTGTGGGCGAAGGCCCAGCCAATCAGGATCAGCAGGATGAAGTCGACCGTGCCGGCGCCGGCGGCGCTCAGGTAGCCGAGCTGCTGGCCGACGTCGCCATTGATCTTGAGCGCCGGGATCGTCGCTCCGATCAGGCCCAGCGCGAAGAATGGCGGCT
>JANWLH010000099.1 GCA_025450915.1 Candidatus Limnocylindrales bacterium | reverse complement strand
CTGGCCGGCTTCGAGGCACGCTCGTTCGGCAGCCTCTCGTCGGGCGAGACGAGCCGGGTCCTGATCGCCCGGACGCTGATGGCCGAGCCCGACCTGCTCCTCCTCGACGAACCCGCCGCCGGCCTCGACCTCGGCGCCCGGGAGGACCTCCTCGCCCGGCTCACGGACCTTGCCGCGGGACCGACCCCGGCGATCGTCCTGGTGACCCACCACCTCGAGGAGATCCCCGCCGGCTTCGACCGGGCACTCGTCCTGGTCGCCGGCCGGATCCTTGCCAGCGGCCCGATCACGACCGTCCTGACGGCGGCCAACCTGAGCGCTGCCTTCGGCCTGCCGCTCGAAGTCGACGTTCGCCGCGGCCGCTTCGCCGCCCGGGCCACCGCTCGCTAGGCGGAGGTCAGTAGCCCAGTGCGGCCCACGACGGCCCGCCGGGCGCCTCGATCAGCTCCACGAGGACTCCCCCGCACGACCGGGGATGCAGGAAGGCGACCGGCCCTTCGGCGCCCTTGCGCGGAGCGCTGTCGATGAGCTCGATCCCGTCGATCGCCAACCGGGTCAGACTCGCGGCGAGGTCCGCCACCTCGAGGCAGACATGGTGGAAGCCCTCGCCCTTCGAGGCCAGGAACCGGGCCACACCGGTCGTCGAGTCGAGGGGCTCCACGAGCTCCAGCTTGGACTCGCCGATCGGCAGGAAGGCGATCCGGACGCGATCGTGGGCGATCTCCTGGACGACCTCCAGCTCGAGGCCGAGGATCTCCCGGTAGAAGCCGAGCGAGGCCGGCAGGTCGCGGACGACGACGGCGACATGGTGGATCCGGCCGATCCGGTGGATGTGCTCGGGGAGCAGCGGCGACGCGGTCATCAGGGTCTCCAGGGAGGCCTGGCAGGCAGGCCGGGCGGCCGGGTCAGATGGTGATCAGATCGTGATCAGCTCGCGATGCTCGCCCCACACGGCGCGCAGCCGATTGCTGATCTCGCCGACCGTGGCGTAGGCCTTGACGGCCTCGATCATCGGCGGCAGGAGGTTGTCGGAGCCGCGCGCAGCGGCTTCGAGCCGGTCCAGCGCCGCCGACCATGCGGCCGGGTCACGCTCCGCCCGCACCCGCTGGAGTCCCTCGACCTGGCGTCGCTCGCCCTGTGGGTCGATCTTCTGGGTGGGCGGCGTCTGGCCACGCTCGTCGCGGAACTTGTTGACACCCACGACCACCTGGTCGCCCCGCTCGATCGCGGCCTGGACCTGGTAGGCGGCCTCCTGGATCTGGTGCTGCTGGAACCCGCCTTCGAGTGCGGCCAGGGTCCCCCCGAGCGCGTCGATCTCGGCCAGGTAGTCGAGCGCCGCCCGCTCCAGATCGTCGGTCAGTGACTCCACGTAGTAGCTCCCGCCGAGCGGATCCGGCGTCTCGGTGACGCCGGCCTCGTAGGCCAGGATCTGCTGCGTCCGGAGGGCCAGGCGGGCCGCTTCGGCGGTCGGCAGGGCGAGCGCCTCGTCGCGCGCGTTCGTGTGCAGGCTCTGGGCGCCGCCAAGGATCGCGGCGAGCGCCTGGATCGTCGTCCGGACGACGTTGTTGTCGATCGACTGGGCGGTCAGGCTGCTGCCCGCCGTCTGGACATGGAACCGGCACATCTGCGAGCGAGGATTGTTGCTCCCGAAGCGGTCACGGACGATCCTGGCCCACATCCGCCGGGCAGCCCGGAACTTGGCCACCTCCTCGAAGAGCTCGCTCCACGAGGCAAAGAAGAAGCTCAGGCGGCCGGCGAACTCGTCCACGTCGAGGCCCCGGGCGATGGCCGCCTCGACGTAGGCGATCGCGTCGGCAAGGGTGAAGGCAAGCTCCTGGGCCGCCGTCGCTCCGGCCTCGCGCATGTGGTAGCCGGAGATGCTGATCGTGTTCCAGCGGGGCAGCTCCCGGGCGCTGAACTCGAAGATGTCGGTCACCAGGCGCATCGACGGCCCGGGCGGATAGATCCAGGTTCCCCGGGCGATGTACTCCTTGAGGATGTCGTTCTGGGTCGTCCCGCTGAGGCTCGAGCGGGCGGCGCCCTGGCGCTCGGCCGCCGCGACATACAGGGCGAGCAGGATCGCCGCCGTCGAGTTGATCGTCATCGACGTGCTCACCCGCTCGAGCGGGATCGCCTCGAAGAGGACTTCCATGTCGGCCAGGCTGCTGATCGGCACGCCCACCCGGCCGACCTCGCCGATCGCCTGGGGCGCGTCGGAGTCGTAGCCCATCTGGGTCGGCAGGTCGAAGGCCACGGACAGCCCGGTCTGGCCCTGCTCGAGGAGGTACCGGAAGCGCTTGTTCGTCTCGGCGGCGGTGGCGAAGCCGGCGTATTGGCGCATCGTCCAGAAGCGGCCGCGGTACATCGTCGGCTGGACGCCCCGGGTGAACGGGAACTCACCGGGTCGCCCAAGATCGCGGTCCTCATCGAGCCCAGCCAGGTCGGCCGGCGTGTAGAGGTCGCGGACCTCGGTGCCCGAGCTCGTCAGGAAGGCCTCACGACGCTCGGGGGTGCTCTTGCTGGCCGCTGCCCGGGTCGTTTCCCGCCACCGGTCTCGGCCGGAATCGGGCTGCTCGGTCGAGCTCATTCGAGCAACACGAGGAGGTCGCCGAGATCGACGCCATCGCCGGCGGCGACGGCCACCCGGCCAACCCTGCCGGCCCGCGGCGCCCGGAGCTCGTTGAGCATCTTCATCGCCTCGATCACGAGCAGCTGCTGACCGGCATCGACCTGATCGCCGCCCGCAACGAGGAGGCGGACGATCCGGCCGGGCAGCTCGGCGCGAATCGCCAGGGGCCCCCCGGTCGAGCCGGCCGGGGCGCCACGCCGGGCACGGTCGCGCAGGGCTGCCCGATCCTCGGCCTCGAGCTCGACCTCCACGCGCCAGCCATCGATCAGCACCTCCCGGACCATGAGCCCGTCCGACATCCGCCGCCGGACGATGCCGACCACCAGCCGGCTCAGGCGGTTGGCCGCGCCGGACGCGGCTTCCGGGCCAAGGATCGCATGCTCCGGATCGCGCCATGAGATCTGCTCGTCGCTCGCGCCGCCGCCGACGACGAGCTCGGCCTCGGGCCGGCCGGCCGCGTCGATCGATCGAGCCCGGACCGCGGGCCCCTCCCTCATCCCGGCCACCGATCGACCCCCTCGGCGCGGGCGGCAGCCAGCCACGGCGATTCCGCGGCGGCGTCCGTTGACCGCGAAGGTCCCTCCGCGCCTCGGGACGGATTCTCGGACCTGGCGGCCAGTCCGACTGCCAGGAGGGCCCTCGAGACGGCCGTCGCCCGGGCGGCCGGACCATCCCAGTGCTCATCGACGAAGTCCGTCGAGAGGCGGCCGGCGCGGAAGTCCGGGCTCGCCGCGACGAACCAGTGGAAGGGCAGCGTCGTCTGGACTCCCCCGATCTCGCTCTCGTCGAGCGCCCGGCGCAGCCGGTCAATGGCGGTGGGGCGGTCGGCGGCGTGGACCATCAGCTTCGCCACGAGCGAGTCGTACTCGGCCGGGACCCGATCCCCGGCCTCGATCCCGGCGTCGACCCGGATGCCCGGGCCGGCGGCCAGGGAGAACCGCCCGACCCGGCCGGAGAGCGGCAGGAACGATCGAGCCGGGTCCTCGAGGGAGATCCGCACCTCGATCGCGTGGCCGACGGGTTGGCCCGCTCGCTCGGCCGCCGCCAGCGCCGCGGCCGACAGCCGCGCGCCGGACGCCAGCCAGAGCTGCTCGTGGACCAGGTCGAGTCCGGTCACGAGCTCGGTGATGCCGTGCTCGACCTGGAGGCGCGAGTTGACCTCGAGGAACCAGAAGGCGCCGGCCTCGTCGAGCAGGAACTCCGCGGTGGCCGCGTTCGTGAGCCCGGCGGCCGTGGCGATCCGGACGGCCATCGCGTGGACGTCGAGCCGCTGGCGGGTCGTGAGCCCGGGGGCCGGCGACTCCTCGACGAGCTTCTGGTGGCGGCGCTGGATCGAGCAGTCGCGTTCGCCGATGGCGATCACCCGGCCTCCGGCCTCACCGAGGAGCTGGACCTCGATGTGCCGGGCCGGCCGGATCTCGCGCTCGAGGTAGACGGCGCCGTCGCCGAACGCCGCCAGTGCCTCTTCTGACGCCGCAACCAGCGCGCCCCGCAGCTCGTCCGCGGCCGGGACCCGGCGCATGCCCCGGCCCCCGCCGCCCGCGGCGGCCTTGACCATGAGCGGAAAGCCAAGCGACTCGGCGGCCGCGGTGATCGCCGCGACACCAGCCGGATCCGACGCCGGTGCCGGCTCCAGCGTCCCGGGCACGACCGGGACATCGACCGATCTCGCCAGGCGCCGGGCCGCGAGCTTGTCGCCCATCGCGGCGATGGCCGTGCTGTCGGGCCCGACAAAGACCAGGCCCGCCGACTCGACCGCCGCGGCGAATGTCGCCCGCTCCGCGAGGAAGCCATAGCCTGGGTGAATTGCCTCGGCGCCCGTCGCCTGGGCCGCCGCGATGATCGCCTCGGCCGAAAGATAGCTCTCGCCGGCCGGCGCCGGACCGATCCGGACGGCGACGTCGGCGGCCCGGACATGCCGAGCATGGCGGTCGGCGTCGCTATAGACGGCGACAGATTCGATCCCGAGCTCGTGACATGCCCGGATGATCCGGACGGCGATCTCGCCCCGGTTCGCAACCAGCACTCTTCCGAACGGTCGCGAGCGGCCCGACGGATTGTCTTTGTGCAAAGACGCTCGGCTCAAAGCGGAATGTTGCCGTGCTTCCGGCGCGGTCCGTTGACACGCTTGTTCGCCAGCATGTCCAACGCGCCAATCAGTCGCGGGCGTGTCTCCGCCGGCCGGATGACCGCGTCGATGTAGCCCCGGCTTGCCGCGATGTAGGGATTGCCGAACTGCTTCTCGTAGTCGGCGATCAGACCGGCACGCTCCCCTGCCGGATCCGCTGCCGTCGCAATCGCGTCGCGATGAAGGATCTCCACGGCACCCGCCGCACCCATGACGGCAATCTCAGCCGTCGGCCAGGCAAAGTTCATGTCGCCGCCGACGTGCTTGCTGCTCATCACGTCGTAGGCGCCGCCGTAGGCCTTGCGAGTGATGACCGTGACTTTGGGAACAGTGGCCTCGCAATAGGCATACAGGAGCTTTGCGCCATGTCGGATGATTCCGCCATCCTCCTGGCCGACGCCCGGCAGAAATCCCGGCACATCGACGAAGCTGACCAGCGGCAGGTTGAATGCGTCGCAGGTCCGAACGAAGCGCGCAGCCTTGATCGACGAGTTGATGTCCAGGGCTCCGGCCAGGACCGCCGGCTGCTGCGCGATGATTCCGACGCTTCTCCCGGCCAATCGCGCGAACCCGACGACGATGTTCGCGGCCCAGCCCGGTTGGAGCTCGACGAGCTCGCCGTCGTCGACGACTCGCCGAATCACGTCGGTCATGTCGTATGGCGTCGACGGATCGTCGGGGATCAGCACATCGAGCTCCGGATCCGCCCGGTCCCCGGGATCATCCGTTGCGACAACCGCCGGATTCTCGAGATTGTTCTGGGGCAGGAATCCAAGCAACCGGCGGGCGACATCAAACGCCTGCGCCTCATCCGGCACCGCGAGGTGCGCGACGCCACTTCGGGTCGTGTGGGTCAGCGCTCCGCCGAGACGCTCGGCATCGACGTCCTCGTGGGTCACGGCCTTCACGACGTTCGGGCCGGTGACGAACATGTAGCTCGTGCCTTCGACCATCACCGTGAAGTCGGTGATCGCCGGTGAGTAGACGGCGCCTCCGGCACACGGACCCAGGATGAGCGAGATCTGGGGAACCACCCCGGATGCCTGCACGTTGCGCAGGAAGATGTCTGCATAACCGCCGAGTGCGGCGACGCCGTCCTGGATTCGAGCCCCGCCGGAATCGTTGAGACCGATGATTGGCGCACCGACCTTCATCGCAAGGTCCATCACCTTGCAGATCTTCCCCGCGTAGGCCTCGGACAACGACCCGCCAAGGACGGTGAAATCCTGGGAGAAGACGAACACGAGCCGGCCATCGACCAGCCCGTGGCCCGTCACGACACCGTCACCGAGGTAGACCTCACCGTCGTCGGCAGATCGGCTGGAGGCATTCGTGACGAACGAATCCAGCTCGACGAACGATCCTGGATCGAGGAGCAGGTCGAGTCGCTCGCGGGCGGTCAGCTTGCCGGCCGCGTGTTGTCGCTCGATTCGCGCGACTCCCCCACCAAGCAGTGCCCGGTCGCGCATCTCGTCGAGACGCCGGAGGCGATCATCAGTCGTTGACACGACGCACACCATTCCTGCTGTCTTTGTGTACAGACAGTGGCTCATCGGACCGTCCGGGTCCATCATATCGGCGCACGTCGCCGAGCATCGATGACCGTCATCTATCCACAGAATCGGTGAACAAGTGCCATCGACTGTGGATAAGTGGATGAACCACTGGACTCGATCGTGGAGTACCATCTCGAAACGGATTCCGCGATGCGCGACGTTCCGAGCAGCTACATCGAGGTGATGCGCCCGTGGCGAATGTGATCGCGATTGCGAATCAGAAGGGCGGCGTCGGCAAGACGACAACCGCCATCAACCTTGGCGGTGCCCTCGCCGAGCAGGGATATCGAATCCTGTGCATCGACATGGACCCCCAGGCCAACCTGACCGTCGGGCTCGGGATCAACCTCGGGACAGTTGAGCGCTCCGTTGCCGACGTACTGGCCGATTCGCGCGCGACGATGGCAGAGATCGTCATCCCCACCCAGACGACGGGGATCGACGTAGCTCCGGCTACGCTTGAGCTGGCGTCGACGGAGGTCGAGCTGTTCAGCGCGATCGGCCGCGAGCATGCTCTGCGCGAAGCGCTCGACGGCTGGGTCGATCAGCACTATGACTTCGCCCTCATCGACTGCCCACCAACGCTCGGCCTGCTGACGATCAATGCCCTGGTCGCGGCGCGCAGCGTCATCATCCCGGTCCAGACGCAGTACTACGCCCTGAAGGGCCTCACGGCACTCGTCAAGGTGATCAACACGATTCGCGCGAAGCTGAACCGTGACCTGCGGGTCCTGGGCCTCCTGCCGACGTTCTACGACGGGCGGACCATCCTCGGCCGCGAGATGCTCGACGAGCTGCGCGAGCTTGGCGATCATCACGTCTTCAATACGATCGTCCGGAATACAGTCAAGCTTGGTGAGGCACCGCTCACGGGTCGACCGATCACGTCGTACGCCTCGAGCTCCGACGCGGCACGCACCTATCGTGAGCTGGCACGGGAGGTGATCGAACTTGGCTAGGACGGATTTCCGGGCGGCCGCCGCACGCCGCCTGTCCGAGGAACGTGAGCTCGGTCCCGCCGTGATCAGCCTGCTCTCCCCGGAGGGCGCGACCCGGAACCTCGGGGTCCGGCACGTTCCGGTCAGCCGCATCGAGGCGAATCCGGATCAACCGCGAATCACCTTCGAGCAGTCCGCGCTCGACGAGCTCACCGCGTCGATCAAGGAGCACGGAATTCTCCAGCCGGTCCTGCTGCGTCCGTTCGGCGCCGTTGGCCGCTACCAGCTGATCGCGGGCGAGCGACGCTGGCGGGCGGCGAAGGCAGCTGGGCTCGATTCGATTCCGGCCATGATCGAAGAGATCGATGACGACACGGCCCTCGAGATCGCGATCATCGAGAATCTCCAGCGCGAAGACCTGTCGCCCCTGGAAGAGGCGACGATGTACGACCGGATGGTCAAGGACCACGGCTACAGCATCCGTCGGCTGGCCCAGAAGCTGGGCAAGGACAAGGGCTACCTCGAGAATCGCCTGCGTCTTGCCGATGCGCCGGAAGAGATCCGCCAGCTCGTGTCTTTGCGCAAGGACACCCTCTCCCATGCCTACGAGCTGATGAAGGTCGAAGATCCCAAGAAGCGCCGTCGACTGGCCGCCCAGGTGGCCAGCGGCGAGCTGTCGCTGGTCAAGCTCAAACTGAAGATCGAGGGACGCCGGGCGCGGGCCGATGACGGCACGGACGACGCGGCCGACGAGGAGCCGGCCGAGTCGGCAGCCGCGGGACGTCGCGCCCGTAGTGCCGACCAGGGAACCGACCTCGCCGACGCCGCAGGCTCGGCCTGGTCCGGCGCGCGGCCGGTCGTGCCGCTTCGTGAGGATTCGCTCCTCGAGGCCAAGCAGGGCCTGGCCGACTCGCTCGAGGAGTTCTTCGGCGTCCTGCGCCAGAAGGACGTCCTCGATTCGATCGGCGAGATCGATCGGGCGAACCTGGCGAAGTACCTCATGATCGCGAAGCTCCGACTGGAGAACGCGATCGCGATGGTTCGGAGCGGCGAAGTCAGCTAGCCGGCCCGCTGAGCCTACAGGCGCCCTCGGCTCGCGAGGCCACCGAGCCAGGCAACCGCCAGAAGGCCGAGACCCATCGCCTGGGCCTCCCACGCCCGCTCCCGCGTTGCGGCCTTCGGGCTGCGGCCCAGGACGAGCCCGACCATGACCAGGGCGATCGAACCGTCCGCTCCGCCCAGGGCAAGCGCCGATGCCTCGGCGATGATCAGCGAGGCAAGGGCGACCACGGCGACGAGGACCTGGAGGAGCGCGCCCGCTCGCCAGGCCCGCTCCCGGCCCAGCGCGCCGACGGCAGTACGGACGCCGCCGGCCCGGTCGCGTTCGTCGTCGGCCAGCTCGTTTGCCAGTGCCAGGGCCGCGCCGCCGATGATGGCCATCGGGACCAGGACGAGAAACGCCGTGGGCAACTCCCCCGTCGCCCCGAGCCAGGCGTAGACCGGCAGGAGGGGCAGGCCGAGGGCGAACGGCAGCCACGACCACGGGCCCGTCTTGAGGCGGACGTCGTAGACGTAGCCCACGGCGACACCGAGCACGGCGACAGCCAGCACGGCCGGTCCGCCGAGTGCCGACAGCCCAAGGCCGGCGACGAGTCCGGCGGCGACGATGGCCCAGGCGGTCCGGCTGGAGAGGAGTCCCCTCGGCAGCGGCTTGCCGGGCTTCGCAGCCCGGTCGCGTTCGAGGTCGAGCAGGTCGTTGAGCCCGCCGATCGATGCCTGGAGGCAGAGCATCGCGACGCCGAGGAGGGCCGCCCGGTCGAGGCCCGCGCCAGCGAGCCGGACGAGGCCCGCCGTGACGGCGGCGTCAAGGAGCGATGGGAAGGGGTGAACAAACCGGACAGCCCCGGCAGCCTGTCGGCCGGCCTGGGCGACAAGGCCCGGCCGGTCAGACGTAGACGAGGTCCTCGAAGTTCTCGACCAGGTACTCGACGATCCGATCGCGGCCGTCGGCAGCCTCCCGGCGGATCCCCGGCACGAGCGCCCAGAGCATGATCGCGGGAACGATCGGCTCGCCCTTCGCGTCGTGGCCGAACGTCGCCGGGGCTCCACCGCCGGCGGCATAGATCCGCTCCAGGGCCCGGTCGTCGACACGAGCCGCCTTCTTGAAGTCGGCGAGGACCCGCAGGACGCCCCGGCGCCGGGCGATGTCGCGCATCAGCTCGGCAGCCCACGCGTCGAGCTGCGCGTCTTCCTGCTCCTTGAGCCGCTCCCGATACTCCTTCGGGTTGGCCGCGAGTCCCGTTGAGCCCACCGGATTCTCCTCGTGAACTGTGTTCCCGGAGTATCGCAGGAAGTGTGAGGCCGCGGGGAGCTCGACGAGCGACTCGAGCTCGGCCAAGCTGTCCAGGACGACGCTCGCCGCTTCGCGGGCCCCCGGAGCCGGCGGCACCGAGGCATTGGGGACGAGGGCCACGGTCATGCCGGCCGCCCGGCCGGCCAGGACGCCGTTCAGCGAGTCCTCGACGACCAGGCAGGAGGCGGGCTCGACGCCCATCCGGCGCGCCGCCAGGAGGTAGACATCGGGGGCCGGCTTGCCATGGGCAACGTCATCGGACGAGACGACGGCCGCGAGGAAGCCACCGATCCCCAGGGACGCGAGAGCGGCATCGATCACCGCGCGATGGGCCGACGACGCCAGCCCGAGAGGCACCCCGGCGGCGGCCAGGCGACGCACGACAAGGTCAGCCCCCTCGATCAACGGCGCCCCAAGCCGCTCGTAGCGCTCGACCATCGCCGCGACGATCTCGTCGACGATCTCCTGGTCGGGCAGGTCAAGGTCGAGCCGCTCGCGCATGATCCGGGCCCAGCCGAGCGAGTTGGCGCCCATGACGGCGGCCAGGTCGGCCGGCGTCCAGGCGCGGTCACGAGCGGCCGCCCAGGACCGGCGAACCTCGTCCCACCAGATCTCGGCGTCGACGAGCACCCCATCGAGATCGAAGATCACCGCTGTCGGCGGACGACTCGCCCCTGGCGTCACTCCGGTCAGCCGGCCGCGGCCCCGCCGCCCGAGGCCTTGCGCACGGCGGGGACTGCCCTGGCGGGCGCCTTCGCGGCCCTGGCGGGCGCCTTCGCGGGGTTGGCGGCCTTGGTCGCGGGCGGGCGTCGGGTGCCCTTGTCGAGGTCCGGCAGCGGGCGGCCGTCGACGCCGGCAAGCGCCAGCCCAGCAAAGGCGGCGACGCCGTCGGCCTCGGCGTCGGTGCCCCGGATGGGCTGGCCCTCGATCTGGAACATGACGAGGCGGTGGCCGCGCTCGGATTCGGCGGCGAGCTCACCGAGCTGGACCTTGCCCCAGCGGATCAGGCGGCCACTTGCCCTCGAGCCTTCGCCAGGCCCGCCGGGCCGCACGTTGACCACCGCCAGCCCGGCCGGGCAGGGCGCCATCAGGGACCAGCGACCGCCGGTCTCATCGCCCCACGTGACCCAGCAATGGGGGTCGGCATCGGCGCCGAGCGAGCCAAGGATCGATCCGACGGCATCAACGGCCTTCTGGTTGATCCCGTCCCGTCCCGGAGCCTTCGTCCGCCACCCGCTCAGTCGCATCCGGGACCTCCAGCTGCCGCTCGACCAGGCCGGCGGTTGCAGCGAGGCTACCACGCCGGTCGGGCCGCGACGGGTGCAAACTCAGGTCATGCACCTCGATCGCCGAGCGCTCCGATGGGGCGTCTTCCTGATCGCTCTCGGGATCGTGCCGCTCGCCCTCGAGGCAGGCTGGCTCGACCGGGCGCGGGTGGCCGATGCGGAACGGCTGTGGCCGGTCGCGCTGATCGCGATCGGTATCGGCGTGATCCTCGACCGGACGCGAATCGCCGCGATCGGCACGATCCTGAGCTCGATCGTGTTCGGGCTGCTGATCGGCGGTGCCCTGTCTGTTGGCGTCGGGGCGATCGGCTGTCCCGGTGCCGGCGGCCCGGCGACTCCGGCGACTGGCGGCGGGACGCTGGCCGGCCCGGCGGAGGTGTCGATCACGTTCGACTGCGGCACCTCGAGCGTCGAGACGACGCCCGGCGCCAGCTGGTCGCTCTCGGGCACGGCCGCCGACGATCACCAACCGGTGATCGACAGCGGGCCCTCATCGCTGCACATCAGCCCACCCCAGGCGGGCGTCTTCGACATCGGCGGCAGCCGATCCGACTGGGACGTCCGCCTGCCGACGGATCCGATCTACGACGCCACCTTCGTCATGAACGCCTCGGACACACGGCTGGGCCTTGCGGGAACAAGGTGGACCAGCCTGTCGCTCACGGCCAATGCCAGCACGGTCCGGCTCGACCTCTCCGAGGCCGAGGGCGCTGACCTCGATGCGACGGTGAACGCGGGCAACCTGCTGATCAAGCTCGCGGGAAGCGGACCGGCACTGGGTGGGACGTCCGGTTCGATCACGGTGAATGCCGGTCATCTCGGCCTGTGCGTGCCGACCGGCGGAGACCTGACGATCAACCTGGGCGGAGTCCTCTCGAGCAACAACTTCGCTTCGGCGGGGATGTCCCGCGATGGCGACACGTGGCGAACCCCGAGTCCTGCGTTCAACGAGGATCCTGCGGCAAGCACCCTGCAGATCACCGCCAACGCGGGCACCATTGAGCTCAACCCCGCTGGAGGTTGCGAATGAACGACCCCCTCTACCGTTCGCGGTCCGACCGGATGCTGGCCGGTGTCGCCGGCGGCGTCGCCGAGCACTTCGATCTCGACCCATCGCTTGTTCGCGTCGGCTGGGCGATCCTCGTGATCCTGTCCGGCGGGATCTTCCTCTTGATCTACATCGTCATGGCGATCGTCGTCCCCGAGGAGCCGGTCGGATCGGGTGGCTGGACGAGTGCCGGCGGATGGTCGGGCGCGAGCGGCTGGACGTCGAGCTGGCCGAGCTCGGCCGGGGCGGCCCCGGGGCCCGGCGCTCCAGCCGCGGCGGCGCCGCCGCCGGCCTCGCCGGGAGAGCCGTCGGCCGCCCCTCCCCCGGCCACGGATCCGGCGGGAGCCGGGTTCGGGGCACCGATCGCGGGCGGTTGGACACCCGGCGCTGGCAGCGGTCCTGGACCCTCGAGCCCGCCCGACGGTTCCGCGCGGGACGCGCGGCGAGCGGCGAGGGATGCGCGCCACGCGGCGCGCCAGGCGAATCGTGCCTACCGCAGGGAGCATCCGGGGAGCGGCGGAGTGATCGCCGGCCTCTTCCTGGTCGCGATCGGCCTGTTCTTCCTCCTCCGCACGCTGGTTCCCGCCCTCGACGTCGACCGCTATTGGCCTGCGGGCCTGATCGTGCTCGGCGTGCTCCTCGTCGCCCTGTCGATCCGCCGGACCCCCGGCGGGGACGGCCCCTGACCTTCGGAGTCTCGCGCCACGCGAATCGGCGCCGCTACGATGGACCGGTGAGTGGACCCATCACCCTGGCGGTCATCGGGATCGTCGGCGGCCTGATCCTCCTGTGGCGCGGCCTCGGCGGCTATCGCCGCGCGGCGCTGATCTCGGATGTCGCCGGCGCGACGATCTCGGCGATCGCGGTCGGCCAGAACCGGGTCAGCGGGACGATCGAGGCGGCCGAGCTGACCCTGACCTCGCCGCTCCAGTCGCAACCGTGCGTCTACTACCGGGCGAGCGTGACCGAAGAAGGCGAACGGTCCGAATCGCGGGTCTTCCGCGACGAACGGGCGATCGGCTTCCGGATCCGTGACGCGAGCGGCACGATCCGGGTCTTTCCCCGCGGCGCCGTCTTCGACGTCCCCGACCTGTTCAATGCCCGGAGCGGCGTCCTCGGCGAGGAACCGGCCGGCCTCGACCTGCGGACGGGACCAGCGACGGACGTCTCCGAGAAGGACCGGGCAACGCAGATCGCCGACCTGCTCACGGTCCACCCGGCCGGCCAGGCGCTCGACGGATCAGACGGCTCCCCTGCCCTGCGGGCATCGAGCAGTTTGTTCGGTGCGACGGCATTCGGGCTGGGCGGTGGCCGGCGCCACTACCGGGAGGCGCGCCTCGCCGTCGGCGATGCGGTCACGGTCGTGGGCATGGTCCTGCCCTTCGACCAGCTGGCCGACCCCGACGGGTCCGATGCCATGCAGGACAGCGACCACGGCGACCTCGACCCGGCGAGCAGCGATCCGGAGATCGCGGCCGATCTCGCGGCAGCCGAGTCGCGTGGTGCGATCGCAACGAGCCCGGAGCAGGCCTGGGGCAACGCGGCGATCCCGGGCTTCGGGATCGGCCGCCCGACCCGGGCACCGAGCCTCGACCCGGCCGCGGCAATGCCGGCCCTGGCCACGGCCGACGAGGCGGCCCGGGCGGAGCGGACGTTCGACATCACGCCCGGCAGCCTGATCCTCGCCGGCGACCCGTCACAGCGCCTGCTGGTCACCGCTGGAACGCCGGCCGCGGCGGCCCAGCGAGCCGACGACCGCTTCATCCTGGGGCTTCTCGGGGCCGTCCTGTCGATCGGCTGTGCCGTCGCCCTTGCCTGGATGATCAGCTCGGGAGGAGCACTCTGATGCCGTACGTCGCAGCCGCGGTCTTCGTGGCCCTGCTGATCCTCGGCCTCCTGGGCTTCTTCGCCTACACGAGCTACAACGAGGTCGTGGCCCTCAAGCAGCGCATCGACAAGGCCTGGGCGAACATCGATGTCGCCCTCAAGCAGCGCTTCGACGAGCTGCCCAACCTGGTCAGCGCCGTCCGGGGGGTCATGGGCTTCGAGCAGGACGTGCTCACGGAGGTGACCCGCCTGCGCAACGCCTACTCGGCGGATGCCCCAGTGTCGGATCAGGCAGCGACCTCAGCCGCCACGAGCAGCGCGATTCGCCAGCTCTTCGCGACGGTCGAGAACTACCCCCAGCTCAAGTCCGCGGCCAACGTCCTGGCCCTGCAGGCCGAGATCCAGCGCCTCGAAGGGGTGATCGCCGACCGGCGCGAGCTGTACAACGACTCGGTCGCCCGCTACAACATCCGGATCCGGCAGCTGCCCGTCGTCCTGCTCGCCGGCTTCTTCGGCTGGTGGCCACGCGCCTTCTTCGCGGTCGACGCCGACCATCGCCAGGTGGCTCCCGTCCAGCTGGCGGGTAGCTAGCCCTTCGTCGAGCCCAGGGTCAGGCCCCGGATGAAGTGCCGCTGGAGCGCGATGTACACGATGATCGTGGGGACCGCGACCATCAGGGCGACCGCCGCCAGCACGTTCTGGTCGGTGAAGAACTGACCCTGGAGGTTGTTGAGCGCCGACGTGATCGGCCGCTTCGAGCCCGTCTTCATCAGCAGCAGCGCCCAGAAGAAGTCGTTGTAGATGAACGTGAACTCGAGCGTCCCGAGGGCGGCCAGGGCCGGGGCGCAGAGGGGCAGGATGACGCTCCGGAAGGTCCGGAAGAGCGACGCTCCGTCGACCAGCGCCGCCTCGTTGAGCTCCTTGGGCAGGGTCCGCATGTAGTTGCTCAGGACGAAGATGCAGAAGCCCATCTGGAAGACGACGTGGATCAGGATGATTCCGATGTACTGGTCGTAGAGCCGGCCGTTGTCGGCAACGGCACTGGGTAGGGGAATCCAGTTGAAGATGTAGTAGAGCGGCACGATGATCACCTGCGGGGGCAACAGGTTTCCTGCGGTGAACATCAGCAACAGGAAGAGGTTGACCCGCGAGCGCACCCGGGTAAGCGCAAACGCGACGAGCGATGCGACGAGCAGGACGATCAGGACCGCCGGGACGACGACGATCAGCGTGTTGAGGTAGTAGTAGCCGAGGTTGGCCTGCTGGAAACCGTTGATGAAGTTGTTGAGGTTGAGCGTTGTCGGCCACGACCAGCTGCCGTTCTTGATCGTGTCGCTCAGGGGGCGGAGCGCATTCAGGAGCGCCCAGGCGAGCGGCCACAGCCAGACCACCGACATCGTGATCAGGAAGGCATGCAGCGCCACCCGGCCCTTCCGGATCCGGCGGCGATTGGGTCGTCCGGCGATCACGCTGGCGGTCATTCGCCGGTGCTCCGCATGACCCTGGTCAGATACAGCGTGATCGGCACGAGCGAGATGACGAGCAGGATGACGGCGATGGCCGACCCCCGTCCGACGAGGCTCGCCTCGCTGATGCTGTTGTTGGTGATCAGGATCGACAGGAGCTCGAGGCCGTTCGTACCCTGGTTGATGATGTAGGCGAGGTCGAAGGCACGCAGCGATTCGATCACGGTCACGACCACGATCACGACATTGATCGGCGCCATCACCGGGAAGATCACCCGGAAGAACGTCTGGACATCGGAGGCGCCATCGATCGCGGCGGCCTCGCGGAGCGTCGGATCGACGCTCTTCAGCCCGGCCAGGTAGAGAACCATGATGTAGCCGACGTGCCGCCAGCTCGCGGCCACCAGCACGGCCCAGATGTTCAGGCTGGGATTGCCCAGCCAGTCGATCGCGTTGGTCTGCTTGGTCAGGCCCAGGGCGCTGTCAATGAAGCCATCGGGAGCGTACTGGAGCTCCCAGATGATGCCCACGACGGCCAGCGAAAGGACGACCGGGAAGTAGAAGACATTCTGGTAGAACCGGCTGCCGCGGATCTCCCGGTCGAGGAGCACGGCGAAGAAGATGCCGATCGGCGACGCGATGAAGACGAAGAACGCCAGCCACATCAGGTTGTGGATGAGGGCCGGCCAGAAGAGCGTGTACTGGGTGAACAGGAACGTGTAGTTCTGGATGCCGACGATGTTCTGGGCGGTGATTCCCCCGTAGCCCTGCCAATTGGTGAACGAGAAGAGGATCGAGGCGACCGTCGGCCCCCAGATGAAGGCGATGTCGAGGAAGACCGGGATCCCGACGATCACGAGCAGGACGATCTTGTCCCGCCGGGTCAGGATGCTGAAGCGCCGCCTGCGAGGGCCGGACGCGACAACCCCCGCTCCGGTTGGTGCCGGAGCGGGGGCAAGGCTGAGTACCTGCGGATCAGGCACGGGCCAAGGTCGTGGAGGAGGGGCTAGACCGTTGCCGGCGGAAGCGCGTCCCAGAAGTCCTGGATCTGCTTCTGGAGGCCGGTGGTGTCCTGCGTCGGATTGGCCAGGAACTTCTGGAGGAAGCCCTGCATGCCGTCCGCGCCCGCGAAGTCCGGACGTGAGTCGCGATCGAGGAACTGGGTGATCTTCTGGGCCGCGCCGACGATGGAGGCTGCCTTCTTCTGAAGATCGCTGTACGTGCTCGTATCCGTGTCGCTGGCGGCCGGGATGAGGCCCGGCTGGTTCTGGAACATCAGGAGCTGGGTCGAGCCCTTCGACCAGAAGTCCATGTACGCCTTGGCGGTGTCCATGTCGGCCTGCAGGGTGGCCGACTTCGAGGTGACCATCCAGATGTCGATCGGCGCGTCGAGGGCGGCCTCCGAGTCGTACTGCGTGCCGAGCGTCGGCCACGGGAAGAAGTCGACGTCGGCGAGGTCGGCCGGATTCTCGGTCGCCTGGAACTCACTGGTCATGAAGAGGCCCAGGAAGTACATCCCCGACTTCTGCTGGACGAGCGTGTCGGCGGCCTTCTGCCAGGTCAGCCCGGCATAGGTCGTGTCGTGGAAGGGCATGATCTCGGCCCACTTCTGGAAGACCGTCGTGACCTTCGGGTCGGTCCACTTCTGCTTGCCGGTCATCAGGTCCACGTGGAACTGGTAGCCGTTGAGGCGCAGGTTGAGGATGTCGAAGGTGCCCATCGCCGGCCAGCCGTCCTTGTCGCCGAAGGCGATCGGGATCAGGCCGTCGGACTGCATCTTCGTGCACAGGGCCTTGAGGTCGTCCCAGGTCTTGGGGATCGTGTAGCCCTTGGCCGCGAAGAGGCTCTTGCGGTAGAAGACGCACCACGGGTAGTAGTCGACCGGGATGCCGTAGACCTTGCCATCGTCGCCGGTGACCGAGGTCGCGAAGCCCGCCGTGTAGTTGCTCTTGACCTTCGCCCACACGTCGTCAATCGGCGTGGCCAGGCCCTTCGACGCGAAGAAGCGCATCCGGTAGCCGGAGAACCAGGTGAAGTCGTCCTCGGGCGTGCCCTGCAGGTACGCGCTGATCTGGTTCTGGAAGGTGCCATGGTCGACCGTGTTCATGACGACCTTGGAGCCCGGGTTGGCGGCCATGAACGCGGCGTTGATCGCCTGCATTCCCTTGAGCTCGCCCGGGTCGGAGTGGTTGCTGCCGACTGTCACGGTGCCGGTCACGGCGCCGCCGCCACCGCCGCCACCCGGCGCGGTCGTCGGCGTGGAGCTGCAGGCGACGAGGATCGTAGGAAGGGCGGCCGCGCCGGCCACGACGGCCATCCCCTTGAGGATGTCGCGCCGACTGACGCTGCGCGGACCCGTCGTGGACGGTGCCTCCGGCCGCGACGTGTCTTGAATCGCCATGGTCCTCCTCCTTCGGCTCTGTCCGCCGCTCTGTTGCGTTGTTAAACAGAAACCGACAAACCCAAACGGATTGTCGGCTCGTGATGGGCCATTGTCAAGGGATTCCAACTTGTATCCACACGAACATGTGGCAACTCGTTGACTTATGGCGGTATTCTTGTCCAGCCGGGCTCGAGCCTGCCCGGGCGCATCGGAGGATCGAGTGAAGGTCGCTGGTCAGGCCCGCATCGGCGGACGGGCCGCCTCGCGCCGCCCATGCTAGCCCGCCAGCGCCAGGCGTACATCCTCGATCGCGTGCGCGAGGACGGCGGGGTTCGGGTCGCCGACCTCGTCCGTGACCTGGGCGTCTCGGACATGACGATCCGCCGGGACATGGAGCTGCTCCACGAGCGCGGGCTGATCGAGAAGGTCCACGGCGGAGCCACGGCCCTCCCCGGCAGTGCCCTCTTCGAGCCCGGATTCGCCGCCAAGTCGGCCCTCCAGGAGGCCGAGAAGGAGGCGATCGTCGATGCGGCCGTCACCCTCGTCGAGCCCGGCACGGCGATCGGGATCTCCGCCGGCACGACCACCTACGCCCTGGCCCGGCGGCTGACCGAGGTCGTCGGGTTGACGGTCGTCACGAACTCGGTCCGGGTGGCCGACGTGCTCCACGACGCCGGCCGGCCCGACCAGACGATCATCATGACCGGCGGCGTCCGGACTCCTTCGGATGCGCTCGTGGGGCCGTTCGCGGTGGCCGCCCTGCGCAGCGTCCACGTCGATCTCGTGTTCATGGGTGTCCATGGCATGGACGCCCATTCCGGCTTCACATCGCCGAACCTGATGGAAGCGGAGACGAACCGGGCGCTGATCGAAGCCGGCGGGCGGTTGGTCGTCGTCGCCGACCATACGAAGTGGGGCCAGGTGGCCCTGAGCTCGATCGCCGGGCTCGACCAGGCCGACATGGTGATCAGCGACATCGGCCTCGAGGAAGGCGCGCAGGAGCTCATCCGCAGCCGGGTCCGGGAGCTGGTCCTCGTGGATCCCGCAGCCGTCGGCGCGCTGCGCCGGAGCCTCGCCTACGACGCGGTCGATGAACCGATCCAGATCGGCCGACGTGCAGACTGAGCGGGCGCCGGGCACCCGGATCGAGCGCGATGGCGACGGCCGGACGGCACGCGTCCTGGCGAACCCGCACCGCCGGTTCAATCCGCTCGTCGATGAGTGGGTCCTCGTGTCCACCGAGCGTACGCGGCGGCCCTGGCTCGGCCGCCAGGACCCGTCGAGCCGGCCGCCCGATGTCGCCTACGACCCGACCTGCTACCTGTGTCCGACGAACACCCGCGCGAACGGCCTGATCAACCCGGCCTACGATCGGACGTTCGTCTTCACCAACGACTTCGCCGCGCTGCGGCCGGAGGTGTCCGCCGAGCGGATCGACGACGGCCTGCTCCGCGCCGAGGGCGAGCCGGGGACCTGCCGGGTGCTGTGCTTCTCGCCACGCCACGACGTGACCCTCGCCCTGATGTCGAAGCCCGACGTCCGGGCGGTGATCGACGTGTGGGCCGCCGAGACGGCCGAGCTCGGCGCCGACTACCAGTGGGTCCAGGTCTTCGAGAACCGGGGCGAGACGATGGGCGCCTCGAATCCCCATCCGCATGGCCAGATCTGGGCGGGCACGGCCCTCCCCCACCAGGCCGCCCGGGAAGGTGCCAGCCAGCGGGCCTGGTACGAGGCACACGGCAGCCGGCTGCTCCTCGACTACGCGGCCCAGGAGGAGCACGGCGAGCGGGTCGTCGTCGAGAACGCGGACTGGCTCGTCGTCGTCCCGTTCTGGGCCGTCTGGCCGTTCGAGACCCTGATCATCCCGAAGCGTCCGGTCGAGCGCCTGCCCGACCTCGACGGCTCGAGCCGCGACGCGCTGGCCGCAACGCTGATCGAGCTCCTGGGTCGCTACGACAACCTCTTCCGCCTGCCGTTTCCGTATTCGATGGGCTGGCACCAGGCGCCATTCGACGGCCAGCCGAACGAGTACTGGCAGCTCCACGGCCATATCTACCCGCCGCTCCAGCGGGCCGCGGTGCGCAAGTTCATTGCCGGCTACGAGATGTTTGCCGAGACCCAGCGCGACCTGAGCGCCGAGGAGGCCGCCGAGCGCCTCCGGACCGTCTCGCCAATGCACTACCTGAGCAGCGCGGTCCCCGGCGCTGACTGACCCGACCGACCCGGCCGCCCTGGGCGCTCGGCTCCAGGCCCTCGAACCGCAGGCCGCGGCGCAGGCTGCCGCGATCCGCGTCGCCCGGGCCCCCGGCCGGGTGAATCTGATCGGCGAATACACCGACTTCAACCTCGGCTACGTGCTGCCGGCGGCGATCGATCGCGAGATCCGGATCGCGTTCGTGCCCACCGACGATCGGCGGGTCGTCCTGCATCGTGCCGATACCGGCGAGCGCGCCGAGTTCGACCTCGACCGGCTGCCCGGGCGGACTGGGGCGTGGCCCGACTACGCCGTCGGGACGGCCTGGGCGATGGCGGCCGCGGGCCTCGAGCTGCGCGGCATGCGCGGGGTCATCGGCTCGAACCTGCCGACCGGCGCCGGCCTGTCATCGTCGGCGGCGATCGAGCTGGCGGTGGCCCACGCGCTCCTGGGGCGATCGGCCGGGGGCCCCGAGCCGATGGCTCTGGCCCGGATTGCCCAGCGCGCCGAGAACGGCTTCGTCGGGGTGCAGTCGGGCCTGATGGACCAGTTCGCCGTGGCCTGTGGCCGGGCCGACGCCGCGCTCCTGCTTGATTGCCGCTCGCTCGACTGGCAGCCGGTGGCCCTGCCCCTCGACCGGCTGACCCTCGTCGTCTGCGACAGCGGCCAGGCCCGGGCACTGGCCGGCTCCGAGTACAACGTTCGCCGCGCGCAGTGCGACGCCGCGGTCGAGGTGCTGGCCGGTCACGACCCGGCGATCCACTCGCTGCGCGACGCATCGGCCGAGCTGATCGGCGAAGCCGCCGCACGAGGCTGGCTGGAACCGGTCGTCCTGCGCCGGGCCAGCCATGTCGTCCACGAGAATGAACGAGTGCTCGAGGCAATCAGGGCGTTCGAGATCGGGGACCTGCCGGCGATCGGCCGGCTCTTCGCGGCCAGCCATGCCTCGCTGCGCGATCTCTTCGAAGTCAGCTCGCCGGCCCTCGATGCGCTCGTCGAAATCGCCGTGTCGACACCTGGCGTCGTGGCGGCCAGGATGACCGGGGCCGGATTCGGCGGCTGCACGATCAACCTGGTCCGGCCCGGCGCCGTCGAGGACCTGCGGGCGGCGGTCGAGTCGGACTATGCCGCCCGGACCGGGTTCAGCCCGCGCGTCTTCCCGGTGACCCCGGCCGCGGGAGCCGGGCTGATGGCCGCGTGATCGTCCGGCTCGACGCGGGCCCCGACCACGCGATCGTCGACCCGGAATCGGGCGGGCGGCTGGCCTCGCTCGTGGCCGGCGGCCGGGAGCGGCTCATCGACCGGGCCCAGGCAGGATCGAGCTTTCCGGCCATCAGCTGGGGGAGCTTCCTGATGGGCCCCTGGGTCGGGCGGATCCGTGGTGGCCGGGTCGACTGGCACGGCCGCTCGTACCGGCTGGCCGCGAACGACGCGAATCACGCGATCCACGGCGCGTGCTTCGAGGTCCCCTGGCAGGTCGAGACGGCAAGCCCCGCGTCCGTCGCATTGCGCCTGGCCATCGATCCCGAGAGGTGGCCCCTGGGCGGAGTCGTCCGCCAGCGGATCAGCCTCCGACCAGGCTCGCTCGAATGTGCCGCGTCGATCACCGCGACGGAGCCGATGCCCGCGGCCCTCGGCTGGCATCCCTGGTTCCGGCGGGGCCCGGACGAGGACCTCGCGGTGACCGTCCTCGCGGACCGGCGCCTCGTGCTTGACGGGGAGCGGATCCCGGCAGGCACGAGCGTGGCGGTCGACGGTTCCTTCGACCTGCGCACGGGACCGGCTCTTGGGTCTCGTCGGCTCGACGACGTGTTCATCGAGGCCCGCAGCCCGGCGGTCATCGCCTGGCCGGACCTCGAGCTGCGGATCGCGTTTTCGGGGCCGGTTCAGAGCGTCGTCGTCTTCTCACCGCCCGGCTCGGCGTGCATCGAACCGGCCACCGCGTGGCCCGACGCGCTGCGCCTGTCGGCGGCCGGTGTCGAGGGAACCGGCCAGGTCTTCCTCGGGGCCGGGGAGGAGCTGGCGGCGACGATGACCTGGAGCTGGTGACCTGGAGCTGGTGACGGGACGCACCGGATCATCGGCAGCTCTCAGGACGGCGTCAGCAATCGGCCGCATTGTGAGCCTCGCCGCGACCCGGCTCGATCCACCATGTGCACCGTGGAGACCAGCGCAATGACCAACGCAACCGGGCCCTCGTTCTCCTTGCGCCTGCCAGGCGGCAACCCGATCCGGCTGGCGATCGTGGCCGGCGTGGTCATCGTCCTGGCGCTCTCGGCGGCGATCACCCTGGCGGCCTCGCCGAGCCCTCGGGCCGGTGGCACGACGCAGACGACCCCGACGAAGCCGGGCGGCTCGCCCACTCCCAATCACCGCGGCCCCTCGATGGGCGCGGGGCCATTCGGAGGCCCCTTCGGCCCGTCCTTCGCCGGAGGTGGCTTCGGCTTCGGCTTCGGCGGTGGGGGCCAGGGCGTGGCCGGCGGTGTCACGATCAGCTCGATCGACGGCTCGAGCCTGTCGCTCAAGACGGCGGACGGCTGGACGCGCACGATCACCGTGAGCAGCGCGACGAAGATCACCAGGGCGGGTGCCACCATCGGCGTCTCGGGTCTCAAGGTCGGCGACCAGGTCGCCTTCCGTGAGTCGAAGGCGACGGACGGCTCCTACACGATCACCGCGATCAGCGTCGTCCTGCCCCGCGTCTTCGGCCAGGTCACGGCCACGACGGCCAGCACGATCACGATCAAGCAGCCCGGTGGAACGACGACGACGATCCACGTGAGCTCGGCGACGACCTTCCAGGTCTTCGGCGCGAGCAAGGCCACGATCGCCGACATCAAGGCGGGCATGACGATCACGGCTGAGGGAACCCAGGCCGCCGACGGGTCGTTCGACGCCGTGAGCGTCGGCGGCTTCCAGGTTCGCCTGCCTCGGCCGGGCGGGCACAAGACGCCGGGTGGCAATGCCCAGCCGAGCGGACCACCGACGAGCATCCCCGGCGCCTAGGACCGGCCTCGATCCGGGCTCCTAGGTCAACCTGCCCATAGACCACGCTCTCGCCCGGAACTAGCCTCGCCCTGCGTCTGCCAGCACGCACGGAGGGACGACGTTGCCTGCAAACGAGCCCCGGATTGCCATCGAGGGAAGCGATCGAGACCCGGTGCCCGGTGCCCGGGCGGTCGGCCCGATCCCACCCGACGAGCGGATCGAGGTGACGATCCGGCTCCGTCGACGAACGCCGTCGCCGGCCGCGCCGAGCTCGGCGACGTCAGGCGACGCCCGGTCGTTCCTGACCCGAACCGAGCTTCGGGCAACCGGCGGCGCCGAGCCGGGCGACATCGAGCTGGTCGAGGCCTTTGCTCGTGAGCACGGGCTCGAGGTCCTCGAGGTCGCCGTCGCCGAGCGCAGGGTCAGCCTGGCCGGCAGCGCGAGTCGACTGGGGGCGGCCTTCGGGGTCGACCTCCTGGGCTACGAGCTCAACGGCATCAGCTATCGCGGCCGGACGGGACCGGTGACGATCCCGGCCCGCCTGGAGCCCGTCATCGAGGGCGTCTTCGGGCTCGACGATCGCCCCCAGGCACGGCCCCACTTCCGGGTCCTTCGGTCCGATCCGGCCACCGCCGGTCCGACGGGCCCGTCAACCGCCAGGGGTGCCTTTCGGCCGGCGACGGTCGTCGAGCGCAGCTTCACGCCCCCGGAGATCGCCCGCCTCTACGATTTCGTGCCCGATGCCGACGGGCACGGCGAGGTGATCGCGCTCATCGAGCTCGGCGGTGGATTCCGGCCGGCCGACGTCGCGGCCTACTTCGCGAGGCTGAGGATCGACGCGCCGGCGGTCACGTTCGTCGCGGTCGACGGCGGCCGGAACGAGCCGACGACCGCCGACAGCGCGGACGGCGAGGTCATGCTCGACATCGAGGTCGCGGGCTCGATCGCGCCCGGGGCCGGGATCGTCGTCTACTTCGCTCCGAACACCGACCGCGGCTTCCTCGACGCGATCAGCCGGGCCGTCCACGACGAGTCCAACCGACCGTCGGTGATCTCGATCAGCTGGGGTGGTCCCGAAGCTGCCTGGACGGCCCAGGCGATGAAGGCGATGGACCAGGTCTTCGCCGATGCCGCTCGCCTGGGAGTCACGGTCACCTGCGCGTCCGGCGACAACGGTTCCGGCGATCGCGTCGGAGACGGCCGGGCCCACGCCGACTTCCCCGCGTCCAGCCCCAATGTCCTGGCCTGCGGCGGCACCCGGATCGCCGGTTCGCTGACGGCAATCAGCGATGAGCGGACGTGGAACGACGGCGTCGACGGTGGCGCATCCGGCGGCGGGATCAGCGATGTCTTCGCGCCGCCGGCCTACCAGGCGGCGGCCCACCTGCCGGTCTCCTCGAACCCCGGCGGGCGGACCGGCCGGGGCGTCCCCGACGTGGCCGGCGACGCGAGCCCGGCCAGCGGGTATGCCGTCCGCGTCGACGGCCGCGACATGGTCATCGGCGGCACGAGCGCGGTCGCGCCGCTCTACGCCGGGCTGGTCGCCCTGCTGAACCAGCGGCTCGGGCGGCCCGTGGGATTCCTCAATCCCCTCCTCTACAGCCCCGCCGGCGCGCCGGCGATCCGGGACATCACCGAGGGCGACAACGGGGCCTACCCGGCCGGACCGGGCTGGGATGCGTGCACCGGGCTCGGCAGGATCGACGGCACGAAACTCCTCGAGGCGCTCCAGGAGTCCGTCTGAGGCTCGACTTGCCCGAACGCCGGGTCATTCCAATCGTTTGGTGAAGCACCGAAGGTCTCGGCGGACGCCGATCGCGCGCTCAGCTCCGTTCGACTCGTGGCCTCGATCCAGGCCTAGTTCTTGGTCGCCGTCCAGTTGCCCTTCGCATCGACACAGGCAGCAGGTGCCGTGTAGGTGCCCTTCATCGTGGTTCCGCTGACCGTCCCGTCATAGACAACGGTGTGCGCGCCCGAGACCGCTCCAAATGTGATCGTGCTCCCGCTGACCGAGCCGCTGACGGAGGCGGCGGCGAGGCACGGTGTCCCCTTGACGGCGATGCTGCCCGTGAGGGTGTTGCCACTCTGGGTCCAGGTGAGCGTGAACGTGCCGGCCACCTGGTCGGGCGTCACGTCCTGCCAGGTCCCGGTCCACGATCCGCCGAGCCCGGCCGAAGCCGACGCCGACGACGCTGGCGGGACGGAGGGGATGGATGATGAGGTCGTGGTGGGAGCGGCCGACGGCTGGGCCGGAGGCAGCGATGCGGGCGCCAGCGAGGAGGGCGACGGACTCATTGGTGGCTGGGTGGCTGGCGGTGAGGCCGTCGCCGTGCAGGCCGCTACGGCAAGGACCAGCGCAGCTAGAACCGTTGCCCAACGAAGAGTTGTGCGCATGGGGCCTCCGTCTCGGTCGGTTGGGCGCCGTTCCCACCTACGGTATCGCTCGCAGTCCTGAGAACTCTCTGAGAAGTTCGCGATCGCGCATCACTGCCACGAAGAAGGTCCGCGCATTTGCCGGAAACACGCATCGTCGGGGGGATGGGCTGTCTGCGCCACCGCAGGAGCAACGGATCGGGTTCCCTCCAGGCCACGACGGCCAGGAAGCGATCCAAATCCCTGTCCGGCTCGCCCGGACGAGAAGGCACGCGTCAGGGAGGGTCGCGGAACTCGGGGAACGTGACGCCTTGTAGCTCACTGACGCCGGTGAGGAACTTCCACAGCCCGCCCTTGCCCTTCACCGCCGTGGCGACCTGATAGCCACGGGCCTT
>JANWLH010000098.1 GCA_025450915.1 Candidatus Limnocylindrales bacterium | reverse complement strand
TTGCGCTTGGCATGCCGGAGGATCACGGCCATGACCGGATCGTCGGGATTGGTCCGGTCGGGCGTCCCGTAGTTGGGGCCGACCTTCAGGATCGCCACCGAGTACGGTCGCGACGCCGCCCGGACCGACCGGAACTCGTCGTCGCTGATCGCGGGCAGGCTCTCGTCGAAGTCAGAAGTCACGTGTCGCTCCACTCGCTAGCAGGTCGCCCAACGGCCGACATGATGAGCCTGGGCCACCCGTTCGGCTGAGGCGTAGTCGGACTCGTAGCGGATGTCGGGGGCGATCGTGTCGATCCGGGCATCACCGCGGACGACGAGCTCGTAGTCGAGCTGGAGCCAGGCGGTTCCCGAGCGGATCCACACGAAGCGCAGGAGCCGGCCGTACCAGTCGGTGTTCGAGACGTCCTTCTCGAGGATCACCGAGCTTCGGCCGGCGAGCATCCGCTTGAGGTCGGCGCTCGCCTGTGGGCCATATCGCTGGACCGGCGTGCCGGGCTTGACCGTCTCGGGCGTGTCCATCCCGATGAGCCGCACGTACTCGCCGTTCGAGAGGCGGATCGTGTCGCCGTCGACGACGTACCAGAGCTTCGCGCTGGTGGTCGGCCCGAGCGGCAGGCGAAGCGGGCCCTGGAGCGCCGAGAGCGAGCTCGGGATGACGCCTCGACAGGCGGTCGGCTTCGGCTTGGGCGCCGCGGTCGGCCTGGGGGTCGGCTTGGGTGCCTTGACCGGTTTCGTGGCCGGGGACGGGGTGACGCCGCTGCTCGGGCCCTGGCTGCCCAGCGTGCTGTCGATCCCGGCGAGGGGAGTCGAGGTGGAAGTGCTCGCACCGCACGCCGTCGCGATCAGGGCCGCGACGATTGCGACGACCAGGACGCGCCCACGAATTGCCCCCGATGTGCCCATCGCGAACCATCATGCGCCCTCGGCCGCGACAGCTTGCCTGGCGCGCTCGATCCGCCACCTTCGTCTATCGTGTTCCCATGGCCCTCGGCTTTGGACTCCTCAGCGCGCAGCTTCGACCCGGCGAGACCGACTGGACGCGGACATACGACGAAACGGTCCGCCTGGCCGTCGAGGCCGAGCAGCTCGGCTTCGCGTCCGTCTGGACGACCGAGCATCACTTCGTCGACGACGGCTACATGCCCTCGCTCCTCGTCGTGGGCGCGGCGCTCGCCCAGGCGACCTCGACGATCGAGCTCGGAACCGGCGTCATCCTCGCCCCGCTGCACCACCCGCTCCGGCTGGCCGAAGACGCCGCGACCGTCCAGCTCCTGAGCCACGGCCGCTTGCTCCTGGGGCTCGGTCTGGGCTGGAACGAGATCGAATTCACGGGCCTTGGCGCCGATGCGCGCCGTCGCGGCGCAGCGATGGAGGAGATCCTCCAGATCCTGCCGCAGGCCTGGACAGGCGAGCCATTCACCCACCACGGCGCGGTCTACGACCTGCCGACGCTCGGCATCCGGCCAACACCGCCGTCGAAGATCCCCGTCCTCGTCGGCGGTGGCGCGGAGCCGGCGGTCCGACGCGCCGCCCGCCTCGCCGATGGGCTGTTCGTCAGCTCGCCGGTCGCGAAGTTCGTCGAGCAGGTCCACTGGGTCCTCGACGAGTGCGGCAAGATCGGCCGCGACCCGGCGACGTTCCGGTTCATCCACTACTCGGTGCTGCTGGCGGGCTCATCGAGGGCCGACGCGCTCGCCCGCTATCGCGATGTGACCTGGGCGATGCAGTGGAAGTACTCGGACATGGAGGCCTCGGCGATCCGGCCGCTGCCAGCGGCGACCCCGCCGAAGTTCGACCGCCCCGACGAGACGCTCGTCAATGGCCGGGCGGCGCACGCCGGGACGCCCGCTGAGCTCGTCGAGACGCTCCTCGACATCCGCAGGCAGGCCGGCGTGCCGGTCGAGTTCGTTGCCCGCAGCCACTTTCCGCTGCTCGCCTACGACGCCCAGGTCGAGCTCATGCAGCTCCTCGCGGAAAGCGTCGCGCCCCACATCTGAGCAACGCACCGGGACTGTCCGGGAGGTCGAAGGTGCGGCAGTGGTCTCAGGCGACCCCAGGACGGACCGCCAGGGAGACGATCTCGGTGGCTTCAAGGGCTCGATCGTAGAGGCGCACGGCCGCGAGTTCTCCGTCCATGCCGGCATGTGGACCGCCGCCGAGCCGAAGCGTTGCGCCGGAGCCGAGGTCGATCGCGGGGCCCGCGCCTGGGGCGCTGCGCTTCGCGACGCTGTGGCCATCGACGAATAGCTCAACCTCCGCGCCTGCTCGCACCGCCGCCACGTGGCGCCATCCCGCTGCCAGCAACTGATCGTGAGATACGACGACACCCGTCTGCAGCGAGTAGACCCGGCCCGACGGCAGGGTGCCGCAGAAGAGCTCGCCGCGGTAGACGCCCATCGCGTGGACCCGCCGATAGAGGACGTCCGGGGTCTGGTCGAGGGAGCGCAGCATTTTCCACGAATCGTCCCGGTCGTACCGATAGACCTCCGCATGCGGCAACGTCCCGGCGTACAGCACGCCGTTGTACGAGGCCAATCCCATGACCTCGGTTTCGACGCCGAGACGCCCGATGTTCTGCCACCGACTCCCATCTCGCCGGAACACGAGACCGGTCGGCCACGTGCTGATGTGCAGCTCACCGCCGTGCGTCTCGATCGAATAGACCTGAGTCGTGTCCGGCTGCATGCCGCAGTTCGTCCAGGTCTGCCCGCCGTCGTAACGGAACACCCCGCCGCCGCCCTCGTTGGACTCGGCCGGGACCACGACGCCTGCTGCTGTCTGTTGGATCGCCGAGTCAACGTGCACGTGGTCGTTACCGGCGCCGTACAGATGTCCCGCGTGAACCCCGAGCGCAAGCAACCGCCGCCCGGGCCCTCCGACATATTCCCAGTCGCCGGGTGCCTTCATCCGATAGACGCCCTGCGAGTAGAGCGGGGTCGCATGGAGCGCTCCGTCGAACGGCACCAGTCCGGCAATCGAATCGGCATCCGGTAGCTGGCCGCAATCACTCCACGTTGTGCCGCCCTCATAGCGGAGGATTCGGCCACCTGGATTCGCATTGAGCGTCTCCGGACGGCCCGAGCCACCGCCCTTTACCCGCGAGACACCAGCGTAGAGACGACCATCGTGGACGGCGAGCCTCGTGACCGCGTTGCAGTCCCAGGGCGAGCCGCAGTCGACCCACGACTCGCCATCGAGGCGATAGACGTGCCCGCGAGGCGACGCTGCCGAGGATTCTTCCCACGTGGCTGCGTAGAGCTGCCCGTCGTGCGTGGCCAGCGCGTAGATCATGACGACATCGTCCGTAGGCCGGCCATAGTCGGTCCATCGAGGCTCGGAGCCCGCGTCGATGCCGAAGAACAGGTTGCGATCATTGCGGTGACTCCCACACGCGTCGCCGTGCTGGAAGCCGAGGCTGAAGCCGCGCCGTTCCGACGCGTCGAAGAACGAGGCCAGGTCACCCAGGGTCGCCTTCGACGCCGTTCCGGCATTGACCCAAAGGGACACAGAGAAGTCAGTCGTCCCGAGTCCCCCGAACGTTGGCACTTCCAGGTGGCCAGCACCGGCGTCGATACGGGCAATCGGGCGATCCATCCGCGCGTCGGTCGACTGCACGAACGCGACCCTGCCATGGACGATGGCGTGATGATCACGGCCGGAACGATCGTGGCCATCGCCTGCCAGCTCCCACGACCCGACGAGACCTCGATCGAGTGACATCGTTGTCAAATTCCTCTGCGCCCCGCCATGTTCGTAATGTGGTCAATTGTCCTACAGCAGACCCTCGGACACAGGTAGCGCAAGCCGCGGCCTGCCGACGCATGGCGCAAATCGAAGGCCGGCGAGGTGCCTACGGGCGCGGTTTCCTTCGATCGCGGGTCTAACCCGTCGCGAACAGCCGGTAGATGACGCCGCCCAGCGCGATGACCGCGACCAGCAGGATCAGCGTGTCCCGCCGAGCGATCCCGCGAAGGAACGAACGAGCAAACGGGATGAGCAGGATCGCAACAGCGCCATACAGCAGGTGGAGGCCGTCGGCCGGCCGGGCACCAGTGATGAATGAAGCCGCTCCGACGATCGCCGCCAGCGCGATGATTCCGACCATCGAGGCCTGGGCGCGATCGTAGCCTCGGCCATGGGTCCGCTTGGTGACGGCAAGGAACACCGTCCAGGCGAGGACGACGATCACGGCAACGATCGCCGCATACGCCAGGACCTGGTGGATCACCTGCATACCGGTCTCCTGGGGTCCTGGTCCCGCGCCTAGTTGGAGGCCGACTCCGGGTGCGCCCGCCGCCAGCGGTAGTAGTTGCGCCAGATCAGGCGGTGGATCGGGACCCAGCGAGGGATGTCTCGCAGGATCGGAATGTACGGTACGAGGGCCAGGAGCAGGGTCAGGACGAACATCGTGAGCACGACCAGCAGGTCGGCATTCGGGGCGGTGTTGTACGGCGGCAGCTGGTACCACATCGAGTAGAGCCACAGCCACTCCTGTCCGGGATAGCTGCCCGTCTCGTTCATCATTCCCCACTGGCTGCCCAGGAGGTGTTGATCCTCCGCCAGGCCGGCGAGGTAGCCGCCGTCGCCCATGAACAGCAGCGGGCCGGTGTAGTTCGTCGCGTAGAACTGGCCGCTCGCGAGCAGGAGGCCATCGAGGCCGCCCGAGCGCGCGACGCCCAGCAGGTTCGCCATCAGGACGGGTACGGGCCCGTAGTTCCCGGGAGCCACGGCCACCGCTCCGTTCTGCGCCGTCGCGTCGGCGAGCGCGGTCGTATAGGCGTCGAGCCAGCCCTGGCGCGTCGGGTCGTCGGCAGACCCATACGTCGTGAGCGCGCTGGCGAGGTCGGTGTTGCCGACTGCCGCCGTTGCCAGCGGACCCAGGACAAAGTCCTTCGCCGTGTCGAGGTGGACGGCATTGCCGGCCCAGGCTTGGGGCGCGATTGGCCCGATCGCCTGGATGGAGTCCGACCCGTCCGTGTACGGCGGGCCGTAGGCCGAGCTGAAGCTGGTGCCCGCCAGCTCCGAGGTGGCCGTGGTCACGAAGTCGACCGGGTCGGCCTGGGCCCATGCCTGGATCGTCAGCGGTGGAGCATCCGGCGATGAAAGCGCGAGCGCGAGGGCGATGATCACGACGCCCGAGACGACGAAGGCGATCAGCAGCTCCTTGAGGAGGTCATAGGGAATCGTCGGGATCCCCCGGTAGTAGACCTCCTGGTCGTCCTGGGGCCGGCTCATCACGCGCCGGCCTCGGGCGGCTTGCGGCCGGCGGCAACGGCGGGCTCCTCGATCGGTCGGACGACGCCCCGCAGGCGGACCTGGAGCACGTGCAGGACCACCAGGGTCGTCACGATGATTGGCAGGAGCATCACGTGGATGCCATACATCTGGCCGAAGTCGAGGACGTTGAAGAATGCTCCAGCGCCGGTGGCGTTGATCCCGTCCTTGGCGTTGATCGCGATCCACTGGGCATCGAGGTTCTGCTGCGAGATGTAGCCCGTGAACCCGGTCACCAGGGCGGCGACGAATACGACCACCCCGACGAGCCAGGTCTTCGCCCGCCCATCGCGCCACGACGCCATGAAGTATTGGCCCCAGAGGTGGAGCACGACGAAGAAGAACAGGAGCTGGACCGCCCAGAAGTGGATGCTGTTCACGAACCGGCCGATGCTCGAGACGTGCCACCAGCCCGGGCCGAAGAAGGCGAGCACGACGCCGCTCCCGACCACCCAGATCAAGGCGGTGATGGCCACGACGCCAAAGACGTAGACCCACGAGCCGACGAAGAACGGCTGCCGGCTTGGCAGGAGGTGATTGAGCGGCAGGCGGCGCTCGAGGAGGCGTCGCGCGGCCCCGGTCCAGGACCCGTCGGCCGGTTCGGGAGCCGGGTCGCTACCGAGGGCGGTCATCGTCGTCCGGATCGATCACGCGGTGGCCCGGGAACGGGGCCAGGAGCGCCAGGATGAAGACCACCACCATCCCGACGATCACCAGCAGGTTCGGGACAGAGATCACGATGAACGCGAATTGGACGTAGGTGGCCGGGGCGTCCACGGATCAGCGGCCTCCACTCGCACGGATTCGTCCAGCGCCCATGCGCGCCGAACCCGCGGCCTCGAGTATTGACGGGATTGCGCCATCGTCATTACGGAACGTCATCTGTGAACTTCCCTCGGAGCCTTGGTGGGATCGCCGCGAGCCATCCAACATCCTCGCGATTCGGCCAAGGCCCGCAAGTGCCATTCGGCCCCTTCCGCGGGCGTTGGTCTCGAGCCGGCTGCTCGCCTGTGCGACGGGCAGCCGGCCGAGCTGGTCAGGTTGCTAGTGGCCGAGGAACTCGTTCATCGTCTGGACCTGGATGTGGTCGCTCGTGAAGCCGAGCTCCGGCAGGCCCCAGGCATCCTCGATCGTTCGCAGCAGCGAGTAGTGGTTGTACGACGCGCTGCTGACATAGTGGTGTGGTCCACTCGGGTCGATGACGATTGCGGGCACGAGTCCACCGCCATACAGGCCTCCCGGCCAGGCAGCGTTGATGTCGGGGTCTCCGGCCGGCAGAACAGGCGAGTCGCAGCAGCCCGCTGGCGAGTCCCAGCCACCGTTCTGGGTGACGCCGGTGTAATCGCCTTCATCGGCAACGATGAAGATCGCGCTGTGGCGGGTCCAGGATCGGCTTGACGTGATCGTGTTCACGGCGGTCTTCACGAACGCGTCGGCGTTGGCCTTGAGCTGCTCGTCGAGCGGGTCTCCGGCCGTCTTGTTGTAGGGGCACGGCGTGTCGGCATAGCCCGCAACCGCGGTGTAGATCCCGCCGTGCATGTCATTGCATTGGTCCGGCGTGATGAACACGAAGCGCGGCGCGTTGTGGCTGTTCAAATCGGTCGCCAGCGAGGTGTACGGCTTCACGTTCGCCAATCGCGACGGGCTCGACAGGATGTCACCGAAGAGCACAAAGGGGTTGTGCTTCGAGGCGTACAGCGGGTTACCGCTCGACGGCCAGAACTGAGTCGTCGAGCCCACCCCCGGCAGGGCTTCCATGTAGGCGCCCCAGCTGATGTGGTTCGCCGATAGCTCGTCCACGAGGTTGGTGTGATTGAAGATGTTGGCCGGATTGTCGTTGTTGGTGTCCCAGTTGGAGCCGCTGATCATCGCCACGTAGTTCGGCTCGCTGGGGTGGGTGACGCCGTAATAGCCGGTCGCCTCTGCATAGGTATGGGCCAGCGACGTCATGTACGGCGCGCTCGGGTCGCCGATCACGCTGTTGAGGCCGTGGTTCTCGAGCATGATCACGTAGACCCGGTCCAGGTTGACCCCGTGGCCATTGCCACCGCCGCCATCCTGGTCGGCAGCTGTTGTTGCGACCAGCACTCCGCTGAGCGCTACGGAGAAGACGGCAGCCGAGGCAACCGCGATCCACTTTGTCCGCCGGGTTCGCAGGGACATGGGGACCTCCGATCGGGAAGGGGCCGTCAAAGGGACGGCCGCACCTGCCCGGAACGATACCCCTAGGAATCGGCTTCCGCCGGGAGGCCACGGCCGAGCCTCGCCGGTTCGAGCGCGGTCCGCCGGCCACGGTTCCCGAGGGCCCGTCGTTCCGTCTCGGCGTGGCTCCGATCCTCGGCCTCATCGTCCAGCGGCGAGAGGCTGACTGGTCCGCCCGCCCGGCGCTCGAGGGCGCTTCTGAGCAGGAAATCCGCCAGCCACGGATTGCGTGGCAGGATTGGACCGTGGAGGTACGTTGCGTAAATCGTTCCGGAAACGGCGCCTTCGGTCCCGTCACGGCCGTTGTTGCCAGCTCCGGCGATGACCCGTCCGAAGGGACGGACGCCGGCCCCGAGCTCCGTCAGCCCCGAGTGATTCTCGAAGCCCACGATCGTCCGAGGGACATCACCGAAGCTCACCTCGCAGGCGGCATGCTGCATGAAGCGGCGGTCGCCGCCGCGGGTCTCGAGGTCGAGCAGGCCGATTCCTTCGATCGCCGCCCCTGTCGCGGGGATGTAGCGGTGGCCGAGAAGCTGCAATCCGGCGCACACCGCGAAGATCACGCTCCCCGCCGCAACAGCTCGTTGGAACGAAGCAGCCTTCCGGCCGAGGTCCTCCGCGACGATCGCCATCTCGACATCCTGGCCACCCTGGATGAACAGGAGGTCAAAGGACGCGAGGTCATGATCCTCGCCCACCTGGATCGGGAGGGTCTCGGTTGGGATCCCGCGCCATGCCGCCCGACGCTCGATCGCCACGACATTGCCGCCGTCGCCGGCGACGTTCAGGTGCGACGCGTACAAATGGCCGATCCGAAGGAGCGGATAATCCGATCCCGGGCCGGTGACCGGCATCGAGCTCATGCCTCCCGCAGGCGTCCGACCCAGCCGCGCTCGTACATCAGGGCTCGCAGCTCCAGCATCGGGGTGTAGCCGGCGAGGATCGTGAGCTGGCCGCCCGGTGGGATTCCGGCCAGGGCGAGGTCGAGCGCCCGGCGGCGATCGGTCACGACGGCCAGCGAGCGCAGATCGACGCCTGCGTACTTCAGGCGGTTGGCGAGCTCGTCCGCCCGTGTGCCGCTGACGGTGACCCGCTCGAGCAAGCCGGCAGCGACACCGAAGTCCACGTCCCACAACCAGGCGAAATCCTCGCCATCGACCGGCGTGTTGCTTGCCGCGATGAGCAGCTGCTTCGGTTCGTCCGAGCTGGCCAGCGCGTGGAGCGTCGTGTTGTAGGAGGTCGGGTTCTTGACGAAACCGAGGACGATTCGCCGATTGCCGGCCTGGGCAACCTCGAGCCGTCCGAACGCGGGCCTGACCTCGGCCAGCGCCACGGCCGCATGCTCCGGGGCAATCCCCAGCCCGACCATCACCGCGAGCGCGGCCGCCACGTCGTAGGCGACGTGGACGCCGGCCTGGGGGATTCGCAGGACGAGCTCGCTCGCCGGCAGGCGGACCGTCAGGCGCGTCTCGGCGATCCCGACGAGCTCGAGGGCGGTCACCGCGACGTCGAGACTGGGCCGGTGAAGCCCGCACGCCGGGCAGGCGTAGGCCCCCAAATGGCTCAGGTAGACCCGGTCGTAGACGAGATCCGTCCCGCAACGGGGACACCTGATCGAATCGGCGGCGCTCGTGATTCGGTCGGTTGATCGATCGAGCTCCAGCCCGAACGTCACCCGGCGTTCGGTCCGCTCCGGCGCCAGGTACGCCAGCAGCGGATCATCGGCATTGCTGATCCACACGGCATCTGGGGACAGGGCTCGAACGCTCGCCTCGAGCGCATCCGAAACGGCGTGAAGCTCTCCGAATCGATCGAGCTGGTCGCGGAAGAGATCCAGGGTGAGCACCACCCTCGGCGCAAGCTCGGGCACGACCTGGCGAAGCGTTCCCTCGTCCACCTCGGCCACGAGCACATCGGCAGACAGCCGGCCCCGAAGGTCGGCCGCCTCGACCGCGAGCGTGGTCACTCCCTGGACGAGATTGGCTCCGGAGGCGTTGCTTTGTGCGTCAAGACCTTCGGCCCGAAGCAGCGCGGTGAGCATCCGGCCGGTCGTGGTCTTGCCGTTGCTGCCCGTGACGACGATCACCGGGACACCGCTGTCAGCCACCAGCCTTGTGAGGACGTGGGGATCGATGCGCCGAGCGACCAGGCCGGGCATCGATGTCCCGTCCCCGCGGCGGAGCCAGCGCGAGAGCACCCCGGCCCATTTGCCCGCGGCCAGGGCGATGCCGAGCCGGAGATGGCCCCAGGTCGACCTCATCGGCCGCGACCGGACGCCGGTTCGTGAGCGGAGCGACTTGGGCCTGATCGTCACCGCCCAACGTTGAAGGGCCACCCTGAGATCAGTCTGAGATCAGCCGGCATTCAGGTTGCGCCACCGGATTGCGGCCGTCAGGCAGCGTCGGCGGCGACTTCGAATGGGCGCTTGATGCGAAGATGACGAGGTGGGAATGCCTTCAGATCCCGGAGCCCGCGGCCCGTCGATTGACTTGAACGCGGACGTCGGTGAGGGGTTCGGGCCGTGGCCGATGGGCCACGATGAGGCGCTCATGGCGGTCGCCTCGACCGTGAATATCGCCTGTGGCTTCCACGCCGGCGATCCAGTCGTCATCTCGAAGACGATCGAGGCCGCCGTTCTGGCCAGGCTGGCCATCGGAGCTCATCCGGGATACCCGGATCGTGAAGGGTTTGGCCGGCGTGAGCTCGTCATGAGCCCGGCCGAGCTCGAGGCGTCGATCCTCTACCAGGTCGCCGCGATTGCCGGCATGGTCGAGGCCCTGGGCGGCAAGCTCGTCCACGTCAAGGCCCACGGAGCGCTCTACAACCGCGCCGCGGTCGATGCCGGGATCGCCGGGGCGATCGCCCGCGCCGTCCGGCAGTTCTCGCCCGACCTCGTCCTGTTCGGGCCGCCTCGGTCCGAGCTCCTTGCCGCCGCCGAGGCCGTCGGGCTGCGGAGCGCTGCCGAAGGATTTGCCGATCGGGCCTACGAGGCCGACGGCAGCCTCCGCTCGCGACGGCGCGAGGGCGCCCTCCTGACCGATCCAGCGGCCGCGGCGGCCCAGGCCGTCGCACTTGCCCGGGCCGGCCAGGTGCAGACGCTGTGCGTGCACTCGGACACGCCGGGTGCGCCCGAGATCGCCCGCGCCGTGCGCTCGGCGCTCGAGGCCGCCGGCTTCGCTGTCCAGCCTGTTGCGGTAGACGCCCCGGGATGATCGAGCCGTATGGAGATCGGGCCTTCCTGGTTGTCCTCGGGGGCGGCATCGACCCAACGGTGAATCGGCAGGTCCATGCGCTCGCCGGGGCCGTCCGGGCTGAGGCCGCACAGGGCGTCGCCTGGGGCAATCCCGTCCCGTCCTACGAGTCGGTCGTCGTGCCCTTCGATCCGCCGAGGCTGGAGCCGGCTGTAGCCCATCAGCGCCTGAGCGAACTCCTGGCAGTAGCCCGTGCGAAGCCCGCGATCGAGACTCAGGCAAGCTCCGTGGTCGAAATCCCGACCCGCTACGGGGGCGAATCGGGACCCGACCTGGCCGACGTCGCCCGGCGCCTGGGACTCGGCGAACGGGACGTCGTGGCCGCCCACACCGGCAGCGAGTACCTCGTGTACATGATGGGGTTCACGCCCGGATACGCCTACCTCGGCACCCTGCCGGAGTCGCTGGAGCTGCCCCGGCGCGACGTCCCGCGGGTCCGGGTCGCCGCCGGAAGCGTCGGCATCGCCGGCCGGCAGACCGGGGTCTACCCGACCGAATCGCCGGGTGGGTTCCACATCATCGGGCGGACCGACCTCGTGCTCTGGGATCCGGGCCGCGAGCCTCCGTGCCTGCTGGAGCCGGGTCATCGCGTGCGGTTCGTCGAGGTCGCCGGCTGATGCTCCAGGTCACCGAGGCCGGGCTCGAGACGACGATCCAGGACGGCAGGCCGCGACAGCTTGCCCACCTCGGCGTGCCCCCCGGTGGAGCGAGCGATGGGTGGTCGCTGGCGGTGGCCAACCTGCTCGCCGGCAACCAGCCGGACGATGCCGCGCTGGAGATCACGATCGTCGGGCCGCGATTCGCGGCCTTGCGGACATGCGTCGTCGCGATCGCCGGCGC
>JANWLH010000097.1 GCA_025450915.1 Candidatus Limnocylindrales bacterium | reverse complement strand
GCGTCGCCGGATCCCGAGCGTCGCCTCGGTCGCCGGCACCGGCCACTCGCCGAGCCGCTTCAGGCAGCGGGCCCCGAACGCTTCATCGCTCGAGAGGACCTCGAGGGCGACGACCGCGTCTTCGTCGGCCGCCAGCCGGATCGGGCCCCAGGACGCAGGAAGCCGGGAGACGCCGATCACGCGGGCCGCTCAGACCCCGGAATAGCGCCTGAAAACGGCGACCGCGTTCTGGCCGCCGAAGCCGAAGCCGTTGACCATCACGGTGTCGACCCTGGCCGGCCGGGCCGTCAACGGGACGTAGTCGAGGTCGCATTCGGGATCGGGCGTGTGCAGGTTGGCCGTCGGCGGGATGACCTGGTCACGGATCGCTCCACAGGCCGCCAGCGCACTGGCAATCCCCGCGGCGCCGACCAGGTGGCCGATCATCGACTTCGGCGAGCTGATCGCCACGCGCCGGGCCTCGTCGCCGAAGGCGCCCTTGATCGCCCGGGTCTCGGTCACGTCGTTGAGCGGCGTCGCCGTCCCGTGGGCGACGATGTAATCGATCTCGGCGGTGGTGACGCCGGCGTTCCTCAACGCGTTGGTCATCGCCCGGGTGGCACCCCGGCCGGTCGGTTCGGGGGCGCTGATGTGGAAGGCATCGGCGGTCAGCGCGCCGCCGAGGACCTCGGCAATTGGCGTGGCCCCGCGGGCCAGCGCGTGCTCGAGTGACTCGACGATCACGGCACCGCCGCCCTCGCCCAGGACGAAGCCGTCGCGGCTGCCGTCGAACGGGCGCGACGCGTGCTCGGCGTCGTCGTTGCGCTTGCTCAGAGCACCCATGTTGCCGAGCGCCGCAATGGCCATCGGCAGGACCGGCGCCTCGGCGCCGCCGGTGATCACGACGTCGCACTCGCCGTCACGGATCAGGCGGAGCGCGTCGTGGAAGGCGATCACCGACGTGGCGCAGGCGGCGACCTGGGTCATCACCGGCCCCGTGAGGTGGTACTCCATCGACAGCATGCAGGCGCCCATCGACCCGGACAGGGCGGGCACGGCAAACGGGCTGACGAAGCGCGGGCCCTTCGAGTCGGCGACGTGGGTGCCGTCGATGATCTGCTCGATCCCGCCGCCGCCCGTGTTCATGACGACGCCGACCCGGTCGCGCTCTTCCTCGGTCATTGCCCCGAAGTCGATCCCGGAATCGGCGACTGCCTCCTTGCCGGCGGCCATCGCGAAGTGGATGAACCGGCTCATCCGGCGAGCCATCTTCGCGTCCATCGCCACGGTCGGATCGAAGTCGAGGACCTCGGCCGCGATCTGGACCTCGAAGCCGCTGGGATCGAATGACTGGATCCGGCGGGTGCCCGACACACCGGCGACGAGATTGCGCCAGTAGGTCGGGAAGTCGTTGCCGTTGGGCATCACCGCGCCCAGGCCGGTGATCACCGCGCGGCGGGCAGGGTCAGAGCTTGGCGGCACGGGCTACCTCAGGACAGGTTCGAACGGGCGGGTCGATTGTAGAGCCCGTCGGGCGACGATCAGTCGCCGTCGTAGCGCTTGAAGATGACCGCGCCGTTATGGCCGCCGAGGCCGATGTTGTTCGAGAGGGCGTAGCGAATCTGGGCGTCGCGCGTCTCGGTCGCGACGTTCAGGTCGCATTCCGGGTCGGGCTCCCGGTAGTTGAGCGTCGCCGTGATCGTCTGCTCGGCCACCGACATCACGGTGGCGAACGCCTCGAAGGCGCCGGCCGCGCCCATCATGTGGCCGGTCAGGGACTTCGTGGCACTGATCGCGATCTTCGGCGTGTGGTCACCGAAGACGTGCCAGATCGCCTCGGATTCGCGGATGTCACCGAGCGGCGTCGAGGTGCCGTGCGGGTTGAGCAGGTCGACCTCGTCGGCCGGCACGCCGCGCCGGTCGAGGGCCATCTTCATCGCCCGCGCGGAGCCGCCGCCGTGGGCGACCGGCTGGATCATGTCCCAGCCGTCGGCCGCCGAGCCGTAGCCCACGACCTCGGCATAGATATGGGCGCCGCGCGCCTTGGCCAGTTCCAGGTCCTCGAGGAAGAGCGAGCCGGCACCCTCGCCGAGGACGAAGCCGTCGCGGGTCTTGTCGAACGGCCGGGAGACGGTCGTGAGCGGCTCGCCCGGCCGCGGCATCCCCAGGCCGCGCATGTTGCCGAAGCCGGCATGGGCGACCTCGAGCAGCGGTGACTCGGTCGAGCCGCTGATCACCGCAATGCAGTCGCCGCGCCGGATTGCCTCGGCTCCCTCGGCCACGTTGTGGGTGCCGGTGGCACAGGCCGAGGCGATGCACACGTTGTGGCCGATCGCGCCGGTCTCGATCGCGATCAGGCCGGAGGCCGAGTCGACGAGGCCGTAGGCGATGAACGTCGGGGTGACGAAGCGCGGGCCCTTGCGCTCGAGGAGGTGGTGGTTGTCGATCATCAGCTGCTGGCCGCCGGCCCCGCAGCCGAAGACCACGCCGACGTCCTCGCGATTCGCGTCGCTGATCTCGAAGCCCGAATCGGCCACGGCCTGCTTCGCCGCCGCGACGCCGAACTGGGTGCTCGACTCCGTCCGCCGGGTCTGCTTGGCATCGAGCCAGTCGAGCGGATCGAAGCCCTTGACCTCGCCGGCCGTCTTCGCGGCATACGGACTCACGTCGAAATAGGTGATCTCGCCGAGCCCGGAACGGCCGTTGACGAGGGCATCCCAGGCCGTTGCCTTGTCATTGCCAATGGGGCTGATCACACCGAGGCCGGTGACCGCGACGCGGCGCTTGTAATCGGGTTCACGCACGAGACTGGAACTCCTCCGGCTGAGAGCGGTGGGCTTGAAACGTCTGGCGGGCTACGGGACGGCGAGGCCGTCGGGGGCATTCGGGGAATCGGTCGCGATCGCCGCGGCGTCGGGCACGATCCGGCTGATCAGGCCGGTGAGGACCCGGCCGGGTCCGATCTCGATGAACGTGGTGATGCCGTCGGCGGCCATTGTCTCGACGGCCCGCACCCAGTCGACGCCGGTCGTGAGGTGCTCGACGAGCTCGGTGCGTGCTTCGGCGGCGGTCCGGATCGGGCGGGCGTCGGCGTTGGCCAGGCCAGCCGGTCGCGGGTCGTGGAAGGTGACTTCGGAGAGGACTGCGGCCATCCGGTCGGCGGCCTCGGCCATCAGCGGCGAATGGGCGGCCACGCTCACGGGCAGCTCGATCGCCCGCCGGGCACCGAGGGCCTTGGCCAGCTCGATCCCCGCCTCGACCGCCGCTCGCTCGCCCGAGACCACCACCTGGCCGGGCGCATTCCGGTTGGCGACACCGAACGTCCCGTGGGCCGAGGCTCCGGCGATCAGCTCCGGCAGGCGGGCATCGTCCAGGCCGATCAGGGCCGCCATCCGGCCCTCACGGCCGGCGCCACTGGCCTGCATCAGCCGGCCGCGCTCGCGCACGAGGCGCAATCCGTCGTCGAGGCTCAGCGCGCCCGACGCCACGAAGGCGCTGTACTGGCCCATCGAATGGCCGGCGGCGAATGCCGGCAGGGGTGTCGGCTCCCCGCCGGCTGCGCGCCGGCTCGACCAGCGCTCGCGGAGCGCCTCGAGGTAGGCGATCGACGTGGCCAGCAGCGCCGGCTGGGCGTTCTCGGTCAGGTTCAGCGTCTCGGCGGGCCCCTCCCAGGCAAGCTCGCTGATCGGCTCGCCGAGGGCCGCGTCGGCAGCGGCAAAGACGGCCGCGGCCGCCGGGGATGCAATCGCCAGGGCCTTGCCCATGCCGACGCTCTGTGACCCCTGGCCGGGGAAGACGAAGGCGATCGCGCTCATTCGCCCGAGCGTAGCCTGACGGCGGCCGAGCACGGTCGGAGCCGGTGCAAGGTTGCACGGATTCGACCGGGATCGTACGCTCAGGGCATGTCCGAACGACCCGGCCCGCTGCGCTCCGCCCGGCCGACTGCGCCGCGCCGGGCAATCGCCCGGATCTTCGAGGCGGACCTGTCTGCGCCGGTCGTGGCCGCCGGGATCCGGGCCCAGAATCCGCGCGAGATCTCCGAGCGGGTGGCGATGGGCCGGGCCCTCTGGCGGGAGCTGGTCATCGGCTTCGCGTCGCAGCTCGGCAGCCTCCGCCTCGGGTTCACCCAGCTGGCTGCCCTGTACGTCCTGGCCGATACGGGCACGACCACGGTCTCGGATCTGGCCGATGCGATCAACCGCTCGCCGTCGGCCACCTCGCGCCTTGTCGACGGTCTCGTCCGGCGGCGCCTTGTCGAGCGCCGGATCGAGTCCGAGGACCGCCGCCAGCGCAGCGTGGAGCTGACCCAGCGCGGCCACGCCCTGCTGCGGATGGTGGACCGCGCCCGGGCCGACCAGTTCCTCTCGGCCGTCCGGCCGATGCCCGCCGCCGAGCGCGCCCTGATCGCCATGGGTGTCGCCGCCCTGGCAACCCACGCGATCTCGCGCCGCGGTCGCCTGATCCGGACCCGCCGCGAGTAGGTCTAGGTCGTTCCGCCGAAGGCGACCACGATCATCCCGACGATGCCCACGAGCGTCGTGATTCCCACGATGAGCACGATCATCAGCACGAGCAGCCACAGGTAGCGCCGCTCGGATCGCGCCGTCGCATCAGGGTCGGGGTCCTGGCCGCCGGCCGGCCGGGGCGCAGAGATCCCACGGCGATCGGGATCGAAGTCGCTCGGCATCTGGGCGGTCGGCACCGCGCCATGATGCCCCCAACGCGCGGACCCCGCCGCCGATGGCGCCCGAGGGCCTCAGTGGCCGCCGGCTGGCCCTCCGAGGGCGGCCCGCAGCGGCACGGCGATCTCCTCGGCCACGGCGTCGACGCCGTCTGCGCCGAGCCGGGGCGGCATGCCCAGGATGATGTGGGTCGCGCCGAGCCCGGCCGCCTCGAGCCCTGCGGCGAGGGCTCCCCGGCGCGTCGCCGGTGTCGAGCCGGTCGGGATCTGCGCCCCGAACGCGAACGTGGCCGGATCGCGGCCGATCGCGGCAAGGGCTGCGAGGAGCGCATCCCGGCGGTCGGCGAAGTAGGCCAGGCTGGTCGGCGACTTGTC
>JANWLH010000096.1 GCA_025450915.1 Candidatus Limnocylindrales bacterium | reverse complement strand
GCCCGGCAGCAGCCGGCGTGGACCTCGATTCGCTGATTTGCTACTTCGAGGGCGGCTACGTCCCGATGCGCGACGCGAAGATCAGCATCATGACCCACGCATTCATGTACGGGACCGCGGTCTTCGAAGGGATCCGGGCCTACTGGAACGCCGACCAGGGCCAGCTCTACGGGCTCTTCCTGCGCGAGCACGTCGAGCGGATTCGCAACTCGTGCCGGATCATGATGATGGAGCCCGTGCCGCCGGTCGACGAGCTCGTGGCGATCATCACCGAGGTCGTCCGCCGGAACAGCTTCCGCGAGGACGTCTACATCCGCCCCTCGTTCTACAAGTCGACCCGGGCGATCGGAGTCCGGCTCCACCACCTCGACCACGACCTGTGCGTCGTGACCCTTCCGTTCGGCAACTACATCGAGACCGAGAAGGGCGTCCGGGTGATGACCTCCTCGTGGCGGCGCAACGCCGATGAGGCCCTGCCTGCCCGGGGCAAGATCACCGGCGGCTACGCGAACATGGCGTTTCAGAAGTCCGAGGCCGAGCTCAATGGCTTCGACGAGGCGATCGTGCTGACGGCCAACGGCCATGCGTCCGAGGCGTCGGCGGCCAACCTGTTCGTCGTCCGCGACGGCGTCGTCCTGACCCCGCCGGTGTACGACGACATCCTCGAGGGGATTACCCGCAAGGCAATGATCGAGCTGTGCAAGGCCGAGGGCCTGCCGGTCGAGGTCCGCTCGATCGACCGATCCGAGCTGTACATCGCCGACGAGGTCTTCCTGTGCGGGACCGGCGTCCAGGTCTCACCGGTGATCGAGGTCGACCATCGCGCGGTCGGCTCCGGGGCGGTCGGGCCGATCGGCCGGGCGATCTCCGAGCGCTACTTCGACGCGGTCCGCGGCCGGCTGCCGCAGTTCCAGCACTGGCTGACGCCGATCGGCCCCGCCGTCTGACTCGTCGGGATCAGGGGCCCGGCGGCGGCGTCAGCGTTGGCGTGGCCTTGCCGGTGGTCACGATGATGTCCACCGTGACGCTCGGATCGGTGACGAACGTGGCCGTCACGCCGAAGACCTTCTCGAGCAGGGCGACCGTGGCCGGCAGCTCAGCCTCGCGGCCGTTGTAGACCTTGATCTGGGTCTTGGCGAGGAGCGCCGGTGGGCGCTGGGTCTGGGCGATGGCGGTCAGCCCCTCGTACTCGAGATAGGCCACCAGGGTGTTGGCCTGGCCGGTCTTGCCGGAGCCATTGACCACCCAGATCGTGCCGTCCTCGGCCGAGACCGCGTCGCGCAGTTGCTCGAGCTTGGGGTCGATCTTGAAGGCGTTGGCAACCGTGCTCCGGATGAGGGCCACGTTGGGCTGGATGCTGTAGACCCCGCCGGGATAGCCCTCGGTGCCGAAGCGCGGCGGCGAGAAGACATACGAGCGGATGTTGGCCGTGTTGATCTGGCTCGAGAGCTGGATCAGGGCCGGCAGCTTGTCGAGCGGGATGTCGGTCTTGAACGACGACTTCAGGGCGTCGAGGAGCGGCTGGAGGTTGGCCAGCACGGTCTGCGGGCTGGCCTGCTGGCGGATCGAGAGGATCACCCGCTGCTGGCGGGAGGCCCGGTCGAAGTCGTTCGAGCCATGCCGGGACCGAGCGTAGACGAGGGCCTGGGCGCCGGTCATGTGCTGGACGCCGGCGGGGATGTAGACCCGCAGGTCGGTCCCGTCATCGGCCGGATAGCGGTCGTCGACGACCGGATTCTGGACGTCGATGGTCACCCCGCCGAGCGTGTCGACGACCTTCTTGAAGCCCTGGAAGTTGACCATCACGTAGTACTGGACGTTCAGGTGATAGAGCGTCCCGAGCGTTTCCTTGAGCGCATTGAAGCCGCGCGCGTTGCCGGTGCCCGGGAAGGCGTCGGGCCGGTTCCGGGCGTTCGTCCAGAGGCTGTTGATCTTGCCCTGGTAGACCGAACCGAAGACGCCCTGGGCGGAGGCCGGCAGGGGCACGTCGACGGTGTCCCGGGGAAGGCTGAAGAGGGCCACGTTCTTGGTCACCGGATCGATCGAGACGACGATCATCGTGTCGGTGTTGAACGTCGAGTCGCCCGCCCGCTGGTCCACGCCGAGGAGCAGGATGTTGAGCCGGTCGGTGCCGTTCCAGGGGGCCACCGCGACCGTCGAGGGGATCGCCGTGCCGACCGGCGGCAGGGAGAGCGTCGGGGTCGGCGAATCCGTGCTGATCGGGCCGTCGCTCGGATTGGGGGTGGCGTCCGCGCTCGTATCGCAATTCGGATCCTGGATGCAGGAGACGTAGGACTGGACGCCGCCGCCGTATTCGGCGACGACCACGTGGGCGCCGGCGATCACGAGGCAGACCGCCGCCAGGCCGGCGACCGACAGCGGGTTCAGCCGGATCGGCCGGCGGCCGAGCCGGCCGTCGCCCTCGGCCTGGGCATTGACGAATGCGACGACCCGGTAGGCGTCGATCGCCACGACCGCCCGGTAGATCAGGGCGACCACGTTGGCCACGAGGATCAGGCTGAGGTTCGCGACGATCGTGATGGCGGTGTCGATCGGACCCATCTTGAGGAGGACGCCCAGCAGCAGCGCAAGGAGCAGGAGGGGCGGCGCGGCAAAGCCGACCGCCCGGGTCCAGGCGCGGGCGTAGGCATGGCCGAGGCCGGGGAAGATCAGGGACAGGAACGCCGCCACGAAGGCCGACTGCTGGCGCGGGCGCGGGCGCGCTTCCTCCGGGGGCTGCATCGCGGGTAGGATAACTGGACCTCCTCTTGTCCGCCGTCTGGGGTTCGCCCGGCGGCGTTCGGTGAGGGCGAGGTTCCAGACGAGCAACCGAGGTCAGATGTTTCGACCCGTCAACGCCAAGCCCGATCTCATCGGCGCCGAGCACGAGATGCTCGCCCGATGGCGTGACCGGCGGACGTTTGCTCGCCTGCGGTCCCAGAACGCCGGGGGTCCGCGCTGGAGCTTCCTCGACGGGCCGATCACGGCCAACAACCCGATGGGCGTTCACCACGCCTGGGGCCGGACGTACAAGGACCTCTTCCAGCGCTTCCGGGCGATGCTCGGCCACGACCAGCGCTACCAGAACGGGTTCGACTGCCAGGGCCTGTGGGTCGAGGTCAACGTCGAGCGCGACCTCGGCCTGGCCAACAAGCGGGATATCGAGGCGTACGGCATCGCCGAGTTCGTCAGCCTCTGCAAGCAGCGCGTCCTGACATTCGCCGCCCGCCAGACCGAGCAGTCGATCCGGCTCGGGATGTGGATGGACTGGAACGATCCCGACGAGCTGCGCCGGCTGCGCGACCTGCTGGCCGGTGATCCGTCCACGCCGGTGACGGTCGAGGGCCCCAACGGGCCGGTCACCGATTCCGTCGAGATGCTCGTCGGGCGGCTCGGGATGCCCGACCTCGGCGGCTCGTACTTCACGTTCAGCAACGAGAACAACGACCTGATCTGGGGCTTCCTGGCCGAATGCCACCGGCGTGGCTGGCTGTACAAGGGCCACGACACGATGCCCTGGTGCACCCGCTGCGGGACGGGGATGAGCCAGCACGAGATGACCGAGGGCTACCGGGATCGTGACGACCCGGGCCTGACGATCGAGCTGCCGCTGGTCGACCGGCCGGGCGAGTCGCTCCTCGTCTGGACCACCACCCCCTGGACGCTCACCTCGAACGTCGCCGCCGCGGTCGGACCGAACCTGCGCTATGTCCAGGTCCGCCAGGGCGGCTCGATCTTCTGGCTCGCCCGGGGAACCCTGAAGACGGCCCTGGACGTTGCTGCCCACGGTCGATTCGAAGTGCTCGGCGAGCTGAGCGGGTCGGAGCTCGTCGGCTGGCGCTACCAGGGGCCGTTCGACGACCTGCCGGCGGTCCGCCGGGCGTTCGCGCCGACCGAGGACCGGCCCGAGTACGAGCATCGCGTCGTCGCCTGGAGCGAGGTCGGCGAGGAGGAAGGCACGGGTATCGTCCACATCGCCCCGGGTTGCGGCGCGGAGGACTTCGCGCTGGGCAAGAGCCTGGGCCTGCCGGTGATCGCGCCACTCGACGAGGCCGGCCTGTACCTCGAGGGCTTCGGGTCATACACCGGCCGGGATGTCCGTGACGTGACCGAGCCGATCGTCGAGCATCTCCGGGCGCACCACCGGTTCTACCGGCTCGAGACGATCACCCACCGCTACCCGCACTGCTGGCGATGCGGGACCCCGCTCGTCTTCCGGCTCGTCGACGAGTGGTACATCTCGATGGGCGAGGTCTACGACCGGCCGCTCGAGGAGCTGACCGCCGACGAGATCGACCGGAGCCTGCGCTACCAGATCATGGCGGTCGTCAAGGACATCCGCTGGATCCCGGGCTTCGGCTATGAGCGGGAGCTCGACTGGCTCCTGAACATGCACGACTGGATGATCTCGAAGAAGCGCTACTGGGGCCTGGCCCTGCCGATCTACGACTGCCAGGCGTGCGGCCAGGTTGCGGTGATCGGCGGCCGTGACGAGCTCCACGAACGGGCCGTGGAGGGCTGGGCGGCGTTCGAGGGCCATACCCCCCACCGGCCGCACATCGACGCGGTCAAGATCAGCTGCCCGGGCTGCGGCAGCCCGGTGAGCCGGGTGCCGGATGTCGGCAACGTCTGGCTCGACGCCGGCATCGTCCCGTTCTCGACGCTCCACTATCGCGAGGATCCGGCCTACTGGGCCGAGTGGTTCCCGGTGGACTTCATCACCGAGAGCTTTCCGGGCCAGTTCCGCAACTGGTTCTACGCGATGCTCGCGATGTCCACGGTCCTGCGCCGCCAGGCGCCCTACAGGACGATCTTCGGCTACGCCACGCTGCTGGCCGAGGACGGCGCGCCGATGCACAAGAGCGCCGGCAACGCGATCGAGTTCGACGAAGCGGCCGAGCGCATGGGTGTCGACGTGATGCGCTGGATGTACGCCAGCGCCCGGCCCGACGACAACATCCTGTTCGGCTGGCAGGCCGCCGACGAGGCGCGCCGCCGGCTGCTGATCATGTGGAACGTCTATGCGTTCCTCGTCACCTATGCCCGGCTGGCCGGCTGGACCCCGCAGTCGAGCGTGGCCCCCGAGCCGGCCGCCCGGCCCGTCCTCGATCGCTGGATCCTCTCGCGGGTCGCCGGCCTCGCCGAGCGGGTCGAGGAGCGCCTGCGGGACTACGACGCCCACGGCGCGACGCGCCAGATCGAGGAGGCAATCGACGATCTCTCGACCTGGTACCTGCGGCGGACCCGGCGGCGCCTCTCGCGCGGGGCGGCCAGCCCGGACCGCGACGCGGCGTTCGCGACGCTCCACGCGGTCCTCGTGGCGCTTGTCCGGGTGATGGCTCCCATCCTGCCGTTCATGACCGACGCGATCTACGACAACCTCGTTTCGAGCGGCGACCCGGCGGCGCCCGACAGTGTCCACCTGACAGGCTGGCCGGGCGCGGAGCTGGCCGGCCACCGGGACGAGGCGCTGGAGGCCGCGATGGCCACCGTCCGGCGCGCCGTCGACCTCGTCCGGACGCTCCGGTCGGCCGCCGCCATCAAGGTTCGCCAGCCGCTCGCACGCCTCTGGCTGGCCCTGCCCGGCGGCAACCTGCCCGAGCGATCCGCGCTGCTCGACCTGCTCGCGGACGAGGTCAACGTCAAGGCGATCGAGCTGATCGGCGATGAATCGGCACTGGTCGAGCGCCGGGTCAAGCCGCTCCTGCCGGTCATCGGCCGCAAGTACGGCGACCGGATCCCGGCGATCATGGCCGCCGCGAGATCGGGGGCCTTCGAGATCACGGCCGATGGGGGAGTCGACCTGGCCGGCCTGCACCTGGCACCCGACGAGGTCGAGATCCTGGCGGCGCCGCTGCCCGGCACGGCCGTCGCCCACGACGAAGGCCTGGTGGTGGTCATCGACACCCAGCTGACTCCGGCCCTGCGCGCCGAGGGCGATGCGCGGGAGCTCCAGCGCGCGATCCAGGACCTGCGACGCGAGGCCGAGCTCGACCTCGACGCGCGGATCGAGGTCTGGGTGGAGCCCCTGCCCTCGGAGCTGTCTGCCTACCTCGACGGCGTCCGCGGCGACACCCTCGCCGACCGGCTCGTGCCTGGACCGGCCCCGGTTGGCCTGGCCCATACCCAGGTCGAGCTGACGAGCGGTCCCGTCGAGCTTGCCTTGCGCCCCGCGGCCGGGGGCCGCTAGCCTGTTGACCGAGGAGAGGCCGCCCGTCGTGACCGCCGTGATCGCCCGCCCCCGGCCCGCCTGGTTCCTGTTCGGCGGCCTGGCTGCGATCGTCCTCGGGCTCGACCAGCTGACCAAGGCCTGGATCGTCGCCAACGTCGCGCCCGGCCAGGTCGTCGACGTCGTCGGGAGCTGGGTCCGACTGATCTTCTCGCGCAACGACGGTGCGCTGTTCGGGCTGTTCGGCAGCTCGGCCACGCTCTTCGCGATCGGCAGCCTGGCCGTCCTGGTGCTGATCGTCTGGTACCACGCCAGGTCGTCGCGGAGCCTCCTCCTGTCGATCGCCCTCGGCCTCCTCCTCGGCGGGGCGCTGGGCAACCTGATCGACCGGTTGCGCCTCGGCTACGTCGTCGACTTCGTGGACATGGGGATCGGCACGCTGCGCTTCTTCACCTTCAATGTCGGCGACTCGGCGATCAGCACGGCGATCCTGCTGCTCCTGATCCTCGCACTCCGGCCCACTCCCAAGCCGGCCGTGGTGGATGCCTGAGCTGCCCGCCCGGGGCGTGCCTGGACCGCCCGGCGATCCCGCCGGTCCCGTGGGCTCGCGGACGTTCGTCGTCCCGGATGGCGCCGGCCAGCAGCGGGTCGACCGTTTCGTCGCCGACGTGGCGGGCCTCTCCCGAAGCTACGTCCAGCGCCTGATCAGCGACGGCCGGCTGACCCATGACGGCGTCGCGCTGAAGGCCAACACGCTCGTCGGCGCGGGTGACATCCTCGATCTCGACGTTCCGCCCGCAATCCGGCTGGACGTCGAGGGCGAGGCGATCCCCCTCGTGATTGCCTACGAGGACGACGACCTGCTCGTTGTGAACAAGCCCCACGGCCTGGTCGTCCACCCGTCGCCCGGGCACGACTCGGGGACGCTGGTGAACGCCCTCCTGGGGCGAGCCGGCGGCGCCGAGTACGGTGGGATCGCCGGGGTTCGCCGGCCGGGGATCGTCCATCGCCTCGATCGTGATACGAGCGGCCTGCTGATCGTCGCCAAGACCGACCTCGCCCAGGCGAGCCTGATGGCCCAGCTGAAGGCGCGCCGGGTGAAGAAGACGTACCTCGCCCTGGTCCAGGGCTCTGTTGCGGCCGCCGTCGGCCGGATCGAGGCGCCGATCGGCCGGGATCCGAAGATGCGCACGCGGATGGCCGTGGTCAATGATGGCCGCGCTTCCACGACCGGCTACCGGGTCCGCGAACGCTTTGCCGGCTGGACCCTGCTGGAGGTCGACCTGATCACGGGCCGCACCCACCAGATCCGTGTCCACCTCGATGCGATCGGCCACCCGATCGCCGGCGACCCCGTCTACGGCACCGGCACCTCGCGGCGCGGACCGGACGGCCTCGAGCGGCTCTTCCTGCACGCGTGGCGCCTCGAGTTCGCCTCGCCGAGCCGGGCCGACCTGATCCGGGTCACGGCCGAGCTGCCCGCCAAGCTCGAGGCACCGCTCGGCCGCCTCCGGGCGGCCGGCAGCCACGCGGCGGTCGGGTCGCGATGACCGGACGCCAGGGCGCCGCCGGGGCGATGCTCGTCGTGATCTCCGGCCCGTCCGGCGTCGGCAAGGACGCGATCCTCGATGTCCTCCGGGCGCTGCCCGGCCATACCGGCCACCACTACGTCGTGACCTGCACGACCCGCGCGCGGCGCCCCGGTGAGGTCGACGGGATCAGCTACCACTTCCTGGATCCCGGGCGATTCCATGCCCTGCGGGCCGCCGGCGGCCTCCTCGAGGCGAACGAGGTCCACGGCAACTGGTACGGCACGCCGCGCCAGCAGGTCGCCGATGCCCTCGAGGCGGGCCGCCACGCGATCCTCAAGATCGATGTCCAGGGCGCCGATGTCGTCCGCGCCCGGGTTCCCGATGCCCTCCTGATCTTCGTCGCGCCGCCCTCGGTGGACGCGCTCCTCGAACGACTCACCTCGCGCGCGACCGAGACGAGCGATGAGCTCCTCCTCCGGCAGCGGAACGCGGCCGAGGAGATGGCCCGCCGGATGGATTACGACTACGTGGTGATCAACGAGACGGGTGAGGTCGAGCGGACGGCCGAGCGGATCGGGGAGATCATCGCCCTCGAAGGGGCGAAACACGCGGAGCGCCGGGTCCGGATCTGATGGTCGAGCAGGCGCCCGTCGAGCGGCTCGTCGAGGTCGCGATCGACGCGGCCGGCGCGGGTGGAGCGCGGACCTACACGTACTCCGTCCCGGCCCGGTTGGCGGGCCTCGAGCTGGGCGAAGCGGTCCTGGTCGAATACGGCCGGCGCCAGGCGCTGGGCGTCGTGATGGGCGAGTCCGGCCGCCCCGCCGGCGGGGTGAAGCTCAAGCCGGTCATCGAGCGCGTGCGGGCCGACGGGCCCCTCCTGCCCGGCCTGTCGCTCGAGCTGGCCCGCTGGATCGCCGCCCACTACCTCGCGCCGGCGGCGTTCGTGCTGCGGGCGATGCTGCCGCCGGGCATGCTCGAGCGGCTCGAGCTCGTTGCCGAGGTCCGGCCCGGTCGTGAGCCCGATGCGAGCCTCGTCGATGCCGACCGTGACCTCCTCCGGCAGCTCGCCGACGGACCTCGCCCGGCCCGCGACTTCGCCGCGCCCGAGGGGCGCGCCGGCTTGATCCGGCGCCTGCGCGGCCTCGCCGCCCGGGGCGAGATTGACCTCGACTGGACGCTGCTGGCCGCCACCGCCGGCCCGCGCTACGAGCGCTGGGCGCGGACGACAGAGGCCGGGCGAGTCGCCGCGGCGGAGCTCGCGGACGGGCACCGGATCGAGGGCCGGCCGCTCGGCCCGCGCCAGCTGACCCTCGTCGCCGAGCTGGCCGGATCGCCTGCGGGCATCGCCGGCGCCGAGCTTGCCGGCCGCCACGGCACCTCCGCGCTGGCCGGCCTCGTCCGTCGCGGGCTGGTCGAGGTCGAGGTCCGCGAGCGGCCGCGCCGGCCGCTCGGTGGCCGCACGGCGGGCCGGCGCGGCTCGCGACCCGAGGCATCGGTCCTGACCGGGCCACAGGCCGAGGCACTCGCGCTCATCCGGCGGGCCCTCGCCGAGCGCGACGCCACGCCACTGCTGCTCGACGGGGTCACCGGGGGCGGCAAGACCGCCGTGTACGTCGAGGCGATCGCGTCGAGCCTGGAGCTCGGCCGGCCGGTCCTGGTGCTCGTGCCCGAGATCGCCCTGGCCCTGCCGCTCGTCGACCGGTTGCGGGCCGACCTCGACGCCCGGATCGGGTTGCTCCACTCGGGCCTCGGCGCCGGCGAGCGGGCCGACGAGTGGCGCCGGATCCGGTCAGGGTCGATCGACGTCGTCGTCGGGACCCGCCTCGCCGTCCTGGCGCCGTTCGCCGAGCTCGGGCTGGTGATCGTCGACGAGGAGCACGAGGGGACCTACAAGAGCGACCGGACGCCCCGCCTCCAGGCTCGGGACACGGCGATCCGGCTCGCCGAGCTGGCCGGCGCGGCGGTCGTCCTCGGCAGCGCGACGCCCGCCGTCGATACCGCCGGGCGCGTCCGTGACGGTGCCTGGCGCAGGGTGGTCCTGCCGAGCCGGCCCAGCGGAGCGCCGCCGGTCATCGAGGTCGTGGACCTGCGCCTCGAGCTGGCCGGCGGCAACCGCGGGCTGGTCTCGGTGCGCCTGGGCGATGAGCTCGGGGGGCTCGACCGGACCGCCGGCGAGCGGGCGATCCTGGTCATCAATCGCCGGGGGAGCGCCTCGGTCGTGATGTGCCGGGACTGCGGGACGGTCCAGACCTGTCCGGAGTGCGAACGCCCGCTCGTCTTCCACCAGGCCGGGATGAGCCTGCGCTGCCATCACTGCGGGACCGCGTCGCCTCTCGCCACGCGCTGCCCGCACTGCGCGTCGCCACGCATTCGCTACCTCGGCGGCGGCACGGAGCGCCTCGAGCGGGAGGTTCGCGAGCGGTTCCCGGGCCTCCGCGTGGGGCGGCTCGACCGTGACGTCGTCGAGCGCAAGGGCGCGGCCGAGCGGCTCATCGACGCGTTCACCGAGGGCCGCCTCGACGTCCTCGTCGGCACGAGCCTGGTCACGAAGGGCCTCGACATCCCCGAGGTGACCCTCGTCGGCGTGGTCAGCGCGGACATCGCCCTGAACCTGCCCGACGAGCGGGCCGCCGAGCGGACCTACCAGCTCCTTGCCCAGGCGGTCGGGCGGGCGGGTCGCGGCGAGCGTCCCGGCCTCGCGATCATCCAGAGCTACCAGCCCGATCACCCGGCGATCCAGGCTGTCGCCCGGGCCGATCCCGGCGCCTTCTACGACGCGGAGCTCGCGTCGCGCCGAAGGTTCGGCTCGCCGCCGTTCGGGCGCCTCGTCAAGCTGACCATCGGGCTCGAGGACGCCGAGGTGGCCGAGCGCGACGCCGGAGCGCTGGCGGAGCAGCTCAGGGCGCGGGCCGCCGAGCGGGGGAGCGACACGACCGTGGTCGGCCCGGCGCCTGCGTTCCTGCGCCGCCGGGCCGGCAAGTGGCGCTGGAACGTGGTGCTGCGGGGCAGCGACCCGGTCGCCCTCCTCGATGGCGGCCCGGATGCGCCGTGGTCGGTGGACGTCGACCCGGAGTCGCTGCTGTGAGCTTCGATATACTCGGGCGACGATGAGCGTCAAACCCATCGCCCTCCTGGGCGACCCGCGCCTGCGCCTGAAGGGCGAGCCCGTGGACAGCTTCGGCAAGCACCTCGCCGGGCTGCTCGACGACCTCGCCGACACGATGCGCCACGCGCCCGGTGTCGGGCTCGCCGCGCCGCAGCTCGGCGAGGCGCTGCGCGCCTGCGTCGTCGAGGTCCAGGGCCATCTCCACGAGCTCGTCAATCCGAAGATCGTGCGCTCGAGCGGCGACGACAACGACCTCGAGGGCTGCCTGTCGATCCCAGGCTACGTCGCCTATGTGACCCGGCGCGAGAAGGTCTGGGTGGTTGCCCAGGATCGGCGCGGGCGGACGTACAAGGTGGCCGGCAGCGGCCTGCTCGGCCGGGCGCTCCAGCACGAGCTCGACCACCTCGACGGCAAGCTGTACATCGATTACCTCGACTCGATGGACGACCTGATCGCCGTCGGCGGGCCGGACGAGGACGACGCGGCCGGCGGCGAAGACGGCGGCCCGACTGAGGGTGCCATTCGCGAGGCGCAGCACGCCCTCGCCTGACGGTCGCGCCCGGGTCGTCTTCCTGGGCAGCGGGGCATTCGCCGTCCCGATCCTGGAACGATTGCTCGCCGATCCGCGGGTCGAGGTGGTCGGGGTGGTCAGCGCTCCCGACCGACCGGCGGGACGAGGTGGTTCGGTCCGTGCCGCCCCCGTCGCCGAAGTCGCCCGCAGCCGGGAGCTGACGCTCCTGCAGCCTGACAGGTTGCGAGCGGCCGAGCCGATCGCGGCGCTGCTTGCGCTCCGACCAGACCTGGGGATCCTCGCCGACTACGGGCAGATCGTGCCGGCCGCCCTCCTCGAGGCGATCCCGCATGGCGTGCTCAACCTCCATCCGTCGATCCTCCCGCGCCATCGCGGCGCCACGCCGATCCCGGCGGCGATCCTGGCCGGCGACAGGCAAACGGGCGTCAGCCTCATTCAGATGGACCCCGGGATCGACAGCGGCCCGATCGTCGGGGTGGCGAAGGTCGGGCTCGACGGGACCGAGGCGGCTCCTGACCTCGAGATTCGGCTAGCCGAGATCGCGGCCGGCCTGCTGGCCCGCTCGATCGGCGCCTGGCTGGCCGGCACCCTCCTTGCTCACCCCCAGCCGGGTGATGGCGTGACCTTGACCCGGCCGCTTCGCCGCGCCGATGGACGCCTCGATCCGAACCGGCCGGCGGTTGAGCTCGAGCGCCAGGTCCGGGCCTACCGCGGCTGGCCCGGCAGCTTCTTCGAATCCGAGGCCGGCCGGGTCGTGGTGCTGGCAGGATCGGTGGCATCCGAGCTCCACGCCCAACCCGGGACCCTCGTGCTCGCCGGGTCCGGCCTTGCCCTCGCCACCACGGCGGGCGCCCTCCGGCTGGACCGTGTCCTGCCGGCCGGTGGCCGGGCGATGACCGGCGCCGAGCTGCTCCGCGGCCGGCCGGGATTGGCCGGGACCTCCGTCGGGACGCCGGTCGGGCGATAATCCGGCGGATGTCACCCGATTTCCGGCCGGGACTCTCCGGCCTGGCTCCCGGCGCCCTCACGGACTGGTTCGCCGAGCGCGGCGAACCGGCGTTCCGGGCCCGCCAGCTGAGCGACGCGCTGTGGTCGGGCGCGGTC
>JANWLH010000095.1 GCA_025450915.1 Candidatus Limnocylindrales bacterium | reverse complement strand
TGGTCGGCGCCGCGGGGATTGCCAGTGCGCTGGCGGCCTGTGGAGCGATCCGTGACCAGGTCATCCCGCCGACGGCCCACCTGCACACGCCCGAGCCCGAATGCGACCTCGACTACGTCCCGTTGACGGCCCGGCCGGCCAGGGTCGACACCGTGATGGTCAACGGCTTCGGCTTCGGCGGCCAGAACGCGGTCGCCGTCTTCAGGCGCTATTCCGGGGTCTGAGCGGCCCGCGTGATCGGCGTCGCCCGGCTTCCTGCGTCCTGGGGCCCGATCCGGCTGGCGGCCGACGAAGAGGCGGTCGTCGCCCTCGAGGTCCTCTCGAGCGATGAAGCGTTCGGGGCCCGCTGCCTGAAGCGGCTCGGCGAGTGGCCGGTGCCGGCGACCGAGGCGACGCTCGGGATCCGGCGACGCCTGGAACTCGCCGGCGAGGCAGTCGGCGCCCTGCTCGCCGGCGATCCCCGGCCGGCCGCGGGCGTGCCGATCGCCCTGCACGACGCCACCGACTGGGACCGCCTCGTCCTGGGCGCCGTCCGCCAGCTCGCGTGGGGCGAGACGATCGGCTACGGCGAGCTTGCCGAGCGTATCGGCCGGCGGGGTGCCGCCCGAGCCGTTGGCGGCGCGATCGGTCGCAACCCGATCGGCCTGCTCATCCCCTGCCATCGGGTGATCGCCGGCGACGGGACGATCGGCGGCTACGGCGGTGGCTGGTTCGGTGAGCGCGAGGCACTCCTGGCGATCAAGAGCGACCTCCTCGCCCGCGAAGGCAACCGTCCGCCCCGGCGGCCGTCATGAGCGTCCTGACCGCCTACCGCCGGCTGCTCCGGAACGGACCGCTCGTCAGGCTGCTCGGCGGGGAGTTCGTCTCGTCGATCGGCGACTGGCTGTACCTCGTCGCGCTCCTCGTCCTGGTCTACCAGTCGAGCTCGGATCCGCTCCTGCTGGGGATTGTCGGCGCCGCCCGCGTCCTGCCCTACGTGCTCCTCTCATACGTGGCCGGTGTGGTCGCCGACCGGTTCGACCGGCGCCTCGTCCTGCTCGTGACCGACCTGGCCCGGGGCCTGATCATGCTCGCCCTGGCGGCCCTCCAGGCCGGCCATGGCCCGCTCGCGGCGATCGTCGGCCTGGCAATCCTGGCGACCTGCTTCTCGACGTTCTTCGGGCCGACGATCGGCTCATACCTGCCCAGCCTGGTGACCAACGAGACCGAGCTGGGTCCGGCCAACAGTGCCTGGTCGAGCCTGGACAACCTGGCCTTCGTCATCGGGCCCGCAGTCGCCGGCGTACTGATCGCGATCGGTGGCCTGACCGTCGCGTTCCTGCTCAATGCCGCCTCGTTCGGGGTGATCGCGGTCATCCTGTGGCGGCTGCCTGATCCGAAGGCCCGGCCGAGGGCCGACGATCCGACGCCGTCAGCCGAGCCGGCGGCCAGCGGGATCCCGGGCACGCCGGCGGCCCGGCCGGCGGGGCTGCCACTGCGGCCGCTCGCCGGCCTCGCGCTCGTCGATATCGGGGCGGGTTTTGCCCTCGGTGGGATCGGCATCCTGACCGTCGTCCTGGCCACTCGCCAGCTCGGGGCCGGCGAGGAAGCCACCGGCTACCTGAATGCAGCGATCGGCGTCGGCGGCCTGCTCGGAGCCATTGCCTCGGGCCTGGTCGTCGTCCGCAGCCGCCTGGCCCTGCCGCTCGTTGCCGGGATCGTCATCTTCAGCGTCGCGCTGGCCGGCCTGGGACTGTCGTCATCGCTGGCCGTCGGCTTCGTGATGCTGGCGGTGGCCTCGGCCGGCAGCCTGCTCGCCGAGGTCGTCAGCACGACGCTCCTCCAGCGGATCGTGCCGCCCGACGCTCGCGGCCGGGCGATCGGCACGATCCAGACGGTCGGGACCCTGGCCTACGCCGCCGGGGCGTTCGCGCTGCCGATCCTCGCCCAGGGCCTTGGCACAGAGCGGGTCCTCGGCGGGACGGCGGTCCTCGTCGTGGCCGCCGGCCTCCTCGGGGCCGTCCTTGTCGGCCGGGCGGGCGACGAGGTGGCCGACCCGCAGCTGGCGACCGCCGCCCAGCGCGTCGCCGGGCTGCCGCTCTTCGCCGGGATCCCGGCCTTCCGGGTGGCCAGCACGCTGGCTCGCGGCAGCACGATCGAGGTGGCCGCCGGCCAGGCGATCATCCGCCAGGGCGATCCGGCCGACCGGTTCTACGTCATCCTCGACGGCTCGGTCGAGGTGACTCGATCGGAGCAGCCGGGCGCCACGCCGGTCCGGTTGCGCCGGCTCGGCCCGGACGATGCCTTCGGCGAGCTGGGGCTGCTGACCGGCGCTCCGCGCAGCGCGACCGTGACGGCCGAGACGCCGGTTCGCCTGCTGGCCCTCGGCGGGCCGGCCTTCCTCGATCTGGTCACCGCGGGTCCGGAGCTCGCGCCGCGCCTGCTCGCCCTCCATCGCCCTGCGGCGGTCACCCCGGCGAGCCCAGTCCCGGCACCCGCCTGAGACGGGCCTGTCACATTGCCGACAGCGCCGGCGTCGGCGATCCGCTGGCCTGAGAACGTCGTGCGATGTACGGTGGGCTGGATCGCATCGGCGAGCACGAGCTCACCGGCGGCGACCGAAGGGACCCGACGATGACCGACCAGGATCAGGACAAGGACCAGGATCCGACGAAGCTGGGGATCAAGCCGACCGACGTCGACCCGGACGTCGAAGGTCACGCCGCCCGCGCAGCCCGGGCGACCGAGGATGAGGACGACGTCGAGGGCCACTTCTCGTCGGTCCGCTCCACCCGGAGCAAAGGCGACTAACCGGCGGGACTAGCCGGCGCGACCGATCAGCCCGGCTGGTTGGCCGTGGCCGCCAGGATCGTCTTGACCTCGAAGGGCGTGGCTTCCGGGTAGTGTCCCCGGATCAGCGCCGCGAGCCCGGCGATGTGCGGGGCGGCGAAGCTGTTGCCGGTGGCGACCGCGTGGCCGCCGCCCTTCCAGGCAACCTCGACATCGACGCCGTACGCCCCGAACTCGACCGGCGGTGCGGGATTGTAGAACCAGGTCCACGGATCGGCGACGTCGTGCGCGGCGACCGACACGACCGAGGCGAACAGCGATGGGTAGCTGGCGCCCTGGACGTTGTTGGCCGCGCTGACCAGCAGGCAGTTGGTGAAGTAGGCCCGATCGGCCAGGTCGTGGAAGATCGGGAACATGGCCTCGCTGCGCGACGACAGGCTGAGGTTGGCGACCGTCGCCCCATCGGCGATCGCCCATTCGAGGCCGGCCGCGAAGATCTGGCCCTTGCCCTTGTTGTCGGGACCCAGGACGCGCACGGAGACCAGGTCGGCTGCCGGTGCCAGGCCGTGGATGATCCCCGCGCAGGCGGTCCCGTGGCCGACCACGTCGATCGCCTCGGAATCGGGCCGGACCGTCGGCTCGCCGTCCCCGTCGAACTCGATCACCACGCTCCGGACGAGCTTGCCGCCGACGGCCGGATGATCACGCTCGACCCCCGAGTCGATGATCGCCACGGTGACCCCGGCGCCATCCGCCCCGTCGAAGACGGCCGCCCGGTCGAGACTGCCGAGGGGCCGCGACCGGAGGAGGCTGCTACGCCGGTCGCCGACGAACGGCTCGCTCCACGCGGGCAGGTCCGAGTCGCTCACTCGACTCCACGCGCGCGACCTGACCGTCGTCGCTGGCTCGCCCGGCGCTCCGCCCGGCGGGCCACGACCTCGAGGATCTCGGCGAGCAGGTCGAGCTCGTCCGGATCGGCCTGCCGGAGCCGGGCCACCCGGTCGACGATCGCCCACAGGCGTCCTTCGTCGTCGCCGTCGAGATTGCGGGTGGCCAGCTCGACGATCCGGGCGACGGTCGCCGGTGTCGCGGCGCTCGGCGGATCGGTCGTGCCAGCCGGCGCTGCCAGCGCTGCCAGCGTCCCCCGGAGGAGGCTGGCCATATCCCGCTCGACGCGCGAAGCCCGGATCGCCACGGTCGCCTGCCGCGCGAAGACGCTGGCCAGCTCGATGTCCCGCAGGCTGAATGCCGCCGACGAGCGCTTGTCGAGCACCTCGAGGACGCCCAGCGAGCCGCTGTCGTCGATCAGCGGAACCGCCACGAGCGACCGCGGGACGTAGCCGGTTGCCTCGGCGGCGCCGCGCCCGAAGCGGGCGTCGCGCTCGACCTCGGACAGGGCGAGTGGCTGGCCCGTCGTGAAGACGTAGCCGGCGATCCCCTGGTCGGGGGCGATCGCCAGGCCGATCACGCCCTGGCCCTGCTCGCCGGCTGCCACCTCGAAGACGAGCTGGTTGCGACCCGGATCGAAGAGGGCGATCGAGGACGCCTCGGCATCGAAGAGCGCGACCGTGGCCTCGACGATCGAGCGCAGGACCGCCCGCTCGGCGCCGTCCTCGAGGCGCCTGGCGATCGAGCCCCGCCGGGCGATCGAGCGCAGCAACTCGAGCGCGTCGGCGTCGAGCCGGTCGGCAGGGCGGCGAGCCGGGCTCACCGGTCGACGCTGCGAGCCAGGGCGCCGAGATCAGGAATGAGGAGCTGGTCACGCTCCAGCTGGATCAGGCCCCGAGCGACGAGATCCTGGAGAAGCCGGTTGACCGTCTGGCGGGTCCCGCCGATCATCCCGGCCAGGTCGGACTGGGTGTACGGCCACTCGAGGACGATGTCGGTCGTCCGGCTCGAATCCGTTTCGCGCGCGATCGTCACGATCCTGCTGGCCAGCCGGCCGGGCAGGTCGAGGAAGTGGAGCTCGCCGACGTGGCTCGTCAGCCTCCGGAGCTCGGCTACGAGGCCGGCGATCAGGGCCTTGCGCAGGGCGGGCTCCTCCTCGACGAGGACCTCGAACGGCTCGCGGCGCAGGACCAGCGTCTGGGTCGGCTCGACGGCGATCGCCGTGGCGCTGTGGTCGGCACCGTCGAGCAGGGCCAGCTCGCCGAAGAACGAGCCCCGGTCGAGGGTCGCGATGATCGCCGCATCCTCGCCTTCGGGCGACGGCAGGACGACCTTCACCGAGCCCGATTCGACGATGTACAGGGCGTCGCCGGGATCGCCCTGGTGGAAGATCGTCTCGCCTCGCCGATAGCGCCGGACACGGAGCGAGGCGCAGACGGTGTCGAGGGTGACCGGATCGACGCGCGCGAAGAGCGCGCAGCGCTGGAGGGCACTGCGCGCGAACGCGAGCTCGATCGGTCCGTCAGCCATGAGGCCTCAAGAGGTGCAAGCCGATCCCTGTTGGGGGGACCGGCTTGCCGTGCCGGGCGTCAGCCCTTCTGATGGGTCCGCTTCGGGTCGTGGTCGAGGCGGCTCTGGCGGGCCTCGTTGGCCAGCTGGTGCTGCCGGGCCTCACGCTCGATGTCGGAGTTGCGCGCCTTCGCCAGGCGCATCGAGGAGCCCGTGTCCGGCATCCAATGGCCTTCGACATCGTCCTCGGACGCCCGCGGCGCCTTGGTGTTCTCGTCGCCGGTGAAGCGGACCTTCGCGCCGTGGCCCTCGGTGTCGTCTTCGCTGGCCCGCGGCGCCTTGGCGTTCTCGTCGCCGGTGAAGCGGACCTTCGCGCCGTGGCCCTC
>JANWLH010000094.1 GCA_025450915.1 Candidatus Limnocylindrales bacterium | reverse complement strand
CGGCGAGCGCGTTCTCGTCGACCTCGGGATGGAGCGGCTCGGTTGAGCCAGCCGCGAGGAGGCCCTCGTAGCCATGGTCGGCGATCCCGCCGGCCTCGTCGTCGAGGACCACGAACGCCGGCCGGCTCGCGAGCTTCGGCCCGATCTCGCTGACCAGGGGCAGGAAGTCGCGATGGAAGAACACGACCTTCGAGGCGGCGTGATCGAGGATGTAGGCGATCTCCCCCGGGGCCAGCCGGATGTTGATCGGGTTCAGGACGGCGCCAGCCTCGAGGACGCCGTAATAGGCCTCGAGGAGATGGTGGGTGTTGTAGGTGATGAAGCTGACCCGATCGCCGGGCAGGACACCGAGGCCCAGGAGGGCGTTGGCCAGGCGATGGGTGCGCTCGCCGAACTCGCGGTACGTGAACTGCCGCTCGCCGTCGATCACCCCGACCTTGTCGCCGAAGAACTCGACCGCCCGGTCGCGGAAGTCGAGCACCGACAACGGCACGAACATCGCAACGCCTCCTCGTCCGATCCGCTCGCCTACGCCAGGAGCTTGAGGACCTCGCCCGCCAGCCCGATCGACTCGATCGAGCGGAGCATCGTATTGCCGAAGGTGAACCCGGTGAAACCGGCTGCGATGTAGGTCGAGAGATGCTCGGCGACGCGCGCCGGCGTGCCGATCACGAGCGAGCCCCGGCGCTCGGGCGGGATCCGCTCGAGGAGTGCCGCCGCCTCACTCTCGTGGGCAACGGGGATGACCGGCGCCCCCATCGTCCGGATGATCGTCGATGGATCGCGGCCGACCGCCTCGCAGTGCCCGGCCAGGACCTCGACCTTGTGCTGGAGGTCCTCGACCGAGGCCGGGAACCAGTGGGTCATGTCGGCGAACTCGGCCGCGAACCGGAGGGTCCGCCGTTCGCCCATCCCGCCGATCAGGATCGGCGGGCCGCCGGCCTGGATCGGCCGGGGCCGGTTGAGCACCTGGTCGATCCGGTAGTGCTGGCCCTCGAGGCTTGGTCGATCCTCGGTGAACATCAGCTTGCAGATCGTCAATGCCTCGCCGAGGCGGTCCATCCGGCCGGCGATCGGCGGGAAGTTGAAGCCCATCCCGGCGTGCTCCGACTCGTTCCAGGCCGCACCGATCCCGAGGATCGCCCGCCCGCCGCTCATCACGTCGAGGGTCGTCACGAGCTTGGCGAGCATCGCCGGGTTGCGGTAGGTCACCCCGGTCACGAGCGTGCCGAGGCGGACCTTCTTCGTGCTGACGGCGATCCCGGCCAGGGCCGAGTAGGCCTCGAGCATCGGGTCGTCCTCGGGACCCACGCCCCTGATCTGGTAGAAGTGGTCCATCACCGTGACCAGCTCGAAGCCCGCCGCCTCCGCGGCCTGGGCCTGCTCGATCACCCGTGCGTAGAGCTGCTCGTCGGGGACGCCCGGGTATGTGTAGTTGGGCAGGTGCAGGCCGAAGAACGGCCGGCCGAAGCTCGTGCTCATCGTCGACTCCCTGATCTCCAGCTCAGCGGGTTGTGCTCATGAAGCGGGGGCGGGCAGGCTGGCTGCGGGGTCGTGCCAGTGGTCGCCGTTGGCCAGGATGCCGGCGGCCGCGGCGGGTCCCCAGCTGCCCCGGACGTACTCGTGGATCGGTGGCTGGGCGTGGAGGACCGGGTCGACGATCCTCCAGGCTGCCTCGACCGAGTCCTCCCGAGCGAAGAGGCCCTGGTCCCCGCGGCGGGCATCGCCGATCAGGCGCTGATAGGGCGGGTGCTCGCTGCCGCTCTGGTGGCGGGCGAAGAGCTCCACGGCCTCGCCGGCCATCGCCTCGCCGGGTCGCTTCGCCCGGGCCCCGACCGAGATCGCCATGTCCGGCGTGAGCCGGAAGCGCAGGAAATTGCCGTCCGGTGGTTCATCCTCGTGAAAGACCATCTGGGGCGGCTGGCGGAGCTCCACGAGGACCTCGGTCGCCGTGACCGGCAGCGCCTTGCCCGCCCGGATGTAGATCGGCACCCCGCCCCAGCGCCAGGTGTCGAGGTGCAGGCGGAGCGCGACAAATGTCTCCATCGTCGAGTCGGGGGCGACCCCGACGACCGAGCGATAGCCGCGGTACTGGCCGCGGACCACGTCCTCCGGCCGAAGCGGCCGGATCGAATCGAGCACCTTGAACTTCTGATTGCGAGACGCCTCCGGGCTGCGGCCCGACGGGGCTTCCATCATCAGGAGGCTGACGACCTGGAGCAGGTGGTTCTGGACGACATCCCGGATCGTGCCGGCCTGGTCGAAGAACGCACCGCGGTCGGCGACGTCGAACGCCTCGGCCATCGTGATCTGGATACTCGACACGTACTCGTGGCGCCAGATTGGCTCGAGGAACGAGTTGGCAAACCGGAAGTAGAGCAGATTCTGGACCGGTTCCTTGCCCAGGTAGTGGTCGATCCGGAAGATCGAGGGCTCGGCGAAGACCCGGTGGACCGTGGCGTTGAGCGCGCGGGCGCTGGCCAGGTCCCGGCCGAACGGCTTCTCGACGATGATCCGGGCGTCCCGGGCGCAGGCAGATTTGTCCAGGTTGTCGATGACCGGCGCGAAGAGCGACGGCGGGATCGCCAGGTAGTGGAGCGGATGGGCGGCATCACCCAGCTCGCGCCGCAGCGCGTGGAACATCTCGACATCGTCGTCGTCGCCCTTGACGTAGCGCAGCTGGGCCAGGAGCTTGCCAAGGCTGGCCTTGTCCGTGTTGCCGGCGGCGGCGAGGCTGGCCGCCGCCCGGGCCTTGAGGCTGTCCAGGTCGCCCGAGCGGGCGACGCCGATGATCGGCACGTCGAAGCCCTCATCGCGGATCAGGCCGGCGAGCGCCGGGAAGATCTGCTTGAAGGCAAGGTCGCCGGTCGCGCCGAAGAAGACGAATGCGTCCGAGACGACGGGACTCATCCCCTGGTCACGCCTTGGTCTCGAGGTGGCCGCCGAAGCCCAGGCGCATCGCCGAGAGGACCTGGTCGGCGAAGTCCGACTCGCCGCGCGAGGTGAAGCGGCTGTAGAGCGCGGTGGTCAGGACCGGTGCGGGAGCGCTCACGTCGATCGCCGCGATGCTCGTCCAGCGGCCCTCGCCCGAGTCGGCGACGCGTCCGGCGAAGCCGGCCAGGTCGGGGCTCGTCACGAATGCCTGGGCCGTCAGGTCGAGAAGCCACGAGGCGACGACGCTGCCCCGCCGCCAGACCTCGGTCACCGCCGGCAGGTCGAGCTGGTACTGGTAGAGCTCCGGCTCGCGGAGCGGGGCGGTCTCGGCGTCGACCGGCCGGTCCGACCGGCCGGCGCCGGCGTGCTTGAGGATGTTGAGGCCCTCCGCGTAGGCCGCCATCAGGCCGTACTCGATCCCGTTGTGGACCATCTTCACGAAGTGGCCCGCACCGCTCGGGCCGCAGTGCAGGTAGCCCTGCTCCGCGGCGTTCGGCTCGCCGGTCCGACCGGGCGTGCGACCGGCCGACTCGACGCCCGGGGCCAGGTCCTTGAAGATCGGCTCGAGACGAGCGACTCCGTCGTCGGGGCCGCCGATCATCAGGCAGTAGCCGCGCTCGAGGCCCCAGACGCCGCCGCTCGTCCCGACATCGAGGTATTCGATCCCCTGCCCCGCGAGCTCGTGGTTGCGGCGCAGGTCGTCGCGGTAGTACGAGTTGCCGCCGTCGACGATCAGGTCGCCCTTCGCGAGCAGCGGGACGAGCTCCGCGAGGGTGGCGTCGACGGACCCCGCCGGGATCATCAGCCACAGGATCCGCGGCGCCGGGAGCTGGTCGACGAGGTCCTTGAGCGAGGTCGCGCCGGCCGAGATCGAGCCGTCGGCCTTGAAGGCCTCGACCGTCTCGATATGGCGGGCGTAGCCGACCACCCGGTGACCCTTGCGGACCAACCGCTGGGACATGTTTGCGCCCATCCGGCCGAGCCCGATCATGCCGACGTCCATCAGGTCCTCACCTCTCCACGACCACGTTTCGTCAAGGATAGAGGCGCAACGCCAAGGCCTCGTCCGATGCTCCGCGGCGCCTCATTGGCCGGCGACCCGCCCTCGTCGCTGCGCGTGATGACGAGGGCGGCGGTCCGCCTGCCCGCGGGCTGGCGTCGGTCTGTAGGCTAGCAAGGTGAAGATTCCGCAACTATTCACGACGAGCGGGCCCCCGACCTGATGCAGGTCGAGTTCGTCGCGGGGGGCACAGCGGCCTGGCATGAGCTGCTCCACGAGGTGCCCCACGACATCTACCACCTGCCCAGCTATGTCGAGCTCGCAGCTGCCCATGAACCGGCCGACGCGGCCGCCGAGGCGCGGGCGATCATCGTCCGGGAAGGCAGCCGGGCGATGCTCCTGCCGATGCTCATCCGGCGGATCCCGGGAACCGCCTCCGACCGCGATGCCATCTCGCCGTACGGCTATCCAGGCCCGCTCTTCCAGGGCGGCGACGATCGCGACTTCGTCGCCCGGGCGTCGGCGGCGATGGTCGAGCGGTTGCACTCTGAAGGCATCGTCTCGATGTTCGTGCGCACCCACCCGCTGCTGAACCGCGACCTCTCGGGGATCGAGTCGGTGGGCGATGTCGTCGAGCACGGCGAGACCGTCTCGATCGATCTCGGCCAGTCGGACGAGGAGATCTGGGTCGGCACGCGGCGGCGCTTTCGGAGCTACATCCATGCCGCCGAGCGGGCCGGTCGCCGGGCCTACCTGGATGAACGCTGGGAGAACGGGGCGGCGTTCGTGAGGATGTACGCGGCGACGATGCACCGGGTCGGCGCCCGGGCCGAATACCTCTTGGGTGCGGACTACGTGCGCGGCCTGCGGGCGGCGCTCGGCGACCGGCTCCACCTGTGCGTCGTGGACGTCGACGGCGTGATCGCGGCGGCCGGCCTGTTCACCGAAGAGGATGGCATCGTCCAGTACCACCTCTCGGGCACCGATGCCGCCTACGAACGGGAGCGGCCGACGATGCTGATGCTCCACTTCGTCCGGGGTTTCATGAAGGCCCGGGGCAACCGGGTCATGCACCTCGGTGGCGGCCTCGGCGGTGCCCGCGATTCCCTGTTCGATTTCAAGGCGGGCTTCTCGAAGGACCGTCAGCCGTTTCGGACCTGGCGCGTGGTCGTCGACCCGGTCCGCTACGCCGAGCTGGCGCGGGCCCGGCAGCCCACTGCCGATCCGGCCCGCGAGGGCGGCTTCTTCCCGCTCTACCGGCGGGTCGGCGGCCCGCGAAGCAACCGCGACTGAGGTCCGTTCCCCTGCCGGCCGCAAGAGTGCCGCTCCAAGGGCGCCAGCCCTTACGCCCCGACCGGGGCCTCGCCGAGGAAGCGCAGCGGCATTCCGGTGCCGTGGCGGTAGAACGGGATGGGCTCGGCCGGCAGCGGCGTGTTGCCCAGGATGATGTCGGCAGACTTCTCGGCGAGCATCATCACCGGCGCGTAGATGTTGCCGTTCGTGACGTAGGGCATCGCCGATGCGTCGACGACGCGCAGGCCGTCGAGGTCATGGACGGCCATCGTGAGCGGGTCGAGCACGGAGTCGTCGTCGGTGCCCATCCGGCAGGTGCACGACGGGTGGAGCGCCGTCTCGGCGTCGCGGGCAACCCACTCGAGGATCTCCTCGTCGGTCTCGACCTTCGCGCCGGGTGACGTCTCGCCGCCGTTGTACGGCCCGAACGCCGGCTGGTTGAGGATCGACCGGGCGACCCGGATCGCCTCGACCCATTCGCGCCGATCCTGGGCGGTCGAGAGGTAGTTGAAGCTGATCGCCGGGTGCACGGTCGGGTCGGTGGAGGTCACCTTGACCGTGCCCCGCGAGTCCGAGTACATCGGCCCGATGTGGACCTGGTAGCCATGCTCGGAGGTCGAGCCGGTCCCGTCGTAGCGGATCGACAGCGGCAGGAAGTGGAACATCAGGTTCGGGTAGTTGACGTCGTCGTTGCCGCGCACGAAGCCGCCCCCTTCGAAATGGTTCGTGGCGCCGGGTCCCCGGCGCAGGAACAGCCAGTTCGCGCCGATCCACGGCCGGCGCCACTTCTGGGTGATCGGCTGCATCGAGACCGGCTGGAGGCTGCGGTACTGGATGTAGACCTCCAGGTGGTCCTGGAGGTGGCGGCCCACGGCGGGCAGGTCGGCGACGACCTCGATCCCGAGCGCGGCGAGCTCGGCGGCGTTGCCGACGCCGGAGAGCTGGAGCAGTTGCGGCGAGTTGATCGAGCCGCCACTCAGGATCACCTGGCCGCCGCGGACCTGGCGGCCGCCGGCCAGCTCGACGCCGACGGCGCGCCGGCCCTCGAACAGGATCCGGGTCACGAAGGCGCGGGTCTCGACCGTCAGGTTGGGCCGGTTCATGACCGGGTGGAGGTACGCCTGGGCGGCGCTCAGGCGGCGAGCGCGATGGATGTTCCGGTCGAACGCCGCGAAGCCTTCCTGGCGATAGCCGTTGACGTCATCGGTGAGCGGATAGCCCGCTTCCTGGACAGCCTTGAAGAAGGCCTGGAAGAGCGGGCTCGTCGCCGGTCCCCGCTCGAGGACCAGCGGACCGGCGTGGCCGCGCCAGGGATCGTCGGCAGCCGCCGCCAGGCACGATTCCATCCGCTTGAAGTAGGGCAGGCAGTGGGCGTAGTCCCAGGTGGCCATCCCCGGGTCGGCCGCCCAGCGCTCGTAGTCGAGCGGGTTGCCGCGTTGGAAGATCATCCCGTTGATGCTGCTCGAGCCACCCAGCACCTTGCCCCGGGCGTGGTAGATCCGGCGGCCATTCATGAACGGCTCGGGCTCGGATTCGTACTTCCAGTCGTAGTACTTGCTGCCGATCGGGAAGGCGAGGGCAGCCGGCATGTGGATGAAGACGTCGAACCGGTAGTCGGGACGGCCTGCCTCGAGGACGAGCACCTTGTTCGCCGGGGCGGCGCTCAGCCGGTTGGCGAGGGCCGACCCGGCCGATCCGCCGCCGACGATGATGAAGTCGTAGTGGGTCGGGGCCATGGCGGCGATGCTAGCAGCGCGGCGCATGCCGGATCGGGGCTGGTGCCGGGCGCGGCACTGAACGCGTCCGCGACGACGCGGTTCGCGCGGAACGCGCCGTTTGTCCCGCCACGATCAACGACGGCCTCGACGGGCAGCGACAGGAGAGGCCTGCCCGAGCCGAGGGCCGAGCTCCCTACCCTTCGCGCTCGATCTCGCGCTTGCGCCGGGCGACGAACGCCGTCAGCTCCTCGGCGACCGGCGGGTCGAGCGCCGGCGCCTCGAACTCGGCGAGCAGGCCCTTCCAGATCCCGTTGGCGCGCTCGGTGGCCGTCCGGGCACCGTCCTCCTGCCAGGTCTCGAAGTTGCGCCAGTCGGAGACGAGCGGCCGGTAGAAGGCAGTCTCGTAGCGCTCGAGCGTGTGGGCCGTGCCGAAGAAGTGGCCACCGGGTCCGACATCGAGCATGGATTCGAACCCGAGCTCGGCCTCGTCGACCCGGAAGGGCACCAGGACCTCGGCCATCATCTGGAGGATCTCGGCGTCGATGATCAGCTTCTCGTACGAGGCCGTGAGCCCGCCTTCGAGCCAGCCGGCACCCTGGTAGAGCAGGTTGACCCCGCCCATCACGGCGCCCCACACGGCCATCTCCGACTCGTAGGCGGCCTGGGCGTCGACGACGTTCGAGGCCGTCACGTTCGACGACCGCCACGGCAAGTGGTAGCGCCGGGCCATCTGGCCGCTGGCCAGGGCGCCCTTGACGTATTCGGGGGTCCCGAACGCCGGCGCCCCGGAGCGCATGTCGACGTTCGAGGTGAACGCGCCGTAGACCATCGGGCTGCCGGGGCGGACAATCTGGGCGAGCGCGACCATGAACAGCGCCTCGGCATTCTGCTGGGCGATTGCCCCGGCCAGAGAGACCGGGGTCATCGCCCCGGCGAGGGTGAACGGGGTCGCCACCACCGGCTGGCCGAAGCGGGCCATCTCGATCAGCCCGTCGGACATCGGGCCGTCGAGGCGGAGCGGTGAGTTCGTGTTGATGATCGTGATCAGGCTCGGCGAGCGGACGAGGTCGTCGCGATCGATCCCCCGGCTGAGGCAGGTCATCTCGAGCGCGTCGTCGACGACCCGCCGGCCCGCTCCCAGGCAGTGCCAGGTCTTGTCGAGGAGCCGGATCAGGGCTGCGTACATGTCGAGATGCCGGGTGGCCACCGGCAGGTCGGTCGGCTCGAGCGGCCCGCCGGCCTCCTGGTGAATGATGTTGAGGCTCGAGATGACCTTGACGTAGTCGACGAAGTCCGCGAAGTTGCCGGCTCGCCGGCCGCGGTCGAGGTCGGTGACGAAGGCCGGACCGCCGACCGAGCTGAAGACGACGTGATCGCCACCGAGGGTCACATTGCGCTCGGGATTGCGGGCGGCCAGGCTGAACTCCGCGGGCGCCTGCGCCACGAGCCCTTCGACCAGGCCATCTTCGAGGCGCACCGAGCGCCGGGCCCGGTCGACGCTCGCCCCGGCCGCGGCGAACAGGTCGAGGGCCTGGTCGCCGAGGACCTCGAAGCCGATCTCGCGGAGGATCCGCAGGGAGGCGCGGTGGATCGTCTCCACCTGGTCCGCGGTCAGGATCTCGACCGGCCGGAACGGGTTGACGACAGACCGCCAGGGCAGCTGGGCGATCCCGCCCGGGATCCGGCGTGGCCGTCGGCGAGGGCCTTCGATCGTCACCTACGTATCATCGCCGCGCCACGGCCGTCACGTGGCGCGGAGCCACCGGTACGATCGGGTGATGGCCTCCGGAAGGGCCCCGGACCGAGACTGCATCCCTCTCGTAGGTGCGTGATCGGAGGGACCGTGGAACCGACCCGGGTGGGTGCCCAGGAGCTTGGTGGGACGACCCAGATGGGCGTCCCGGAGCCGGGTCCAACGATCCTGGAGGATCCTGCCGTCGTGGTCGGGACGCGCCGTGGCCGGCTGCGCCGCCTGACCGACGCCGGGCGCTGGCGCAGCCAGGGCCGGGTCGCCGCCCATCCCGCCGCCCGGGTCGGGGCGTCCGTCGCCGAATTCGACTTCCAGCGCTGGATGCTCGGCATCCGGCTGCTCGGCCTGGTCGGGGTCGCGGGGCTGGCACCGCTGTATCGCAACGCCGAGCCGATCGCCCTGGCCTCGGCGTTCGTCCTCATGGGCGTCCTGATCCTCGTCCAGGTCTTCTGGATGCGCGGAGCCCGCAGCCCGGCGGCCTGGCAGCGCTTCGCGGTCGCGGCCTTCGCGGTGGACTCGGCCGTCGGCTACCTCGTCGGCCAGTCGCTCCTGACCACGCCTGACTGGATCGCCTTCTTCGTCTATCCGATCCTGGCCCTCGAAGGCGCCGTCTTCTTCGGGATGAGCGGCGCGCTCGCCTCGGCGGCCGCCAGCGCGTTCACCTTCATCGGCCAGGTGGAGCTGCGGGCGTCGCTCGGCTTCCAGACCAGCTCGCAGGTCGAGGTCACGGTCTTCGTCCTGCTCTTCGTCTATGCCATCTTCGTGGGCAGCTTCGCCCGGGTCGGCCGGCGCGTCCGGGGCGACCTGGCGACGCTCATCGAGTTCACCGGTGTCCT
>JANWLH010000093.1 GCA_025450915.1 Candidatus Limnocylindrales bacterium | reverse complement strand
TCGCGTCGAGCGTTGACCCAGTGGCCGTCACGGTAGACATACCAGATCACGACCGGCTCGGCCACGAGCTCCCGCCGATGGACGGCGGAGTCAGGATAGGTGATTCGGAGCTGTCGCCGGAAGTCGTTGATCGCCAGGAGTCCGTCGTCGAGGAGGCGTTCGGCAGCCGTCGCAAAGTCCCGATCATCGACCGGGTTGGTAACCAGGACGGGCCTGGGATCGGGCGCCATTCGCAAAGCATGAGCCAGCCGCCGCGCTCCGCCAGCCTGCCGTCCGCCCGGAGACATTGCAGACCCCTCGCAGCGTGCGGGATGGGGCCCTCGGTGCTGTCGCGCCTGCAGTGGGAAGCGCCCCACGAGGCTGGCGGCCGGGAAGGTCCGTGGGCGACAGTTGCCCTGGGGCGGCGCTCCGTCGCCCGCCAGTTGAGCACGTTTGCCGGCACGAAGCTGTTACTTCGCGGGCAGGCGCTCGAGATCGGCCTGGGCCACGACGCCAATCAGAGGGCACGCAGAGCGCGCTCGCGTCCGACCACTTGGCGCTCATTGCCGAATTCGACCTCTGATCGAGCCTTCGCCCGAACCGTCAGGGGGTCGCGGCGGCTTCCGTTTCTGCGCTCGCGGGCGTGACAATCGGGGCGCTGGCAGCGTCCTGGGCCACTGGGACCGCGCGGTCCTGGAGCCGTTCGAGGATCGCTTCGACAGCCGCGACGATGGGCACAGATACCATGGCTCCGAGCAACCCGCCCAGCGCGCCACCCGCCAGCAGGCTGACGGTCAGGAGGAACGGCGACACACCGACCGCATTGCGCATGACGAGCGGGACGAGCACGTTGCTTTCGACCAGCTGGATCACGATGTAGACGATCAGGACGACGATGACCAGGTCCGGTCGGAACGCCGCCGCCAGGAGCAGCGCGGGAACGACGCCCACGACGGGCCCGATGAACGGGATGACCTCCGCCAGGCCCGCAATGAGTCCGAGCAGCGGACCCGACGGCAGGCCGAGCAGCGAATAGGCAGCGCCGGTCATCACGCCCAGGGCGAGCATCAGCGCCAGCTGCCCGCGGACCCATCCGCCGAGCCGGAGCTCGACTGAGTTCCACGCCTCGCGGACGGACCCGCGGCGCTCGGCCGGCAGGAAGCTCAGGGCGAATCGTTGCAGGCGCTGGCGCTCCGTCAGCCAGAAGTAGACGAGGGCCAGCACCGTCACAACGGCAGCGATCGCCTCGGCGAGACTCAGCCCTGTGCTGACGATCTGACCTGGCGCCGGGATGAACGGGCCGCGGTCGATGGCAGCCTTGGCGGCCGAGATCATCGCGCCGACGCTCGAAGCGAGCTCGGTCGGGCGAATGGCGTGCGCCCAGGCTTCCAGCCGCTGGTCGACCGCCGGCAGCTGGGCTGCGAGGTCGCTGGTCTGGCTGGCCATGACCGGCACGAGCAGCAGCGCGATCCCGGCGACCGCGGCAAAGAAGCTCAGGTAGACAAGGAGGATGGCCGGTCCCCGCCCGATCCGCGGTACCGATCGAAGGCGATCGACCAACGGTGACAGGGCGGAGGCGATGAGAAGTGCCAGGAACACCAGCAAGACCACGCTGCCCGCACCGATCGTCGCGGTCGTCAGGGCCAGGATCAGCAGACCGCCGGCGAAGAAGCCCACTCCGCGAGCGAACCATCGATTGGCTTCGGCGCGCGCGCTCTCGCCGGCGGGTGGAGACCCGGTCGTTCCCATGATCTGATCGTACGGTCGCGACGACCTCGTTCCCGTCACGTCGCACGGATCGCGTATTGCAGCGGAATGACAACGCTACCAAGGGCTGCGGCCGTCACGGCCTTGTAACGCGCCGGACCTTCCTCACGCACGACCGGTGGAGTCCCGCCCGCTTTCCGAGTCGTAGGGCCCTCGTCCAGCCGCCTATGGCGGGAACCCGGGCTCGGCCACGGCGACGACGCCGAGGCGAGCCAGGATCGAATCCGCTTCGGCCGTCATCGCGATTCGCCCGGCCGGATCCACGCCCGGCAGGGAGCGGCAGGCGCGCAAGGTGAGGGCGACCTCGAACTGGGCGGTGATGCTGCGGGCCTCCGCCAGGCTGGCGTCGAAGTGGCCGCGCGCTCGTTCGGGCTCGCCGAGCTGCAACGCCGCCCAGCCGAGGGTTCGCTCGAGCTGCGCCCCGAGGACACTGGTCGGCGCCTCGCGGTGAACGCGCAGCAGGGTTTCGCGACCGATCGCCTCCGCCTCGGCGGCCCGCCCGGCCAGGACCAGGGCCTCGGCGATCCGCGCCCGGGTCTCGTCGACATAGCCCTCGGCGCCGATCCGGCCGAAGCGGGCTGCCGCGTCCTCGAGCAGGGCGAGGCCGGCATCGTGACGGCCGGCCCGCGCACCGGCGCGGCCCAGGTTGCTCGTCGCGAGGGCGATCCCGATCTCGTAGCCCGCGGCCCGCCAGACCCGCAGGGCATCGCCGAGGAGCTCCTCGGCGGCCGCATAGTGGCCCTGGTCGGACAGGATCTCGGCCTCGTTGTTCGACTGGGTCGCCGCGTTCGCGACGTCGCCCGCACGGGCCTTCGCTTCCTTGCTCCGGCGGTACATGGCCAGGGCCTCATCCCAGCGCCCTTCGAAGTAGGCCTGGATCCCCAGGTTGTTCAGGACGTTGCCCTGGCCGACCAGGTCGCCCAGCTCCTCGTAGATGGGTAGCGGGAGGTCGCGATAGTGAGCGGCCTCGGGGCTGCCCAGGACGCCATAGGCCGCATGGAGCAGGTACCAGGCGTGGGCGAGCAGCGCCCGATCACCGGCTCGTTCGGCGGCGGCCGCAGCCGGCAGCGAGACGCGGATGCAGTCGGCCCAGCGGCCCTGGCGAAAGCGAATCCCGGCCCGGTCGAGCATCAACCGGATGCGCAGCGACTCGACTCCGTCGCCCACGGCACCGTCGAGCCGATGCTGACCTCTGGCGTACCAGGCGAGGGCCCGGCCGTAGTGTCCGGCCCGTTCGCACACGACGCCCGTCTTGCGGGCCAGTTGGGCACGGATGACGGCCGCCGCGTCGCCGTCCGCAGCCTCGGCCGAGGGGCTCGCGGCAATGAGCCGGCGCAAGCCGCGAGCCCGGGCGTACCCGTCGAGCGACTCATCGTAGCGACCGGCCAGCTCGGCCACGTCGCCGCGGGCTTCGGCAACCGCCGCGACCTCGGCGGCCGGGACAGCGTGGCTGAGCGATGCACAGGCCAGCGCTCGCCCGTAGAGGGCCGACGCGTCGACGTTGGCGTAGCGGTCGCGGGCGATGTCGCCGGCGCGACGGGCGTAGCGGAAGGCCGGCTCGGGCAGTCCGCCGCGTTCGAAGTGGAGGGCCAGGGAGCTCGCAACCACGTCCGTGTCCGCGCCCGCCCGGCGCTCGATCGCCGTGGCCAGCCGGGCGTGGAGCGTTCGCCGGCTGGCATTCGAGAGGCCCTCGTAGGCGGCCACCCGGACGAGGTCGTGACGGAATCGAACCCTGGTCGAGTCGACACGGGCGACGAAATCGTCGAGCTCGCTCCAGGCAGTCAGGTCGTTCGCAACGTCGTCGTCGTCCAGCACCTCGCCGAGCAGGTCAAGGTCGACCGTCCGGCCCAGCACGGCCGCCCGTCGGAGCAGGGCCCGGCGCGGCCCGTCGAGACGATCGATCCGGCTCGCGAGCAGGCTTTCGAGCCGGTCGGGCAGGTCCTCCAGGCTTCCCTGCACTGCCGCGGCGGAGGCCAGCTCCCGGGCAAACAGCGGATTGCCGGCCGCGCGTTCGGTGATCGAGGCAAGGTCGGCGTCGGAGAGCGCGGCGCTACCCGACGCGGCGAGGGCAACCCGGACCACGGCATCGGGGCCGAGCGCCGGCAGGTCGACGCGCCTCGTGGTCGCGCCACCGAACGGCCGCGAACCGGGCCGCTGGAGCCCGATGACCAGCCACGGCTTTCCGGGAGCCGCCTCGGCCAGCGCTTCGAGCAGGGCGAACGACGCCTCGTCGGCCCAGTGGAGATCCTCGAGGACGAGCACCGCCGGCCCCCGGAGGACGAGCTCAAGGAGCTCGATGATCGCGGTGTGGAGCTGGCGACGCCGGAAGGCAGGCGCGAGACGAGTAACCTCGGTCGTTGTCGGAACCGAGGCGCCGAACGGGATCGCGATCAGGGGCAGCCAGCGGATCAACGCAGGCGCGAGGGCTTCGACCCATTGGGTGAGCAGCTCACCCGCCGTTGGAGGCTCGGCTCCTTCGTCGATCCCGGCCAGGTCCCGCAGGCCAGCCTGGACACCGCCGTAGGGCGTCGCCTCGTCCGCCGCGGTGAACCGGGCGACGAGGAGCGATCCGATCCGGGCATCGCCCAGCAGCTCCTGCACCAGGCGCGATTTGCCCGAACCCGGATCACCGACGATCGAGACCACCCGGCCGCTGCCGCGGGCCGCCGCGCCGAGGGCTTCGACAAGGAGCCCGAGCTCCACCTCGCGACCGGCGAGGGGTAGACGGGCAGGGGTCCGGGCATGCCTGCCGACGGACCGTCCAACCCGATACGGCACGACTGGATCGCGCTTCCCCTTCGGGGTGAACGCGGGCAGCGGCTCGTTCTCGAATTCGAGAGCCGACCGGGACAGGACGTCGGCGGTCGCGAGCAGCTCGCCGGGCGCGGCGCGGGCGGCGATTCGGGCGGCCAGGTTCGTCGTGTCGCCCATCGCGGTGTACGTCCGGCGGGTCGGCGCCCCGAGGTCGCCGGCGAAGACCGGCCCGCGATTCACTCCGGCTCGAAGTCGGAGGACGCCGGACTCGGGCGAATCGAGGATCTCCCGGAGGACGCGCAGCATCCGCTCCTCGTCCTGGCCCGTGGCCACCGGAGCACCGGCAGCGAGGAACAGGGTCACCCCGTCGAGCGTCGCGTCGGTGCCCAGGAGGGTCACCCGATGGCGCTCGGCCGCGCCCGCGACGGTGCGGTAGAGCGCATCCAGATCGGCCACGACGGACTCCGGTTCTGCTCCGAGCCGGGCATCCAGGCCGCCGGCCAGCACGAAGGCGATCGTGGCCAGGCGGTTCTCGCCCTCCAGGCCGCCGTTCGCTCCGACCAGGAACGGGCGCAGCTCGGCCGGCAGGAGGCCGGTCAGGTCCACCGTGGGCGGTGGGACCCGGGGTGCCGGCACGGCCGGACGGGGACGAATGTGGCGCAGCAGCCGGCCCGGCGGATGAGCCTCGCCGAGCCAACCCTGGTCGATCGAGTCGGCCGTCACCTGGTCGAGCAGGATCTGGCCTGCTTCGGCCGCTCGTTCGAGGCGGACCATCTCGGTCGTCGTCGGGCCGGCGACGAACAGGCCGCGGGTTCCGGCTCCGGCGAGGATGAGGTCCACCGGCCCGCTCGCAAGGCCGACCGAGACCCGCAGGGTCACCGCACCGGCCGAGGTGGCGATCGAGCCGCGGGCGGCGAACCACTGGCGGACCGCGGCCGCCGCCTGGGCGGCCCGCGTCGCTGCCCCGTGTCCAACGAACAGGACGACGAGAGCATCGCCGGCGAAGATCAGGACATCGCCGCCGCGGGCCTCGAGCTCGGCAACCAGCGCGGTCAGCACGGCGCCGATCAGGCCGGCCACCTCCTCCGCGCCGGCCCGGCCTCGACTGGCGAGTCGCTCGGACAGCCGGGTGAACCCGGCGATGTCGGCGAACAGGAGCGTGCCGTCCACCCGCCGGTGCGTCGCCAGCGGATCGGCAGCCAGCCAGTCAGCCGCGATTCGCGGCACGTATGGACGGGCCCGATCCTCGCCTGCTTGATCGGAGTGGTGCGGTCTGGTGCCTTCCGACACCGCTTTCTCGTCGTTCACCGACGCAGTGTCGCAAAGTTGGCAACCGCTCCGCGAGAACCCGCTGGACAACGGTCGGTCCGGACCGTACGGTTCCGGGACCGGTCACGGGCACGGGCCGGT
>JANWLH010000092.1 GCA_025450915.1 Candidatus Limnocylindrales bacterium | reverse complement strand
GAGCCGATGTCCGGGCCGACCGGATCGAAGAGGATGCCCACCGCCTCTCCGTCCACTTCGAGGCACCGTCCGGCCCGGCGCGCATCGACCTGCGCCTCGCAGGGCGGTTCAACGCCCACAACGCGCTGGCCGCCGTGGCGCTGGGCGAGGGACTCGGCCTCGATCCCGCCGCCGTGCGGGCAGGGCTCGAGGCGGTCGAGGGGGTGCCTGGTCGGATGGAGCGGATCGAGCTGGGCCAGCCGTTCACCGTGATCGTCGACTATGCCCACAGCCCGGCTTCCCTGGAGACGGTCCTCGACCTGCTGGGACCGGTGGCCGCGGCGCGGGGTGGCGGCCTGGTCTGCGTCTTCGGCTCGGCCGGTGAGCGGGACCGCGACAAGCGCTCGATGATGGGCCGGATCGCGGGCGATCGCTGCCGCCTGGTCGTGGTCACCGACGAGGACCCCCGGGGCGAGGACCCGCTGGCGATCCTCGAGGCCATCGCCCGCGGCGCGGAGGCTGCCGGACGGCGCCGGGACCGGGACCTGCTGCTGATCCCTGACCGCCGGGCCGCGATCGCGGCCGCGCTCGATGGGGCCCGGCCCGGTGACGTGGTCCTCTTCGCCGGCAAGGGCCACGAGCGATCGATCATCGGCCCGGCAGGCCCCGCCGCCTGGCACGAGCGCGCCGAGGTGGAAGCCGCCCTCGATCGCCTGGGCTACGCCGCCGGCTGATCCGCCTCGGCCACGGGCCGGCGATCGCTGCGCTTCCTCCGCCAGAACGCGAGTTCCGTCGTGCCTATGGTCCGATTCCGGCCGATTGGCCAGCGTTGAGCCGGCGGTCCTGCAGATCTCGTGCGTGAGTCCGAACGCAGGGCGGGCTGAACCCGGGCCGCCAGGGGCCGCGTGCGGCCACTGCTATCCTTGAACGGGATGACGATCGAGCCAGTTCCGAGCACGAAACGGGGGAGTCGGCGGCCGCCGGCGAGCTCGGCGGTGCCCGTCGCGAGCCCGACGCCGACCAAGCCGCGCAAGGCGCCGGCTGCCCCACGGGCCACCGCGAAGGTCCCGAGCGCTCCGCCGCTCGCCGTCGTTGCGAAGCCGCCGGCCGCCGCGGCCAAGCCGCGCAAGGTCCCCGGGCCGGCCAGGGTTGATCCGATCGAGGCGCTTCGGGCGCCGCTCCTGGCCACCGTCCAGGGCCACTACCCGCAGGCCGACCTGTCCGGCGTCAACGCCGCGTTCGACCTGGCGGTCGAGGCGCACGCCGGCCAGCACCGCGCGTCGGGCGAGGCGTACGTCATCCACCCGATCGCGAGTGCTCAGACCGTCGCCGACCTGGGGATCGACCCGATCGCTGTCCAGGCGGCCCTCCTCCACGACGTGCCCGAGGACACCGAGTTCAGCCTGACCGACGTCGAGGATCGCTTCGGCGCAGAGGTTGCCAAGCTCGTCGATGGCGTCACGAAGCTGTCGAAGTTCAGCACCCACTCCCACGAGGAGCAGCAGGCCGAGAACATTCGCAAGATGTTCCTGGCGATGGCCGAGGACATCCGGGTCGTCCTGATCAAGCTCGCCGACCGGCTCCACAACATGCGCACCCTCGCGGCGCTGCCGATCGACAAGCAGACCCGGATCGCCCGCCAGACGATGGAGATCTACGCCCCGCTCGCCGAGCGGCTCGGAATCTGGCAGATGAAGTGGGAGCTCGAGGACCTCGCCTTCAAGACGCTCGAGCCGGATCGCTACCGCGAGCTCGCCCGGCTCCTCGACACCCGCCGCCAGGGCCGGGAGGCGTTCATCCAGCAGGCGATCGAGACGCTCCGGCCGGCGCTCAAGGCGGCCGGCATCGAGGCCGATATCCAGGGCCGGCCCAAGCACCTCACGAGCATCTGGAAAAAGATGGAGCGCAAGGGCGCCGAGTTCGAAGAGATCTACGACGTCTACGCGATCCGCTGCCTCGTCGACGACGTTCGCGATTGCTACGCCGCCCTGGGCATCGTCCACTCGCTGTGGCGGCCGATCCCCGGCCAGTTCGACGACTACATCGCGATGCCCAAGAACAACCTCTACCAGAGCCTCCACACCGCCGTCCTGGCGATGGATGGCAAGCCCCTCGAGATCCAGATCCGGACCCACCAGATGCACCAGGTTTCCGAGGTGGGGATCGCCGCCCACTGGCGGTACAAGGAAGGCTCGAAAGTCGACCGGGAATACGACGCGAAGCTCGCCTGGCTGCGCCAGCTCATGGACTGGCAGCGCGACGTCGCCGACGCGACCGAGTTCGTGGAGGGGATCAAGCTCGACATCTTCCAGGACCAGGTCTTCGTGTTCACTCCGAAGGGCGACGTCAAGGACCTGCCCGCCGGCTCGACGCCACTCGACTTCGCCTACCGGATCCACACCGATGTCGGCCACCGCTGCATCGGCTCGAAGGTCAACAACCGGCTCGTCCCGCTCGACTACCGGCTGCACAACGGCGACATCGTCGAGATCGTCACGACCAAGGGTGCCCACGGCCCGTCGCGGGACTGGCTGAACGTCGTCCGGACGAGCCACGCCCGGGAGAAGATCCGGGCCTGGTTCAAGCGCCAGGAGCGCGACGAGAACATCGCCCACGGCCGGGAGTCGCTCGAGCGCGAGCTGCGCCGCCTCGCCCGCAAGTCGATCCAGTCGGTCGGCCTCGACCGGATCACCGAGGTCGCCCGCTCGTACAACCACGACAACCTCGACGATTTCTACGCCTCGATCGGCTACGGAGCGGTCGGCGCCCAGCAGGTGGTGATGCGCCTGGGCGTCGTCGACGACGCCGAGCTGGCCTTGCCGACGGTGGCTCCCGCCCAGCCCCAGCGGACCGGTGGCGTCCGGGTCAAGGGCGTCGGCGACCTGCTGATCCGGTTCGGGAAGTGCTGCCATCCGATCCCCGGCGATCCGATCGTCGGGTTCATCACCCGGGGCAAGGGCGTGACCATCCACCTCCAGTCCTGCCCGACGGTGATGAACGAGCGCGAGGTCGGCCGGATGATCGAGGTCGAATGGGAATCCGCCGCGACCCAGACCTATCCGATCGCGATCAGGGTCGAGGCCTACGACCGCACGGGCCTGCTCAACGACATCACCCAGGTCGTGGCCGAGCACAAGGTCAATATCCTGGCCGCCGCGGTCCGGGTGTTGCCCGATCACATCGCGGTCGTGACGGCCACCCTCCAGGTGGCCACGGTCAGCCAGCTGGCGAAGGTGATGGGCCGGATCGAGGGGCTCAAGGACGTGATCTCGGTTCAGCGCGATCTCGGCTGACGCGCCCGCTCAAGCGCGGCCGGCAGCACCGGTCCGCCGGTCGGCTCGCTAGACTTCCGGCGATGCCCACCTATCGCGCCCCGCGCGGCACCCGCGACCTCCTGCCCGACGAGCGGGCCGCGTTCCGGCGGCTCGAGACGATCGCCTCGATGCTCGCCCGGCGCTACGGCTATCGCGAGATCGAGACCCCGATGTTCGAGGATGCGGCCGTCTTCGAGCGCGGCGTCGGTGCCGTGACCGATGTCGTCGAGAAGGAGCTCTTCCGGATTGCCCGGCGGACCGAGGAGGGCGATTCGTGGGCCCTCCGGCCGGAGCCCACGGCGGGCATCGTCCGGGCGTACATCGAGCACGGCATGCAGACCTGGCCACAGCCGGTGAAGCTGACGATGACCGGCCCGATGTTCCGCCATGACCGGCCCCAGGCCGGACGCTTCCGCCAGTTCTGGCAGTTCGACATCGAGGCCATCGGCGACCCGGGCCCGGCGATCGACGCCGAGATCATCGAGCTCGGCCGCGCCTTCTACCGGCTGGCCGGGCTGGACGACGTGGAGGTCCTCCTCAACTCGATCGGCGACGCTGCCTGCCGGCCCGCGTACATCAAGACCCTGATCGCCTATTTCGAGCCGCACGCCGCCGAGCTGCCGGCCCTCGAGCGGGAACGCCTGCACAAGAATCCGATGCGCCTCCTCGATTCGAAGGATCCGGCGATGGCCGAGCTCAACGCGGCGGCCCCGCGGATCAGCGACCTCCTCTGCGAGCCCTGCCGGATCCATTTCGCGGCGGTCCGCGAGCATCTCGAGGCGCTCGGGATCACCTACCGCATCGAGCCGGGCCTCGTTCGGGGGCTCGACTACTACACCCGGACGGCCTTCGAGTTCTTCGTCCCCGGCCGCGAGGGCGGCCAGCAGGCGCTCGGCGGTGGCGGCCGGTACGACGGCCTTGTCGAGCTGCTCGGCGGGCATCCCACGCCGGGCATCGGCTTCGGCCTCGGCCTCGACCGGATCGTGATCGCCCTCGAGGCCCGCGCCGGCGAAGCCCGCCAGGAGCTCGAGGGAGCGCCCGTCGCGGTCGTCGTCGGGGCCGATCCGGCGGCGACCGCCGTGCGCCTCAAGGTGGCCACCGACCTGCGGGCGGCGGGGATCGCCGCCCGGGCGGACCTCGGCCGGCGCAAGCTCGGGAAGCAGCTCGAGTCGGCGGCCCGCGATCGAGCCCACTTCGTCGTGATCATCGGCGACGAGCTGGCCGACGGCAACGTCCAGCTCAAGGACCTCGATGCCGGCTCGCAACAGCTCGTCGCCCTGGCCGACCTCGCCCGCAAGCTGGTCAGCGGCGAGCGCTCCCACCGCCACGGCGGGGGCGACGCCTGATCCGCAGTCCGGCCCGTCCGCCGATCGAGCGCCGGGAACGACTACGATACGGCGGCCATGACCGACTCGACCCGCAGCTTCGCCACGCCCTACCGCAGCCACACCTGCGGGCAGCTCCGGGCCGGTGACGCCGGGATCGCGGCCCGCCTCGCCGGCTGGGTCCACCGCCGGCGCGACCACGGCCAGCTCATCTTCCTCGACCTGCGCGATCGTTACGGCCTGACCCAGATCGTGGTCGATGCCACCGAGGCGCCCGAGGCCCACGCCGTGGCCAGCCGGTTGCGCAACGAGTTCGTGGTCAGCGTCGCGGGCACCGTCGCCCCGCGGCTGGCCGGCTCCGAGAACGCCCGGATGGCCACCGGCGCGATCGAGCTCCGGGCGACCGAGGTCGACCTCCTGTCGGAGGCCAGGACACCGCCGTTCTACATCAACGAGCCCGACGCACCGATCGACGAGGCGCTCCGCCTGCGCTACCGCTACCTCGACATCCGGCGCGAGCCGATGCAGCAGCGCCTGCTGCTCCGGTCGCGCCTGGTCCACGCGATCCGCGAGGTCCACCACCAGCAGGGCTTCGTCGAGATCGAGACGCCCAACCTGATCCGCTCGACGCCCGAGGGCGCCCGCGACTTCATCGTCCCGTCGCGGCTCAAGCCCGGCTCGGTCTACGCCCTGCCCCAGAGCCCGCAGCAGCTCAAGCAGCTGCTGATGGTCGGCGGGCTCGACCGCTACTTCCAGATCGCCCGCTGCTTTCGCGATGAGGATGCGCGGGGCGACCGGCAGCCGGAGTTCACCCAGCTCGACCTCGAGATGAGCTTCGTCGACGAGGCCGCCGTGATCGGCTTCGTCGAGGACCTCGTGATCAGGGTCACCAGCACGGTGCTGCCCGAGCGGCCGATCCTCCAGGTCCCCTTTCCGCGGTTGACATTTGCCGAGGCGATCGAGCGCTACGGCTCCGACAAGCCCGACCTGCGCTTCGGAATGGAGCTCGTGGACCTGGCCCCGGAGCTGACCGCGGCCGACGGCAGCGCCAGTTCGGGCTTCCGGGTCTTCGACGAGGCCCTCGGCAACGGCGGACGAGTCAAGGCGATCGTGGCGCCCGGAATGGCGACGGCCAGCCGTTCCCAGGTCGATGAGCTGGTCGAGCTCGCCCGGAGCTACGGCGCGAAGGGGCTGGCCTGGCTGGCCGTCGAGGCCGACGGCACGATTCGCTCGTCGATCGCCAAGTTCCTCGGCGAGGCACGGACGGCGGCGGTTGTCGCCCGGGCCGGGGCCCAGGCGGGTGATCTCGTTCTCGTCGTCGCCGACGATCCAGCCCGGACGGCCGACGTCCTCGGCCGGTTGCGCACCGAGCTCGCGGCGCGCCTCGCGCTTGCCGATCCGAAGGTCCTCGCGTACTGCTGGGTCACCGAGTTCCCGATGTACAAGTGGGACGACGAGAACCGGCGCTGGGACGCGACCCACAACCCGTTCAGCGGCGTTCGCCCGGAGGACGTCGACCTGCTGACGACTGTCTCGGGCGATCTCTCGAAGCTGTCCCCGGAAGATCCCGCGGGCCGGGCTCGGGCGCTCCAGTACGACCTCGCGATGAACGGCTGGGAGCTCGGCGGGGGATCGGTCCGGATCCATCAGCGCGACCTGCTCGAACGCAGCTTCAGCCTCCAGGGCCAGACGGCGGCCGGGATGGCCGAGAAGTTCGGGGCGGTCCTCGAGGCGTTCGAGTACGGCGCGCCGCCCCACGGCGGGATCGCGATCGGCATCGATCGCTGGGCGGCATTGCTGACGGACCAGGCCACGATCCGCGAGGTGATGGCCTTCCCGAAGACCCAGTCGGGCACCGACCTGATGCTTGACGCCCCGTCGGTGCCGGAACCCGGCCAGTACGCCGAGCTCGGCTTGAGGTACGTCGGACCGACCCGGACGTGACCGACCCGGATCCGTCCGAGGCGGGTCCGGCGCCGGCCGGCCGCCGCTCGACGACGACGCCCGAGCGTCTCGACGCGATCCTCGGCCACCCGCAGCTCGCCGCCGTGGCCGGTGCGCTGTGCATCGCGTTCTCGGGGATCCTCGTCCGCGAGTCGGGCGTCTCGCCGTCGACGGCGGCCGTCTTCCGCTGCCTCTACGCCCTGCCCCTGCTCGGCCTCCTGGCCTGGCTGGAGGAGCGCCGCTACGGGCCGCTCGAGCGCCGGACGATCTGGCTGTCGCTGGTGGCCGGCTGCTTCTTCGCGGCCGATCTGACGTTCTGGGCTCATTCGATCGAGGCGGTCGGGGCCGGTCTGGCCACGGTCCTCGGCAACCTCCAGGTGGTCGTCGTGGGGATTGCCGCCTGGGCGCTGTACGGCGAGCGGCCGCGACGCTCGATCCTCGTGGCCCTGCCGATCGTGATCGCCGGGGTCGTCCTGATCGCCGGTGTCGTCGGCTCGAACCCGTATGGGTCGGCACCGCTGCCGGGGGTCGCCGCCGGCCTGGTCACGGCGTTCAGCTACGCGGGCTATCTGATCGTCGTGCGCCGTGGCCAGCGTGACATCCGCCGGCTGGCCGGCCCGCTCTTCTGGGCGACCCTGGCGACGGCCGTCGCGGCCGCCCTGGCCGGGATCGTCGTCGGCGACTTCGATCCCGTCCCGAGTCTGCCGGGCCATGCGTGGCTGGCGATCCTCGCGCTGAGCTCGCAGGTGGCGGGCTACCTGCTCATCAACGTCTCGCTGCCCCGCCTGCCGAGCGTCGTGACCTCGCTGCTCCTGCTGATCCAGCCGGTCGTGACCGTCTTCCTGGCGATGATCCTGCTCGGCGAGGCTCCCTCGCCGTACCAGCTCGCCGGCGTCGGCCTGGTGATGGCCGGGCTCGCGGTCGCCGTCCTGCCGTTCCAGCGATTGCGCGGATCACGGGTCCTCACCGCGAACTGATCGCAGGTGGCCCACCGGCCGCCTCAAAGGTGGACTCAGACTTCCAGGTCGTCGGCCTCGGTCTCCTCGCCCCATTCATGGACGTGCCCGCTGGTCGGCTCGCTCGGGCCCCGGTAGGCAGGCAGCTCGGCGCGGGGCACGGAGCCGTCACGGACCGTCCCGGGGTCGCCCAGGTCGACGGTCCGGGCCGGCCAGCCCGACGCGACGAGATCGTCGATCAGCTCGCCGGGCATCCGGTCCGCGCCGAGGGCCCGCAGCCGCTCGAGCCCCGCGACGGGCAGGAGGACCGGCCAGCCTGGCTCGTCATCGAAGCGCGGCCGGAGGACGGCGCTGGGATCGGTCCCATGGCCCTCGATCAGGGAGGTGATCGTCTCGGGATCGGGCCAGGTCATCCGGGCCGGCCAGATGAGGGCGCCATCGGTCTCGCCGACGTGGCGCAGGGCGGCATCGATCCCCTCGCAGATCTGGGCGACCGGGCCGCCCGCGACCGGCGCCGGCTCGACGAGGGTCGCCTCGGTGCCGACGAGGGCAGCGGCCACCGTCGAGTCGGGATCGAAGCTGACGACGACGACCGGGATCGCCCCGCCCGACCAGGCCGTCTCGGCGATCCGCCGGACCGCGGGCAGGCCGTCGGCGTCGGCAAGGGCGGTCTCGGCCCGGGCGGCGAGGACGACGGCGGCGACGGTCACCGCCGGATCGTAGCAAACGAGGGGTTGGCCACCGGATCGATCCGAACGGGTGTGCGACAATGGCTGCTCCCATGAGCACGCTGCCCTCCGCCACCATGCCCGGCGTCCGGCTCGACCTGCGCAACCTCGCGATCGTGGCCCACGTCGACCACGGCAAGACGACGCTGGTCGACGCGATGCTCCGCCAGACGGGCGCCTTCCGGGCCAACCAGGCCGTCGTCGACCGGGTGCTCGACTCGGGCGACCTCGAGCGCGAGAAGGGGATCACGATCCTGGCCAAGCAGACGACCGTTGACTTCGACGGGATCCGCCTGAACATCGTCGACACCCCCGGCCATGCCGACTTCGGCGGCGAGGTCGAGCGGACGCTGCTGATGGTCGACTCGATCCTGCTCCTCGTCGATGCCGCCGAAGGGCCGCTGCCCCAGACCCGCTACGTCCTCCAGAAGGCGATGGCCCGCCATTTGCCCGTCGTCGTGGCGCTGAACAAGATCGACCGCTCGGATGCCCGGCCCGCCGAGGTCCTCGACGCCGTCTACGAGCTGTTCATGGATCTCGGCGCGACCGCCGCCCAGATCGAGTTTCCCGTCGTGTACACGAACGCCCGGCTGGGGACCGCCACGGCGGACCTCGCCGTCCCCGGCACCGACCTCCGGCCGCTCCTCGACCTGCTCATCAAGGTCACCCCGCCACCGACATTCACACCGGGTCATCCGCTCCAGCTCCTCGTCACGAACCTGTCGGCCAACGAGTACGTCGGGCGGATGGCCGTCGGCCGGATCTGGAACGGCTCGATCAAGCTCGGCCAGCGGCTCACGGTCGTCCGGGCCGATGAGGGTTCGACCGATGGCACGGTGGAGCCGGGCCGCACGACGATCCTGACGGGCACGGTCACCAGCCTCCAGACGGCCCACGGAATCGAGCGGATCGAGATCGCCGAGGCAACGGCCGGCGACATCGTCTCAGTCGCGGGATTGCCCGACGTCACGATCGGCGACACGCTTACCGACCCGGCCGATCCCCGGCCGCTGCCCCGCCTCGACGTCGATGCGCCGACCCTGCGCATGACCTTCGGGGTCAACACGTCGCCGCTCGCCGGCCGGGAGGGCAAGTTCGTGACGAGCCGCCAGATCCGGGCCCGGCTCGATCGAGAGGTCCTCGGCAATGTCTCGATCGAGGTCCACGCGACCGATTCCGGTGACACGTTCGAGGTTCGCGGCCGCGGCGAGCTCCAGCTGGCGGTCCTGATCGAGCAGATGCGCCGGGAGGGCTTCGAGCTCCAGGCAAGCCGCCCCGAGGTGATCCTGCGGACAACCGACGGCGAGACCCAGGAGCCCTACGAGCGGATCACGATCGACACCCCGCCCGATTACATCGGCGAGGTCCAGGCGGCAATGGCCGGCCGGAAAGGCCGCCTCGAGCAGATGTCGACCGACCAGGACGGCCGGGTCCGGATGGAGTTCATCGTGCCCGTCCGGGGCCTGATCGGCTACCGCGGCCAGCTCCTGACCGAGTCGCGGGGGACGGCCCTGATGCACCAGATCGGCGAGGGCTACGGCCCGTGGGCCGGCGAGGTGACCCACCGCACGAGCGGCGTGATCGTGGCCGACCGGCAGGGCGTCAGCAATGCCTACGGCCTGTTCAACCTCCAGGAGCGCGCGGAGCTGTTCATCGGGGCGGGCGAGCAGGTCTACGAGGGGATGATCGTCGGCGAGAACTCCCGCCCGGGCGACATGGACGTCAACGCGACCAAGGAAAAGAAGCTCACGAACATCCGGACGCATGCCCATGACGAGGCGCTCCGGCTGACCCCGCCCCGGCCGCTGACCCTCGAGTCGGCGATCGAGTTCATCTCCGTCGACGAGCTGGTCGAGGTCACCCCGCTCTCGATCCGCCTGCGCAAGCGCCTGCTCACGAACCACGACCGGCGCCGCGAGCGCAGCCGCGAGGAGGATCTCAGCCGCCCGGCCGAGTAGGCGGACGTACAATCCGGCCGATGGCGATCTACCTTGATCATGCCGCGACGACGCCGGTTCGCCGGGAGGTCGTCGACGCGATGCTGCCGTACCTCCTCGAGGACTGGGGCAACCCGAGCTCGGGCCACTCGTTTGGTCGGGCGGCCCGGCGCGGCCTCGACGAGGCCCACGAGCGCCTGGCGGCCGCCCGCGGCGCCGAGGCCCGCGAGATCGTCCTGACCTCGGGCGGCACCGAGGCCAACAACCTCGCCCTCAAGGGCGCCGCCTGGGCGGGCAAGGCGCGCGGCCACCGCATCGTGACCACGTCGATCGAGCACCACGCCGTCGGCCACACCCTGCGCCACCTGGAGAAGTTCGGCTTCGAGACGGTCGAGCTGCCCGTCGATCGCTACGGCCGGGTCGATCCGGACGAGCTCGAAGCGGCGCTCGACGACCGGACGATCCTGGTCAGCGTGATGCTCGCGAACAACGAGGTGGGCACGATCCAGCCGATCCAGGACGTGGCCGAACGGGTCCGCCGGCACCGCGGGATCCTGTTCCACGTCGACGCCGTCCAGGCGGCTCCGTACCTGCCGATCGACATGGCCAGCCTCGATGCGGACCTGCTCTCGATCGCCGCCCACAAGTTCGAGGGACCCAAGGGGATCGGCGCCCTCTTCGTCCGCCACGGCACCCACCTCCTCGGCCAGCAGCACGGCGGCTCGCAGGAGCGCCACCGCCGGGCCGGCACCGAGAACGTCGCCTCGAGCGTCGGGATGGCCGTGGCCTACGAGCTCGCCCGGGCCGAGCAGCCCGGGACCGCCCGGCGCCTGGCCGAGCAGCGCGAGCGCCTCGCGGCGGCCGTCCTCGCAGTACCCGGCGTCGAGCTGACCGGCCACCCCCGCGACCGGCTGCCCGGGATCCTCTCGATCATCGCCCGCGACACGGACGGGACGTCGGTCAGCCAGGCGCTCGACCTCGAGGGGATCGCGGTCGCGACCGGCTCGGCCTGCACGACGGGCTCGCCCGAGCCGAGCCATGTGCTCGCGGCAATGGGCTACCCGGACGAGGAGGCCCGCGGCGCCCTGCGCGTGTCCCTGGGCCGGACGACGACCAATGACGAGGTCGAGCTCGTCGCCGTTGCGATCCCGCGGACCCTGGCGATGCTCCGGATCGGGTCCGCGGCGATCGCCGCCGATCCGCTCGGGCAGGCGATCCAGCCGGGAGTTCCGGCCGGGGCCTGACGGCCCCGCCGGCGACGCGAATGACCCGGGTTCTCGTGGCGATGTCCGGCGGCGTCGACTCGTCGGTCGCGGCTGCCCTCGTCCAGCAGGCCGGCGACGAGCCGATCGGCGTATGGATGCGCCTCCACGACGTCGCCGACAGCTATTC
>JANWLH010000091.1 GCA_025450915.1 Candidatus Limnocylindrales bacterium | reverse complement strand
TCGCAGATCTCGCGGACGCCCTGGATGTAGCCGTCGGGCGGGATGAGGATGCCGTTCGTCCCGACGATCGTCTCGAGGAACACCGCGGCGATCGTGTGGGCGCCTTCGTAGACGATGACGTCCTCGAGCCCCTGGAGCGCCTCCCCGACCGGGCGCGGCTCCCGCTCCCCCCACCGATGGGTGTCCGGATAGCGGACCACCCCGACGATGCCCGGCTCGTTCGCCCAGCGGCGCGGATCGCCGGTCAGGGTCATCGCCCCGAGCGTCGCCCCGTGGTAGCTCCGGTAGCGGGCGAGGATCTTCGTCCGGCCGGTCACGTGGCGGGCAATCTTGATGGCGTTCTCGATCGCCTCGGCTCCACCGAGGGTGAAGAAGACCTTGTCCATGTCGCCCGGCAGGATCTCGGCAAGCTTCTCGCCGAGGCGTGCCCGGGGCTCGGTCGCGAATGCCGGCTGGACGTATTGGAGCTTGAGCGCCTGGGCGGTGATCGCGTCGATCACCCGGCGGTCGCCATGACCGATGTTGACCGACATCAGCTGGCTGTTGAAGTCGAGGATCTTCGTGCCGTCCGGGGTGTACAGCCAGACGCCTTCGGCGTGGTCGATCGCGATCGGATCGAGGGCACCCTGGGTCGACCAGGAGAAGAGGGTGTGCTTGCGGCTGAGGCGGACGATCTCTCCGGCGGTCATGCCGGGTGCTGTCGCGATGCCCATCGGGTCAAACCTCGGATCAGGGTGCGGGCGTGGCTGCATTTGCGTGCCTGGGTCCTGGCCAACTATACCGAGCGTGCCGGACTCGTATGATCAGCACGATGGATCGGCACCCGACCAGGCGAGCCGGCGACGGGCGTCGCCGCCCGGGCTTCGCTCTCCTCGCGATCGCGGTCGTCGGGCTGCTGGCCGGCTGCAGCGGGTTGGGGGTGCCCGGCGCAAACGGCGCCCCCGGGGGACCGGGCTTCACGGGCGACCCGTGCTCCCTGATCACGACGGCCGAGCTCGAGGCGGCCATTGGTGGCGGCAACAGGTCGCAGACTCCCGAGCCGAATCGGGAGAGCAGCAGCGACTCCGGCTGCTCATGGTCATTCGATTCGCCGGGCAATCCGGTGGGAGACAATGCCGAGCTCACAGTGATGTCGCCGGGCGGGGCGGCCGACTTCGCCTCCACCCGCCAGTTCCTCCTGGCCCTCCAGGGCAGCCCTGCGCCGGGTGGGACTGCGGTCGCATCGACCGATTCGAGCCCGGATCCGGCGAGCGACCTCGGGATCTCGCTCCAGACAGTGCCCGGACTCGGCGATGATGCGTTCGTCGGTGCCGCGGGCACCGTGTATACGATCAAGGGTGACACCGAGCTGGAGCTGCAGTTGATTGCCTTCGACGACCCCGACGCGCTGCAGCACACGATCGACCTCCTCAGGAAAGCCCTCGCCCGCCTACCGTAGCCAGCATCCGATAGCGACAAGGAGAACCGATGCCCCGGATCGTGCGTGGTGCGCTCCTCCAGGCAACCTGGACCGGCGACAAGGAATCGATGATCCAGAAACACGAAGCGGCGGCTCACGAGGCGTCGAACCAGGGTGCCGGGGTGATGCTCTTCCAGGAGCTGTTCTACGGGCCCTACTTCTGCCAGGTCCAGGACGCCCAGTACTACTCGTACACCGAGCTGATCCCCGACGGCCCGACGACGAAGCGGATGCAGGACCTCGCCAGGCAGACCGGGATGGTCCTCGTCGTGCCGATGTACGAGGAGGACGAGCAGGCCTCGGGGATCTACTACAACACCGCGGCCGTCATCGACGCCGACGGCCGCTACCTGGGCAAGTACCGCAAGACCCACATCCCCCACGTCAAGGGCTTCTGGGAGAAGTTCTACTTCCGCCCGGGCAACCTCGGCTATCCCGTGTTCGAGACGGCCGTCGGCAAGATCGGCGTGTACATCTGCTACGACCGGCACTTCCCGGAAGGTGCCCGCGCGCTCGGCCTCAATGGCGCCGAGATCGTGCTGATCCCGAGCGCGACGAGCCGCGGACTCTCCGAGTACCTGTGGCGGATCGAGCAGGTCAGCCATGCGGTCGCCAACGGCTACTTCGTGGGCACGATCAACCGGGTCGGGATCGAGAAGGAGATCGGCGACGACGACTTCTACGGCCAGAGCTACTTCGTGAACCCGCGCGGCCAGTTCATCGGCGAGGTCGGCAGCGCCCACGACGAGGAGCTCCTCGTCCGGGACATGGACCTCGACCTGATCACCGAGGTCCGCCAGACCTGGCAGTTCTTCCGTGATCGCCGGCCCGATGCGTACGCCGACCTGACCCGGCCCTAGCCGTGAAGTTTGGCTTCACCCTCAAGCCGGACCATTCGATCGAGCGCACGCTTGCGCTCACCCGGCAGGCCGAAGCCGCCGGCTTCGACTACGGCTGGCTGTTCGACTCCCACGTCCTGTGGCGGGATCCGTACCCGCTGCTGACCCTCATGGCCGGGGCCACGAAGCGCCTCCGCCTTGGAACCTGCGTCACGAACCCGGCGACTCGCGAGCCGTCGGTCACGGCCTCGGCCCTCGCGACGCTCGACGAGATCAGCGGTGGCCGGATGGACCTCGGGATCGGCCGGGGCGATTCGGCGCGACGGGTGCTGGGCAAGCCGCCGACCACCCTGGCGACGCTCGAGGAGGCCGTGGGCGTCATCCGCGACCTCGTCGAGGGCCGGTCCGTCGAGTACGAGGGAACCGAGCTCACGCTGCCCTGGACGGGGCCCTGGAAGCTGCCCGTGTGGATCGCCGGCTACGGCCCACAGGCGCTCAAGATGACCGGCCGGATTGCCGACGGGGTGATTCTCCAGCTGGCCGATCCGGATCTCGTGGCGTGGTTCGTCTCGCAGGTCCGGGCGGCGGCGGCCGCCGCCGGGCGCTCGCCCGTCTCGGTTGCCGTCCAGGCGGCGGCGCCGGCGCACTTCGGAGAGCTGGCCGAATGCCGGGAGCGGACGCGCTGGTTCCCGGCACTCGTGAGCAATCACGTGGTGGACCTCGTGAACCGCTATCCGCGCGAGGAGCTGCCGCCGGCCCTGACCGGCTATGTCCAGGACCGGACGGGCTATGACTACCTCCACCATGCCGAGGTCGGCTCGTCGAACGCCGCGTTCGTCGGCGACGAGGTCACCGACCGCTTCTGCGTCCTGGGCTCGGTGGCCGACCATGTCGCCAAGCTGCGCCGGCTGGCGGAGGCGGGCGTGGACCAGTTCAACATCTACCTGATGAACGGTGACGAGGAGGCGGTCCTCGAAACCTACGGTCGCGAGATCATCCCGGCCCTGCGCGACCTTGCGCCGGCCGGGGCCTGAGGAGAGCCAGATGCGAACCCTGATCACGAATGGGACGATCGTCGGCGCCACCGGCTCGCAGGTTGCCGACGTCCTCGTCGACGGCGAGACGATCGCGGCCATCGGCAGCGGGCTCGCCGCGGCCGGCCTGGCCGCCGACGAGACGATTGACGCCTCGGGTCGCTACGTCCTGCCGGGCGCGATCGACGTTCACACCCACATGGAGCTGCCGTTCGGGGGGACGTTTGCCAAGGACACGTTCGAGACCGGGACGCGGGCGGCGGCGTTCGGGGGCACGACGACGATCGTTGACTTCGCCGTCCAGTCGCGCGGCCGATCGCTGCGCGACGGCCTCGACGCCTGGCACGCGAAGGCCGAGGGTCACGCGGTCATCGACTACGGCTTCCACATGATCATGAGCGACGTCAACGCCGAGACGCTCAAGGAGATGGATACCCTCGTCGCCGAGGGAATCCCCGACTTCAAGCTGTTCACCGCGTATCCGGGCGTCTTCTACAGCGACGACGGCCAGATCTACCGGGCGATGCAACGGACGGCCCTGAACGGCGGCCTGATCATGATTCACGCCGAGAACGGAATGGCGATCGACGTCGTGGCCGAGGACGAGGTTCGTGCCGGCCACACCGATCCCTACTACCACGGCGTGGCCCGCTATCCGATCTTCGAGGGCGAGGCGACGAACCGGACGATCCGCCTTGCCGAAGCCGCGGGCGTGCCCCTGTACATCGTCCACCTGTCGGCGCGCGAGGCGTTGAACGAGGTCCGAGCTGCGCGTGATCGGGGTTCGCGGGTCTATGCCGAAACCTGCCCGCAGTACCTGTTCCTGTCGCTCGACGACATGGCCGACGGCTTCAACGGCGCCAAGTTCGTCTGCTCGCCGCCGCTGCGAACGGCCGACCACCAGGCCGAGCTGTGGACCGGGCTCATCAAGGACGACCTCCAGGTCGTCGCGACCGACCATTGCCCATTCGACTTCCACGGCCAGAAGGAGCTCGGCCTGGGCGACTTCCGGAAGATCCCCAACGGCCTGCCCGGCGTCGAGGACCGGGTCGACCTGCTCCACGACGGCGGCGTGCTCGCCGGTCACCTGACCCGCGAGCGCTGGGTCGAGGTGATCTCGACGGCGCCTGCCCGGATGTTCGGGCTCTACCCGCGCAAGGGCGTGGTGGCCGTGGGCTCGGACGCGGACCTCGTGATCTACGACCCAGCCGCCAAGCACACGATCAGCGCGAAGACCCACCACATGGACGTCGACTACTCGTGCTACGAGGGGCGCTCCGTGACCGGCCGCTCTGACGTGGTCATGTCCCGGGGCGAGGTGGTCGTGCGCGACGGCGCCTTCTCGGGGGCACCGGGCCGCGGCAAGTTCCTGCGCCGCTCACCGTCCGCGTACGCCCGGGAGAACTGAGCCACCAGCGTCCGCTGGGCGGCCGCCTCCGATCAGCGAGTGCCGCGGCCCAGGAGGCGGTCGAGGAAGCTGCGCTTCGCCGGAGCGGGCGGCTCGTCCGGGTAGTACTCGGCGTGCTCGAGCTCCTGAAGGTCGGCCTCGTCGAGGGCGGCCCGCTCGGCCGCCACCTCGTTGTGGTTCGCGGCCGCGACCTCCCCGGCAAGAAGCGCCTTGCGCGTGGCTTCCGCGCCGATGCCAGGAGGTGGTGAACCCATGGGGAGAACCGGACCTGGAGCGTGGATCGTGTCGAGGGCGTTGTTCGGATCGAGGATCCAGCCGCCCTACTGGACGCAGAACTCGTTGCCTTCCGGATCGTTCATCCGGACCCAGTACTCGCCGTCCTTCTCGATCGCGCCGCGCTCATCGGTTGCCCCAAGGGACCTGAGGCGCTTGACCTCCGCGTCGACGCGCGGCTTGCGATCCGCGAGGGCCACACCGCGCCCGCCCGAGGCATTGATGTCCAGGTGCAGCCGGTTCTTGGCCGTCTTGCCCTCGGGCACCTTCTGGAAGAAGATCCGCGGCCCCTTCCCGTCGGGGTCGGTGATCGCCGACGCCTCGTTCCAGCGCTCCTCGGGAATGCCCTCGCTGCGCAGGAACGATTCCCAGCCGTCGAAACCATCGGGCGGCGGCTGGAGCTGATACCCGAGCGCCTCTGCCCAGAAATGGGCCTGTCGGTCGGGATCCGCGGTGTCAAAGACGAGCTGAATCGACGTGGCCATCGGGTCCTCCTGGGTTAGCTGGCAGGCCCCATTCTCGCGGCCGGCGTGCCAGGTACGGCGTCACAAGCATCCTCGGCCCTTGCGCCAGGCGAAGAGCCGCGTCGCCCGGGCGTCGCACCAGACGAGACCGAGCTCGGCCGGCGGGTCCGGGCGGCCGGTTGGTCCAGCCGGCTCGCTGAGCGCGGTCACCCAGCGCGCCGACGAGCCCGGAAACGTCGAGGCGAACAGCTCCGGGTAGCGAGCAATGAGCTGGCGGTTGCGTTCGACGACGCGAACGACCCAGCAGCTGAAGACCCGATATGGATGCTCACCGCCGACAGCGATCGCGACCTCCGCCGCTTCTGCCAGCTTGCGGCTCGTGCTCCGGACCGCCGCGCCGACGTCAGCGAACGTGTTCCAGCACTCGACCAGGATCAGCACCCGGGCCCGGTCGTCGCGCAGGCCGACGTCAGTCGAGCGGCTGGGATCCGATGCCCGGCTCCGGAGCTCGAAGGTGCGGCCGTAGCCGGCTCGGCGGCCATGGCGCATCACGAGCTCCTGGATCGCCAGATGTCCGGCGTCCGCCGGCTCCTCCCGGGCATCGCGGCGCAGCTCGATCCGCATTGGACGATCCACAGCAAGTGCCAGGCGCTGCCAGGCGTCGAGGGTGTGGCCGCCGCCGCGGCCGCGCTCGATTGCGCCCACGGTCGCCCGGCCAACACCGACGCGAGCGCCGAGCTGGGCCTGCGTCCAGCGGCGCCGCAGGCGGGCTCCCTTGAGGTCGGCGCCGAGCCGCACGACCTGCTCGAGATTGAGCCGGACCGCTTCCGTCGCCAGGTGAGGATGCTTGAGCTTGGTCATGCTCGCTGCATGATCATTCCAAGGGCTTGGCGGGCGATTAGCTCTCAGTCGACCGCGAATTCGGCCGTTGAGGCGGCAGGAGCCGATGCTGCCAAGCACGAGTTGCCCGACACTTCGAGCCGGGCGACCCTGACCGGGGGCCTTAAGGGCCCCGTTGCCCTTGGAATGCTCATGCGGCGAGCGCGGCCAGACCTAAGCGGCGGCCAGGGGCTCGAGGCACGCGAGTAGGCGGAGGCCGGGCCCGGAACCAGGAGCTACCTCGTCCGGGGGAACCCCAGATCGACCGAGGACGTGCCCGGATCGGGCCAGCGGGCCGTGACCACCTTGGCCCGGGTGTAGAAGTTGATCCCCTCGGGGCCGTACATGTGGGCGTCGCCGAAGAGCGAGGCCTTCCAGCCGCCGAACGAGTAATAGGCGACCGGGACGGGGATCGGCACGTTGATCCCGACCATCCCGACGTTGCAGTCGAACTGGAACTGTCGAGCCGCGCCGCCGTCGCGGGTGAAGATCGCGGTGCCGTTGCCGTACGGGTTGTCGTTGACGAGGGCCAGCGCCTCGGCATACGTGTCCACCCTGACCACGCCCAGCACCGGTCCGAAGATCTCGTCGCGGTAGCAATCCATCGCGGAGGTCACGTTGTCGATCAGCGAAGGCCCAATGAAAAAGCCCGAGCCTTCGAACGACGCATCGGATCGCCCGTCGACCACGAGCGTCGCACCCTGGGCCGGCCCGCTGTCGAGGTAGCCGGCCACCTTGTCGCGATGCTCGCGGGTGATCAGCGGACCCATCTCGGACGCGGCATCGGACCCGGGCCCGACCTTGATCTTCGGCAGCCGCGCCGAGATCGCGGACACGAGCGAGTCGCCCACCCCGCCCACGGCCACGACGACCGAGATCGCCATGCACCGCTCGCCGGCCGAGCCGTAGCCCGCCGAGACCGCCGCGTCGGCGGCCATGCCGATGTCCGCGTCGGGCAGCACGATCATGTGGTTCTTGGCGCCGCCAAGGGCCTGGACGCGCTTGCCGTGGCGCGTCCCGGTCTCGTAGATGTAGCGCGCGATCGGCGTCGAGCCGACGAAGCTCAGGGCCGCGATATCGGGGTGCTCGAGAAGCCGGTCCACGGCGACCTTGTCGCCCTGCACGACGTTGAAGACGCCGGCCGGCACCCCGGCCTCGGCGAGGAGCTCGGCGAGCAGGAGCGAGGCCGACGGATCCTTTTCGGACGGCTTGAGGATGAACGTGTTACCGCAGGCCAGGGCGTTGCCGAACATCCACATCGGGACCATCGCCGGGAAGTTGAACGGGGTGATCCCGGCGACGACGCCGAGCGGCTGGCGAATCTGGTAGACGTCGACGCCACTCGAGACCTGCTCGCTGAAGCCGCCCTTCAGGAGCTGCGGCACGCCGCACGCGAACTCGAGATTCTCGATGCCCCGGGCAACTTCGCCGAGCGCGTCGGAAGGCACCTTGCCGTGCTCGGCGGTCAGCAGCGCGGCAATGTCGCGCCGATGGCTCTCGACCAGGTTCCGGATCCGGAACAGGATCTCGCTGCGCTTCGAGAGCGACATCGTCCGCCAGGCGGGAAACGCCGCCTTCGCCGCGGCCACCGCCCGATCGACGTCCTCGACCGAGGCAAAGTCGACTTGCCGGGCGGTCGCGCCCGTTGCCGGGTTGAAGATCGGGCCTGAGCGACCGGAGGTCGCCGCGGAACGGGTCCCGTTGATCCACAGGCCGACCGGCTCGGAAGTGCTCCCCGCTGCCGATGCGGTGGCGTCTGGACGTGGCTCGGCGACCTGGGTCATGGGGCGTCCCTTCGTGGGCTGGCCGAGCGGCTGATGCCCGGCGATACAGCCGGCGCAGGAGCGCTCGGCATCTGTGGCTCGATGGTAGCAGGACGGCTTCGAACGACGGCCAGGCCGGCGAGCGCGATGAGCAGAATCCCGATGTCGATGAGCTGCTCCACCTTGAGCGATCCCAGCACCGGGGCGTCCCGCCACCAGCTCGCGACGATGAACCGGACGATGGCCCAGCCCCCCAGGGCCAGGAGGAAGCGCCGGCCGTTCGCGCGCTGGAACGGCCCGAACCGGCCGGCAAGCACGACGAGGATCAGGAGGAGCGCATCGCCGATCGCCTCGAAGACCTGGGCCGGGAGCGCCGGGAGATCCGGTCCGAGCACGCCCCACGGCCCCGGGCCGAGATAGGCCGTCGCCCAGTCGGCGCCCGAGACAATGCCCTGTCCGCTGCCGCCGAGGACCTGGGCAAGCTTGCCCAGCCCCAGCCCGAGCAGGAGCCCGACGGCTGCGATATCGAGCCAGCGCCCGATCGGCGCCTCGAGCAGGCCGGCGACGTAGATCCCGGTCAGCGCTCCGAATATCACTGCGCCACTCAGGGCGAGGCCGCCACTCGAGGGGTCGATCGCCAGGCTCGGGTTCGCCTGGTAGTAGTCGAAATGGACGAGCAGGTAGGTCAGCCGGCCGCCGATCACCGCGCCTGGAACGATCCCGAGGACGATGAACAACAAGTCGTCGCGGGCGGCCGGCCGGCTGCCGTCAGACCGGCGCTGGCCGCGTCCAGCAAGGAGCGCCGTCACTGCGAGGGCGACGAAGACCGCCGCCGCGAGAGCCAGCGCCTCCCACCGAATGGCCTGGCCGGCGATGCGCAGGTAAGGATCGAAGTTCAGCTGGATGACGGCAGGCTGCACGGTTGGCTCAGCGTACCAAAGGGCAACGCGCCGGCCCGTCGTCCCGAGCCCCGAGGTGTCGTCCAACCGACAGCCCGGCTGTCAACTGGTTGCTCCCGCGATGCACATGCCGGGCTCGGCTCCTTCGGGGGCCGCCGCCGAGCGCCGGTCCGCCAATGCCTCCCGCCCGGTGTGGCCGGAGCCGACTGCCTCAGAGCTCCGCCAGCTTGCCCACCAGCTCGCGGACGGCCGCGGCCGAGTGGTCGAACGCCGCCTGCTCCTCGGGCCGCAGATCGATCTCCAGGACCCGCTCGAGGCCGCGGGCACCGAGGACCGCCGGTACCCCGACGAAGAGGTCGCTCGTCCGGAACTCGCCCTTGAGCAGGACCGCGCAGGGCAGGACGCGCTTCCGGTCGCGCAGGATCGCGTCGACCATCTCGAAGGTCGATGCGGCCGGCGCGTAGTAGGCCGAGCCCGTCTTGAGCAGGGCGACGACCTCCGCTCCCCCGTTCGCCGTTCGCTCGCACAGCGCCGCGACACGTTCCGCGCTCATCAGCTCGGTGATCGGCACGCCGGCGACCGTCGAGTAGCGCGGCAGGGGCACCATCGTGTCGCCGTGGCCGCCGAGGACGAACGCGTGCGTATCCTCGACCGACACCCCCAGCTCCTCGGCGATGAACGAGCGGAAGCGCGCCGAGTCGAGCACGCCGGCCATGCCGAGGACGCGTTCGCGCGGGAAGCCCGACGCCTCGAGTGCGACGTGGCACATCGCGTCGAGCGGGTTCGTCACGATGATCAGGATCGCCCCGGGTGACTGGGCAACGGCCTGCTCGACGACCGACCGGACGATTCCGGCGTTCCTGGCCAGGAGATCGTCGCGGCTCATCCCCGGCTGCCGGGCGAGACCGGAGGTCACGACCACGATGTCCGAGCCGGCCGTGTCGGCATAGTCGTTCGTACCGGTGATCCGGGCATCGTGGCCGACGACCGGGGCTGCTTCGGCCAGGTCGAGCGCCTTGCCCTGGGGCAGGCCCTCGACGATGTCGATCAGGATGACGTCGGCCAGGCCGGCCTCGGCGATCCGCTGGGCGGTCGTGGCGCCGACGTTGCCGGCACCGACGACGGTCACCTTGTGGCGGCCCATCAGGTCCTCGCTCCCTTCAGTTCGTGTGGCTGGCGGCGGCGCCTCAGTCGTCGATCCGCGGCCCGGCCGAGCGGATCCCCGGTCCGACCTCGCCGGCGTAGGCCTCGAAGTTCTCGGCGAACATCCGGGCCAGCTTCGCCGCCGCACGATCGTACGCGTCGCGGTCCTGCCAGGTATTGCGCGGCTGGAGGAACTCGGACGGCACGTCCGGGCAGGTCGCCGGCACGGCCAGGCCGAAGCGCGCGTCGATGTTCATCTGGACGTCATCGAGCAGGCCATTGAGCGCGGCCCGGACCATCGCCCGGGTGTGGCCGATGTTCATCCGCTCGCCGGTGCCGTACGGACCACCGGTCCAGCCGGTGTTCACGAGCCAGGCAGGCACGTCCCAGCGTGCCAGGCGCTCGACGAGGAGGCGGGCGTACTCGGCCGGCGGGCGAGGCATGAATGGCGCCCCGAAGCAGGTCGAGAACGTTGCCTTGGGCTCCTTGACCCCGATCTCGGTGCCGGCCAGCTTGGCGGTGTAGCCACTCAGGAAGTGGTAGGCGGCCTGGTCGTGGGTCAGCCGGGCGATCGGGGGCAGGACGCCGAACGCGTCGGCGGTCAGAAGGACGACACTGCGCGGCTGGCCGGCGATCCCGGTCGGATCCGCGTTGCCGATGAATTCGAGCGGGTACGCACCGCGGGTGTTCTCCGTGAACCGATCGGAATCGAGGTCGAGCTCCCGGCTGGCCGGGTCGAGGTCGACATTCTCGAGGATCGTCCCGAAGCGACGGGTCGTCTGGAAGATGTCGGGCTCGTACATCGGCGAGAGGCGGATCGTCTTCGCGTAGCAGCCGCCCTCGAAATTGAAGACCCCGTCATCGCCCCAGCCGTGCTCGTCGTCGCCGATCAGGCTTCGCTCGGGATCGGCCGACAGGGTGGTCTTGCCGGTCCCGGAGAGGCCGAAGAAGATCGCCGGATCGCCGGCCACCCCGACATTGATCGCCGAGTGCATCGGCAGGATCCCCTCTTCGGGCATGAGGTAGTTCATGACCGTGAAGGCGCCCTTCTTGATCTCGCCGGCGTACTCGGTGCCGACGATGATGATCTCCATCCGCCGGAGGTGGAGGAGGATGGCCGTCTCGGTGCGGGTGCCCTCGGTCGCGGGGTCGGCCTTGAACGACGGGACGTTGATGATCGTGAAGTTCGGCGCGAACGTGGCGAGCTCGACGGCCGACGGCCGGCGGAACAGATTCCGGGCGAAGATGCTCGCCCAGGCCGTCTCCGTGTAGACCCGCAACGACCGGCGGTGCTCGAGCGCGGCGCCGATGAACAGGTCCTGGGCGTAGATCGGGCGGTGGCTGGTGTGGCTCAGCAATCGCGCCCGCAGCCGCTCGTAGTGCTCCTCGGAGATCGGTCGATTGACCGCCCCCCAGCCGATCTTGGCCTCGCTCGAGGGCTCGCGGACGATGAACTTGTCCTCCGGCGAGCGTCCCGTGTGGCGGCCGGTCCGGACGACGAGCGGGCCCTCCGCGGCCAGCAGGCCCTCACCAGCCCGGATCGCGTCCTCGTAGAGCTCGGCCGTGGACAGGTTCGCCCGCAGCACGCTGCCGATCGACGCCGAGGCCCGGGCGGATGACTGGGTGGGACTCACGATGTACTCCCGTTCGGCGGCAGCCCGCATCAACCAGGCCGATCCAGCATCGGCGGTGGTTGACCGGCCGCGCGTACGTCGGGCCGTCGCAGCGACGGCAGGTCCCGGGGAGTCGGCTTTCGCAGTCCCGGGAATCCTACATCGTCCCAGGCCAGGTTGCCATCAGGTTGCGGTCGAACCTGCGAGGTTGCGGTGCGCCCACGCCCCCGACGGCTCGCCTGGCTTCAGGGGTTGTAGCTGACGTTCACGACCGGGATGTAGCCCTGCACGTTGGGCTGCCAGGTGAGCCCCTTGCCAACGGTGCCGTACAGGCTGCCCTGGCCGACGAGGAAGATTGCCGGCGGATCCTGCTGGGCATCGACCGCGATCTGGCGGAGGATCGCGACCCGGGCAGGACCGTAGTCGTCGGTCGGCAGGCCAGCCTGCTGGTTGATCAGGGCATCGACCGCCGGATTTCTGTACCGGCTGAGGTAGCCGTTGGAATCGACCCACAGGAAGAGCTCCGTGTTCGGGTCAACCGGGAATCCAAGGCGGGCGCCGCGCATCGGGTTGGTGTCGCCCTTGCCCCAGGCATCGTTGAACTGGTTCAGCTCGGCGGGCTTGAGGGTGACCTGGACGCCGACATTGGCGAGCATCGCCACCACCGCCTCATAGATCGCCGAGCTGTCGCAGGTACAGACATCCATGTTGACCGCGAAGCCGTTCGGATAGCCCTGTTGGGCGAGGACGGCGCGGGCCTGGACCGGGTCGAACGGGATCGCCGGCAGGCTGGGGTCGAAGCCCTTGTCGCCGCTGACCCAGAGCGAGTTCATCGGCTCGCCGTAACCGTCGAGGAGGGTCGAGACCAGGGTCTTGCGGTCGATCGCCATGTTCAGCGCCCGGCGCACAGCGGGGTTCGCGAGGGCGGTGATCGCGGTCGCCTGGTCGCCCGGGTTCTTGGCCAGGTTGCCGCCCTTGTCGGTCGTGAGCCAAATGGCCAGCGAATGAGCGTCGGAAAGGTAGACCGCCTGGTCACCGGCAGCCTTCACCTGGGCAGCCTGGTCGGGCGGCAGGTCCTCCATGATCTGGATCCCGCCGGTGGCCAGCTCGCTGATCCGGGTCGCCGCATCGGGGATGGGCCGGAAGATCACCTTGGCGACGAGAGGCTGGCCCCGCGGGCTCTTCCAGTAGTCGGGGTTCGCCTCGAGGGTGATGTGGTCGTCCTTGACCCACTCGACGAACCTGAACGGACCCGTCCCAACGGGCTTCAGGGCGAAGCCGGCATCACCGACCTGGGCGTAGTACTGGGGCGGCAGCATCTGGAGCGTCCCAAGGTTGCCGAGCAGGCCCGAGTCCGGTGCGTTCAAGTGCAGCTTCACCGTCAGCGGGTCGACGACCTCGACGCTGGCGAGCGAGGCGAAGTTCGAGGCGAATGCCGAGTTGAGGCGGTGGGTGTCACCGACCGGGTAGGGCTTGTTCGTGCTCGGGTCGATGTCGGCGATCCGGTAGAGCGAGAAGCGCACCGCGGCGGCGTCGAACGGCTCGCCATCCTGGAACTTGACCCCGGGGTGGAGCTTGAGCTCGAGGGTCTTCGCGTCCGGTGATGTCCACGAGTCGGCCAGGCCGGGGCCCAGTGAGCCGTCCGGAGCGATCGTGACGAGCGTATCGAAGATCGCGTACATCACCGAGAAGCCGGCGTTCTGGTAGACGCGATAGGGGTCCATCGACTCGGCATCGGCCGACAGGCCGACGGTCAGCGTGCCGGTCGGGCCGCCCGCGCTCGCGCCGGGCGATGCCGACGCACCCGCGCTCGGGCTGCCGGGCGCCGAGGTCGACGCGGCTGGCCCGCAGGCCGCGACGAGGATCACGACGATCACCGCCAGGACCGGCAGGAGGCCACGCCCGCGCTCGGCGCGACGAACGTGTCGGCTGGAAGGAGAGTTCGGATCGATCATCGCGCCGCGTCACCTCAGTCCAGGTTCCGGGGCACATCCGAACCGCGGCGGGCACGTCATCGGACGCGTCGCGCCACGGCCTTCTTCCATCCGGACTGTACCGTCGGCTCCGTCTCGCTCGCCGTGGCTCGGCGACCGTCGGATCTGCTGGCACCCGTCGATCGACGGGCCGCTCGTGGGCTCCCCGGGTCACAGACCCGGGACTACCACCGGTCGGGAATCGCACCCTGCCCCGAAGGCCAACATGAATGTAGCACGAGTCGTTGACCCACCAACCGGCCGGCCGGTGGCGAGTCCGATTCGTTCAGGTTGCCGCTCCTTCGTCGCGGTTGGCGAGTTCGAAGGCGGCCAGCCGGTGGAAGGCGCCTGCGAGGGCCGGGTACAGGCCGAGGTAGGCGCCAAAGGCGTCGTCATAAACCGCCTTGTGACCAGGGTCTGGTGGCAGCCGGCGTTCGATCTCGACCATCGCCCGGGTCGCCGCAACAAGATCCGGGTACGTCGACATGCCGGCTGCGGCGGCGATGGCCGCGCCAAGCACGGCGGTCTCGGCCACCCTGGGCACCGCCACGACGAGGCCGGTGATGTCGGCCTTGAGCTGATTCCAGGCGTGGCTCTGGGCCGGTCCGCCACTGACCCGCAGTTCGTTGACCGTCGCGCCGGCCTCGACGATCGGGCCGATGACGTGGCGCAACGCGAGGGCGGCCGCCTCGACAACGGCGCGCACGAGGTGGCCCCTGGTGTGCCCAAGGGTCAGGCCGACGAAGGCGCCGCGGGCTTCGGGATCCCAGATCGGCGATCGCTCGCCGGCGAGATACGGCAGGAAGACGAGCCCCGCCGAGCCCGGCGGCACGAGGGCGGCCTCGGCGAGGAGGGCGTCGATGCCGGCGCGGCCGTCGACGACGCCGGCCAGCCAGTCGAGGGCCTTGCCCGTCGCGTTCATCGCCCCGCCCAGGACCCACAGGCCGTCGACCGGCGCGGGCGCGCAGAACGAGCCCGGGATCGCCAGCGCCCGATCCGCATACACCGCGAAGCCGCCCGATGTGCCACCAGTGTCGACCGCGTCGCCGGCATCGAGCAGTCCTGCCCCGAAGAAGCTCGCGTAGGCATCGACCATGCCCGCAACGACCGGCGTGCCCGCGGGCAGACCCAGGTCCCTGGCCGGGTCATTGCGCAGCTCTCCGAGCCGGCGGCCGGTCGCGACGACCGGTGGCAGGCGCTCCAGGCGAATCCCCGATCCCGCAACGTCATCGGGATCCGCGCGGAGCTGGCCGGCGAGGCGCGTCTCTGCCGCGATTCCCGTCATCCGGCAGGCGATCGCCTCCCAGGCGTTGAGGTACCAGCGCACGGCACCCAGCGCCTCCGGCGCGTGCCGCTCGAGGTGCAGCGCCGCCGGCAGGACGCCAAGCTCCCAGCTGAAGCGGCCGGTGAGCGCGGCCAGCTCCTCGACCTCCGCCGCCGCCCGGGTATCGAGCCAGGTCACGGCCGGACCGGTGGCACTGCCGGAACCATCGGTCGGAACGAGCGTCGGGCCCTGGCCGACGCAGCAGATCGCGCTGATCACGGCCGATTCGCGGCGGCGCAGCTCCCGGGTCGTCCGGGCGATCGCCGCCCACCAGCTCTCCGGATCCTGCTCGGCGACCCCGGCGTTGTGCCTCATCGTCGGGTAGCCCGCACGGGCGAGCCGGACGAGACGCCCGTCGGTCGTGAACAACCCGCTCTTCACCTCGGTCGTCCCGAGGTCGATCGCCAGGATCAGCGACTCACCGGGGCTCATCGCGAATCGGCGCCCGCGCCGGATGCGATCCGGGCGTCCGCCTCGAGCGCCCACGGCATCGTTCGGAAGGCGACCGGCAGCAGGGGCCGCCAGGCCCGGAATCCGGCCGTCAGCCAAGCCGAGATCGCTCGCTGCCGGGGCCCCCAGGCCAGCCCGTAGCCGGCTCGAATTGGCCCGGGCAGGAGCTCGATCGCCGGCCAGAAGATCCACCCGTAGAGCTCGCCAGGAATCCCGGCCAGGATCGGGTGGAGCGGTCCAAGCGGCGGTCGCAGGATCGACGCCGCGAGCTCCCGGGCGATCGGACCAACGTGGACCGGGCCGTCTGGCGCGATCATTCGCTCGAGGTAGGCGTCGAACGCGGCGATGTCCCGCGGCAGGAGCGTGGCGGGGACCCCGAAGGCGCGGGCGATCGGCAGCGTTTCCGCGTAGAACCCGGCCCTCCGGGCGTGACCCAGTCGGGCGATCCAGCGGTCGTGGGCGACCAGGGTCGCGTCGATCAGCGTGGCGTGGACCCACAACGAGAGCTCGGGATCCCGCGCCCGATAGCCCGGCCCGCTGATCGAGCGGTGGAGCCGGTTGAGCCGGGCGATCTCGGCGCGGGCATCGGTCGTCGTCCCGTAGATGATCGTGAGGTAGCTCCGGAGGGTTGCCCGCAGCCTCTGCCACGGATCCTCGCGGAAGTTGCTGTGCGCTGACACCCCCGCGGCAACGAGAGGGTGGGCAATCTGCATCAGGAGCGCCCGCGGGCCGGCCCCCAGGAGCAGGGTCGCCTCGCGATTCAGCTGCCAGGCCTGGCTCTCAGGCCCGTACAGGCCGCGATCGTTGATCCGGGCCGCCTCGTCGCGCGTATCGGCGACGGCGGAGACGCCGAAGGCGGAGAATCGGGAGAGCATCGGTCGCATCGTAGCGGGCCGGGTTGCTGGAGGAGCGCGGAGTGGACGCAGTCGACGAGCAGGTCGGTCAGGGCGCCGCGCGTTGGGGGACCGATTTCGACCCGGATCGGCTCGCCCTCCTCGAGCTCCGGATGTGGAAGGCGTACTACCGGCGCCAGCCGGCCCGTCTCTTCGGAACGCTCGTCCTGGCCCTGCGCGAGCAGGCCCGGATCTCGTGGCCCCGGGCCGTCTACGCCGCCGGTCTCCTGACCCGAGCTGCCGTCGGCTTCGCCCGATCGACCGGTGACTACGACCGGTTCGCGCCGGATGTTGCCCGGGGCTACCGCGCGCTCGGCCTGCCGGGCTCTGTCGATCTCGAAACGGTCGCCCACGAGGAGCTGCGCTGGTGGGTCGTGCGCCGCGAGATCGGCCTGGCCGCGGGCGCGGCGGCGGGCGAGTCGATCGCGCGGCTGTACGCCGCGCTCTACAACGTCCCACTCGAATCCGTCAGTGAAGCGGGCCGCCTGCGGGGAGTTGCGGCCGAGGTCCGTGACCGGGGGGCGACGGCCGATCCCGACGGCCCGAAGGGCGAGGGCCGGGCCTACTGGCCCGAGGTGGCGCGCCTGCTGGGCGAGTCGTACCGCAGCCTGAGCCGGGCGGTTCGGACCTAGTCGTGGTCCTCACGGACGTTACCTAGCGCTCGGCCGGCCGCCTGCCCACGACCCACCAGGCCGCGGGGAAGAGTGCGGCGGCCAAGATGATCTTGAGCGCATCACCAAGCAGGAACGGGGTGAGCCCGGCGGCGATGCCACCGTTGATCCCGAGGCCCGTCGCGAGCATCAGCCACGGCACGCCGATCGTATAGATGATCAGGTTGCCCACGACGAAGGCAGCCACGGCACCCACGAAGTTGCGATCCCAGCCGAGCTCCGCGAGGCGACCCACGAGGACACCGGCAAAGACGAATCCAACCAGGTAGCCACCCGTCGCGCCGAGGACCAGGTGACCGTCGGTCGACCCGATGATGTGCTGGATTCCCTGGTCATGACTCGCATAGACCGGCAGGAAGAAGCCCATCACCACGTACAGCAGGACCGAGAAGCCGCCGCGCTTCGCGCCCAGCGCCCCGGCGACGAGCAGGACGCCCAGCGTCTGGCCCGTGATCGGCACGGGAGTGAGCGGAATGACGAGCTGCGCCGTGATCGCGATGAACAGGGCGCCAGCGACCATCAGGGCAACATGCCGGGCCCGGGCGCTGATCCGTTCGCCGAGGGTCACCGGGACGAGGAAGTCCCCGATGGTGATCCCCCGCTCGGCGGCAGGCAGACGGTTGAGGCGCTGGGTCACGATCACGTGTTGGCCACTCCAGGACGTCGCCGGTCGGCGACGATCGACGGCCCGAGTCTAGCAGGCACCCGGAAGGGGCCGGCTACTCGAACTGGACGGCCCGCACGATGGAGATCCGGCTGGCGATCCTGGCCGGCTGGAAGGCGGCCAGCATGGCGATCCCGATCCCGAACGCGGCCGCGAGGACGATCGTCAGCCACGGAATCGTCGGCCCGCTGCCCGGCCCCCCGAGGCCGGCCACGCCGCCCAGGGCGAAGCCGAGGATCACCCCCGCGAGGCACCCGAGGAGGGCCCCGGCGACACCCATCGTCCCCGCCTCGACCACCACCATCCGCCAGACCTGGCGACGGGTCATGCCCGCGGCCCGCAGGATGCCGATCTCGCGAACCCGTTCGTAGACATTCATCGTCAACGTGTTGACGATCCCCAGCCCCGCGATCAGGACGGCCAGCAGGGCGAGGGCGTCGAACAGGCTGAACAGGCGCCCGAAGGCGTCGTTGATCGCGCTCGCGATGCCCGAGATCGGCGTGGGCTCGAGAGCCAGGCCGCGAGCTGCGGACGCGAGGCCCGCCTGGGCCGCTGCCATCCGGCCGGGAACGAACCGGATCGCGAAGGCGTCCGCCCCCAGCACGCCGAAATGGCTCGTCGCGTCCGACCAGCCGATGAGCACTGACTCGCCGGATTGCCCCGGCAGCCCCCGCGCAACGATCCCGACGATCCGCTCCTCGACCGCCTCGCCACCGCCAACCGGCAGATCAAGCGTGTCGCCGACCTTGAGCCCGAACTCATCGGCGACCGCCTGGGGCACGATCGTCGAGCCGCCGGCGTCGAGGGCCGTGAGTGCCGCCCGGCGGTCGCCGGCGACGAATGTCAGACGACCGTCGGTTGCGAGATCGCTGCCGGCCACGGCCGCGGCGTCAACCCGGACGCCCCGGAACGCGACGGCGAAGCGGGCGATCGGACTGACCGTGGCCACTCCTGGAACGGCGGCGAGCTGCTGGGCAACACCCTCGCCGGCAGCGATCGGTCGGATCGAGGTCGCGACGAGATCGCCCGGGATGACGTCGGTCAGCCACGCATCAGTGGCCGCGTGAGCGCTCCCGGCCAGGCCGCCGAGGGCGACGATCATCGCCAGGCCGATCGTGAGGGCCCCGACGGTGAGCGCGGTCCGCTTGCGGTCCCGGGCCAGCGAGCCGCGCGAGAGACGGGCCTCGGCCGGCAGGAAGAGCGCGAACGGCAGGCTGGCAAGCCGACCGAGGGGCCCGAGGATCAACGGCGTGAGCATCGTCACCACGAGCAGGACGGCGTAGACCACCAGCGGCCGGATGATGCCGGCGTTGCCGGTCGCCCCGCCCCCAAGCCCGAACGGACCGAGCGCGATCGGCCAGAGGGCGAGGCCGGCCACGCCGACCGTGACGACAACCGCGGCCAGCCAACGCAGCTGGCTGACGAGGGAATGGCGCCGGACGTGGGCCGGTCGAAGCGCCTCGATCGGCGAGATCCGGCCCGCCTGGATGGCCGGCTCGAGGGCGGCGGCAAGGGTCACGAGGATTCCGACCAGGGCCGCGAGGGCGACTCCGAGCGGCGGTACGACCGGCCCGTCGATCGGCACCCCCGAGTCACCGAGCGAGCCCACCGTCCTGGCGATCACGACCGACATGGCAAGGCCCAGGACCAACCCGAGGATCGAGCCGCTGACGCCCAGGATCAGCGCCTGGATCAGGACGAGCCGGTGGACCTGCCTGCGGGTCGTCCCCGCCGCGCGCAGGAGGCCGATCTCGCGGACCCGCTCCGAGAGCGTCATCGACAGCGTGTTGAAGATCAGGAAGGCGCCCCCGAACAGGGTGACCGCGGCGATCAGTGCGGTCAGCGCCTCGAAGCCTGCGGTCGACGCCCCGAGGGACGCCGCGAGGTCGGCCCGGTCCGTCAGCACGAACGGCTCGAACGTGAGGCGCTGCTCGAGGGCGACCACGACTCCGTCGACCGTCGCCCCGGCCGCCAGGCCGACATCGACCCATGTCGCGCCGCGGTCACCGAAGAGGGCCGTGCTGGCCGCCAGCGAGACCACGACACCCCGGCCCTCGCTGGTCGGATCCGGGCCCGCGCCCGAGAGAAGCCCGACGACCCGGTATGGAACCGGCCCGTTCAAGCCCAGGATCGTCAGCGTATCGCCGGCCCCCAGGCCCAGGTCGCGGGCCAGGCCGGCCGGGACCAGGACATCGGTCGTGCTCGTCGGCGACAGCCCCTGGCCGGAGGCGAGCTGAAGGTCGTGCAGCCCAGTCGCCGTGCCGTCGATCGTCGGGTCGATCCCGATCACGGTGATCGGCGGTGCATACGCAGCGGCTGTCGAATCGGCGGTCGTGAGTGCGTCGCGCTGGAGGTAGGTGCGCTGCTCGAGCACGGGATCGGCGATGGCGACGCCCGGTGCCGACCGGATCGCCGAGAGGCTCGAGGCCGAGAGGCCCTTCTCTTCGAAGGCCCCGACGCGAAGATCCGATCGACCCATGACATCGTCCACGGTCCGGCCGACGCCCGCCTGGATGCCGGCGTCCGTGACCAGCGCCGCAAACAGGACCGCAACGCCAAGGGCGATGCCCACGATCGACAGCGCCGTCCGGAGCGGACGAGCCCGGAGGCTGCGCCACGCGAAACGGGCGAGGCCGTTCACCATTGCCCGCCCATTACAGCCCGAGCTGGGCCAGGCGCGCGATCAGCGGCGCCGCGGCATGGTCGTCCCGGCGCCCAAGCACGATCTCGTCGCGGATCACGCCATCCTGGATCACCTCGACCCGATCGGCGTAAGCCGCCGCCTTGGCATCGTGCGTGACGAGGACGATCGTCTGGCCGCGCTTCGCGCACGACCGCCAGAGCGCTTCGAGGATCTCGCCGCCGGTCGTGAAGTCGAGGTTCCCGGTGGGCTCGTCGGCGAGGACGATCGACGGCCGGTTCACGAGGGCCCGGGCGATCGCGACCCGTTGCTGCTCGCCGGCGGAGAGCTGGTCCGGCCGATGGTGCTCCTTGCCCCCGAGGTCGACGAGCTCGAAGACGTCGCGGATCCGATCGGCGGCCTCGCCATTGCGCGGGTCCTGGCCGGCAATCGTGAACGGCAAGCCGACGTTCTCGGCCGCGTCAAGGAGCGGGATGAGGTTGAAGAACTGGAAGACGAAGCCGGTCCGGTCGCGCCTGAGCCGCGTCGCCGCGTCATCGCCGAGGCCGCTGATCGTTTCCCCGCCCAGGACCACCTCCCCGCTCGTCGGCTTGTCCAGCCCGCCGAGGATGTGCAGGAGAGTGCTCTTGCCGGAGCCGCTCGAGCCCATCAGGGCCACGAACTCCCCGGGCTGGACCGTCAGCGACACGCCGCGCAGGGCATCGACGGTCGTGTCGCCGAAGGCGTAGCGCTTCGTCAGGTCGCGTGCTTCAAGGATCGGTGCCGCGATCGCCATGCCGGACGCCGTCAGTTACCGAAGAACAGGCCGGCAATGCCCGCTGCGATCGAGTCGAAGAGCCCGGGTCCGCCCGCTGGCTCGGAGACGAGAAGGGTGCTGCCGTCGGCGACCGCGACCTCGCCCGAGGGAGCCGGCGTGGGCGTCGGATTCGCTCCCGGCAGGGGCGGCCGGGTCAGGATCGGCGTCGGCGTCGGAGTTGCCGTCGGCGCAGGTGTCGGAACAGGCGTCGCCTTGGGTTTCGACTTCGGCGCGGCCGTCTTCACGGGCGCCGGCTTTGCCGGCTTGGGCGTCGGCTTGGGCGTCGTCGACCCGCACTTGTCGGCAAAGACGACGGCCCACATCTTCTTGCCGTCAGGACCCTTGTAGGCCCCGATGCCGACGACGTCCCAGGCCGGACCGAGGATGTTCGCCCGGTGGTCGGGCGAGTTCATGAACATCGTCTGGATCTCGGAGGTCGCCTGGTCGTCCGGATAGTTGTTCCAACCGATGTTCTCGCCGGCCAGGTTGTAGCAGTAGCCGGCCCTGCTCATCACGTCGAAGACGGTGTGGCCGTCCGGCGGAATCTGGTGCGAGAAGTAGTTGCGGACGATCATGTCCTTGGCCCGCGCCCGGGCGAACGAGGCGAGCTGGCTGTCCCAGTGGAGCGCTTTGCGGCCGGCCGCAGCACGGGCCTGGTTCGTCAGCTGGAAGAGCTGCTGCTCGGAGCTCGAGCTGAAGGCGTTCGAGCCCCAGGCGAATGCCGTGACGGGCAGGAGCAGCGCCAGCATTGTCGCGAGCGCAAGTGCCGCGACGGGGAGCCGGACAGTCGGGCGCTTCGTGAGCACGGTGAAGGTCCTCGAGGTTCGAGCCGCAGCTGGGTCCATGCGACATGCCTGACCCTACGACCCGATCCTTCGATTCGGGACCCGCGCGATCGTCCGGGTACGTTCGAACTGGGGTACCGGTCCAGATCCCCATCGTTCGTCCCTCCAGCAGGTCACGAGCCTTCCAGTTGGGCCGGGGTCTGGCAAGGCTGCGCTGGCACCAGGAGGCAAATGGTGGCGGGCCCCGTGCCCTGGTCAATGGCGTCGCCGCGGTTTGACAGGACCCCCGGTCGAGCGCACCGTGGGAAGGAGCCCCCAGGAGCGTTCTGATCCGAATCGCGATTGCCTCTTCCTACCCGCCGCGCCGCTGTGGCATTGCCACGTACGCCAGCGACCTCGGCCGCGCCAGCGGCAATCGCGAGATCATCGCCCTGACCCCGCCCGATCACGAGACGCCCTATCCGACCGAGGTCCACCACCGGATTCGCCGGGACGTGGCCGAGGACTACGCCCGGATCGCGCGATCGCTCGACGGGTGCCGGGTGGATGCCGTCTCGATCCAGTACGACCCGTCGATCTGGGGTGGGGCGGACGGCGAATACGTCCTCGACTTCGTGCGTGCGTTGCGACTCCCCGCGGTAACGACCTTCCATTCCATCGCCCGCCGGCCGACGCCGGGCCAGCGCAGGGTCATCGCGGAGCTGGCCGGGGCGAGTGCCGCGAATGTCGTCCTGTCGCAGCACGCGGCCGGCCTCCTGGGCCGGAGCTACGGGCTCGACCCGGCGCAGATCGACGTGATCCCCCACGGCGTGCCCGACCTGCCCGTCGTGGAGCCGGCCAAGGCCAAGGCCGGTCTGAGCCTCAGCGAGGCGCCACTCCTGCTGAGCTTCGGCCTGCTGGGCGCCGGCAAGGGCTACGAGCTGGCGATCGCCGCGATGCCGGCGATCGTCGCCGCCGTTCCCACCGCGCGTTACGTGATCCTCGGGCCGACCCACCAGGACCTCCTGCGCAGCGAGGGCGAGACGTATCGACGCAGCCTCCAGGACCAGATCCGCAAGCTGGGCATGGGCGGTCACGTCGAGCTCGTGGATCGGTTCGTCGGCCGGACGGAGCTGGGACGCTGGCTCCAGGCTGCCGATATCGTCGTGACCCCGTATCCGAATCTCGACAAGACCGTGTCGGGCACCTTGTCGCACGCGATGGGCGCCGGCAAGGCGATCGTGTCGACACCATTCCCATACGCGTCCGAGCTGCTTGCGGGCGGTCGGGGCGTCCTCGCCAAGCCCGACGCGGCCGCGCTGGCCGCTGCCCTGATCGCGCTGCTCGGCGACGATGGCAAGCGCACGGCGATCGGCGGCCGGGCGCACGCCTACAGCCGCGACATGCTCTGGCCCGGCGTCGGTGCCCAGTACCAGGCCGTCTTCGAGCGCGCGACCAAGATGCAGCAGGTCGCGATCCGGCGGCCCCGCCTCGAGTCTGCCCGGGCCTGATTCGGAGCCCTTCGGCCAATCGGCGGGCTATACTCCCGATCGCTTCCCGACCACGCGACTGGTCGGCAGCCTTGGTGGCCTTAGCTCAATCGGCAGAGCAGCGGATTGTGGTTCCGCAGGTTACGGGTTCGATTCCCGTAGGCCACCCCAACACCCCTCGCGAGAGCACCCTCCCGAAGCTCGGCCCGGGAGGACGGACGCCCGGATCCGGCGTGGTGACGGCCGGTGCTCTGTGCATGGGCACCGCGAGCACTAGCCGGGTCGCAAACACTCCGGAGAGGCGATGCAGGGATCGCCGACTCGCGGATCGTGCGTGGCTCGAGCCTGAGTCAGAGGGTCCGCTCCCGATCCGCACCTCGTAGGGCCTTCGTTCCCCCTGAAATGCCCATGCACCGAGAATCCCAACGGTCAAGGTCCGGAGCCTCTCCGCCATGCCGGCGTATCCGGCGCCAGGGCGCTGGCTGCGGCCCACTCATCCCCACGAAACCCCCGAGGGATGCGTGCCGGATCGGCGCGATGAGCGGAGCCATCCGTGGCAGTCTGGGGGCACGAATCAACCGCTCCGCGAGGTCCCGCGCCTAGAGCTCCCCGGAAGGCGCCGATCCGGGAGGTGTTCGAAGGCGGTCGTATTGCCCACTGAACCGGGCCGGCTCGAAGTCCGCCGCCCACCCGGCCAGATCATCGCCCAGGATCCAGGCCGCGATCAGCTCGCCCGCGGCCGGGGCCATCATCGCGCCGAAGCCCGCCAGCCCGGCGAGGGCGTAGGCTCCCTCGACCTCGAGCGGACCAATGAGCGGCATGCCGTCTGGCGTCCTGGCGTAGAAGCCGCCATCGTGGTCGATGATCCCTGGATCCCGATCGAGGTACGCCGCCAGGCCGGGAATGATCGTCGCGGCCCGGGCCAGGACGTCGTGGGGGAACTCCCGCGGACAGGCCGGATCCTCGATCGGCGGCTGTGGGTTCTGGTCCACGGCCCAGCCGAGCTTGATGGCGTCGCCGGCGACCGAGTCGTCCGGCTTGATGTGGACACCCGGCGGCCGGCCGCCGCGATCGTCGAGGCCGATCGTGAACGGCGCCGAACGGGGTACGACGCCGAGCGGATCGTGCATCAGCACCTTCTGGCGGAGCACCGTCTCGATGGGCAGGCGGACCCCGAGGAAGAGGGCGACGTCACCTGCCCACGGCCCGGCAGCGTCGACGAAGCGACTCGTCTCAACCTGCTCGAGCCCGTCCGGCGTCCAGACCGTCACCGAGCGCACCCCACTGCTGCCGACATCGACGCCGACGACACGACCCTCGGCCAGCTCGATGCCGCCTCCGCGTTCCTGTTCGAGCATCGCCATTCCGAGCCCGACCGTGTCGACGCTGCCGGCCCGAAGGGCGTGGATGGCGCCACGGATCCCGGGCGAGAGGTGTGGAAAGCGTGCCCGGATCTCGCCCGGCTCGAGGAGATCGGCGGCCGCGGGCCCGAGACCCGCGCCGCGATACTCCGCGATCCGCGCCGGCAGGCGTTCCGCGGTCGCGGCGTCCGCCGTTACGTAGAGGTAGCCCCGCTGGTTCATCGCGAAGGTCGCGCCCGAGCTCTGCAAGTCAGCCATGAGGTCGATGCTCCGGTTCGCGAGCTCGACCATGGCCGCCTGGGGCCACCAATTGCGGTAGTTCGCCTCCGGACGATTGCTCGTGAGGCTGAGCGGCGGCCGGGGATCGACCAGCAGGACCGTCCAGTCCTCGCGCCTGCGCGCCAACCCCCAGGCGGCCGCGATACCGGCAATTCCCGCCCCGGCGATGATGACGTCCGCCGACGCACCAAGATGCCTACCCACGTCGGCCCGATGATACGAGGCCGCCGGAGTCGATCGCGGTACCGGTGCGCGCCCGCCCCGCGCTTTGGCCCGATCGGGTTGATTCGCGTAGGCCGGCCGCTAGGATGGCGCCGATCGAGCGGCATGCGTTGGGGGTCATCCTTGGCAGCGGAACAGGATCGAGAATCCGGCGGCCTGACCTGACCGCGGGTCAGAGGTCGCGGGGATCCGACGTACCATCGAGCACGGTGAGCGCGTTCAATCCACCCCCTCGAGTCTGTACAGCCTGCGCGACGGAGAACCCGCCGTTCGCGACGATCTGCCGGACGTGCGGCACCGACATGCGCTCCGCCGTTCCCGGCCAGGCCTTCGGCCCGCTCGGACCGTATCGACCCGATCCGCTGACGGTCAACCGGAAGCGGCCCGGCCCGCTGGGATTCGTCCTGGCCGTGGCCGTCCTCGTCGCGATCGGCATGGCCGTCCTGGCGATGGCCGGCGTCTTCGACCGGCCTCACGCCGCCGGCGTCAACCGGCTCGCGCAGGCAACATCAGGACCGAGCCTGCCGCCGCCGACAAGAGCGCCGGCCGGGACGGCCCTCGCCCCAAGCCCGAGTCCGACCGCGAGCCTCGTCCCGGTCGGCGAGCCGATCGTCGTCGCGGGCACCGAGACCCACACCGTCCTGCGTGTCGAGGACTGGCTCGGACCCACGCCCGCCGCGACCGGCGAACGCAACCTCGCTGTCGAGGTCCAGGTCCAAACGCTGCCCGGCAAGACGGCCCGGTTCGACCAGCTTTACTACACGGTCGAGAACGCCGACGGCGTCAGCCGCAATGCGCCGGAGATGGGCCGGCAGCCGGCCCTCGCCTACGGGATCCTCGCGCCCGGCGAGAGCGTGATCGGCTGGCTCTCGTTCCTCGTCCCGAACCCCGGGCCCTTCGTGCTCGACTATCACTACCCCCTCGGCACGAACGGCCTGGCGGTCGACGAGAAGGTCCTGCTCGACCCGATCCTCCCGCCGAGCCCCGACCCCGACCCGGTCGTCCCGGCGCCGAAGAACCCGGGCGCGACGAGCTCGACGAACTTCGGACTGCCGAAGGCGTTGTCATCGACGAACTACTCGGGCTACGGCGTGCAGCTCCCGGGAGCCTCGGTGACCTCGGCGAGCGGCTCGTGGGTCCAATCGACTGCCCACTGCAGCGGCAAGGAGACGAGTGCCGTCGCGACCTGGGTGGGGATCGACGACGGCGGGGTCCGCAACCTCGAGCAGATCGGCACCGAAGCCGTCTGCCAGCCGGGCTCGAAGGTGGCCACCTACGTCACCTGGTACGAGTTGTATCCGCAGCCCCAGGTGCCAATCGAGACGATCCGGCCGGGGGACCGCTTCACGGCGTCCGTGACCAGGCACGGCAGCGCCCGGACCCTGACGATCAGGGACACCACCAGCGGCCGGACCTTCACGACGAAGAAGACCCGGACGGCCTCGGCGATCCAGGCATTGTGGGTGATCGAGGCACCGGCGCGGATCAAGTCCAACGGCGATCTGCAGGTCCTGCCGTTGACCAGCTTCGGGCGAATCACCATGACCGGCTGCTCGGCCGTCGTCGGCGGAACCCGGCGTGCGATCTCGGATCCTCACGTCGCCCACTACCGCTTCGACATGCGCACGCCATCGGGTGGAGCCAAGGCGCTGACGAGCGCCCTCAACGGCTCGGGCAGCGGCTTCTCGTCGACCTGGAAGGACCTCTGAGGCGCACCGCCGCGCTCAACTCGAGGATCGCGCTGCCCTAGCGGCCGTGGCCGACCTCTTCGGGCTCCTGGTACCACTGGACCCGTTCCCCGACGCGCGCGCGGAGCTTCCATTTCGTGGTCTTCGGGCTGGCCTCGAGGGTGTCGCGCAGGGAGTTGATCTGGTCGAGGACCGCGAAATGCGGCGGCCGCCCGAAGTCGAGCTCACCGGGCTGAAGGCTGTTGTTGAAATAGCCCTCGAACTTGCCCAGGTTGCCGATGATCGTGCGCCACCAGCCCCAGTCGGCCGATGCAAGGTCGGCGATCAGGTCCACGTTGATCGTGCCCTCGTCGGTTGATCCGAGGGGGTACTCGGACAGCAGGGCGAGGCCGTCCAGGATGTCCTTCCGATTGATCTGGGCGATCTGCACCTTGGTGAGGAGCAGCTCGGCCAGGGGCAGCGTGGGCTTGTCGACCCCGAGCCGGTCCGCGAACTCGAACTTGTGGCTCATCTCCATCCGGTCGATCAGCACGTCGACCGGGCGGCGCCAGGCCGGATCGACGAAATACAGCTGCTTGTGCCCGTAGAGCGCGTTGTACTGACGATCGGCAGCGTAGCCATTCGCCTGCATGAGCGCCTGGAGGGCCTTCCGGTCGCGGCTCCGGGTGGCCAGGTCGATGTCCCGGCCGTCACGATCGATGCGGGCCGTCCAGCTCCGGCAGCGGGCGTGGAATGCGAGGCCGCCCATCAGCCTGACCTGGAGCCCGGCGGCGTCGGCCAGGGCGATCATCCGGAGGGCTTCCTCGAGCGGATCGGCCGCCGTCGGGCCGGGCGAAACGGCCCCGCCGGGAGCTGCTGCGTTGGCGCTGTTTCGAGGACTTTCCGTCACGATCCGCGCAGTATAGTGGCGCGGAATCTTTGGGCATGGCGGAGTGGAGCGAGCCGTGCATCGGGAAGGGCACGGCACGTGTCCGTCGGATGGCCAGACGAGCCAGCCCCGACGGGTGAGTGGAAGGAGTGCCTGTCTCGATGAGTGACTCCGGCCGAACGCTGTTCACGCGGCAGTCGTCGGGTCTTGTCCGCGAAGTCAGCGTCGTCAACGCGCTGTTCTTCAACACGTCGGCGTTCATCGGGGGGACCCTCGGGGGCGCGTTCCAGATCGCGGTCCTGGCCGGCGTTCCGGTCGTCCTCGTAGGCGGACTGACCAACTGGTCCTGGGTTGCCTTCATCGTGGGCGGGATGTGCATCCTGCTCGCTGTGATCTTCGCCTCGCTGACGAGCGTGATGCCCCGTTCGGGCGGTGACTACGTCTTCTCCAGCCGGATCGTCCCAAAGGTCGGTCCGTTACTTGGGTGGCTGGAGAGCTGGGGCCTCGTCTTTGCCTCGATCGCCCTCCTCCAATTCGAGACCGTGCAGACATTGCGCAGTACCCAGGTCGAAGGCCGGATCATCGGCATTGGGACCAACATCGACTTCTTCAACAATGCCAACGGATGGTTCACCGACGGCAGCACGGGGGACGTGACGGCGCTACCCGGTCTGATCGCGGCCCTCGTCGTCTTCGCCTTCGTTGCCTGGGTCGTCCTCCAACCAACGAAACGGTTCCATAAGATCGTCACGTACCTGACCGTCCTCGGAATCGTCGGCTGGATCCTGATGGCAGTCTGCGGGCTGCTGTTCTTCGATCCCGCGCAGTTCGCGGCGAACCTCCCGAAATACGCCAACGGAATCACCGTCGACCAGCTTGCGAAGGCAGGCAGCGACGCCGGGCTGACCAGCGGTTTCAGCTTTGGACCAGTGAACGCCACGACCTGGCCGGTCATGCTGATGGCCGGAGTCATGCTCTTCCAGTTCATCGGCTTCCAATACTCCGCGTACATCTCGGGCGAAGTCCGAGGCAACGTGAAACGGGGCATCCTGATCGCCGTCCTGGGCGCCCTGGCGATGGCCGTCCTCATGAACTCGATCTACGCGGAAGCTCTGGCTCGGCGACTGGGTCTCGACGCCCAGACGGCCTGGAGCGCAATCTGGTGGGGCTACATCGATCCGACCAAGTCGGGCGTCGCTCTGCCAATGGCAGCGCCCAACTACTTTCAACTGATGGGCGCCGTCGCGCACCCCGACCTGTGGCCCATCTGGACGGTCGTCGGAGCCGCGTCGACGTTGTTCCCGTTCCTGCTCATGCCCGTCTACGTGATCTTCATCAGCCGAATCGCCCTCGCGTGGAGCCTCGATCGACAGGTCCCCGAATGGTTCGGGACCGTCTCCGAGCGACTCCGCGCCCCGGCGAATGCGATTGTTGCGACGCTGGCGGTCGGGGTGATCTTCCTGATCCTGTGGGCATTCCCCGTGCTGAAATGGGTGGGCCTCGGCTCGCTCGCCCCGAGCTCCGATCCGGCTCTTGACGGCAAGCTCAACCTGGCCGCCTCGGCGTGGTTCACGATCCTCGCCTCGGCACCCAGCTGGATCATGCCGGGGATCAACGCGATCCTGGCCAAGCGAACGCGGCCCGACCTGGTCAAGGACGCTCCGTACATTCGCTGGCTGCCACTTCTCGGAGCCATCTGGCTCATCTTCACCCTGATCCTGTACTGGTTCGCAGGGGTCGGCCCGATCTACAACGCGCTGTCCGGCGGCCAGCAAGCCTTGGCCTACCTGAACAGCTCGGGCGTCACGTTCGTGCTCATCGTGTTCGTCATCGGCGTCATCTGGTACGCGATTCGATCGTGGCGCAACCGCCAGGCCGGCATCGAGACGAACCTCATGTACCAGATGCTCCCGCCTGACTGACATGCGTCGAACGGCCGGCCGGGAATTGCCACCGGCCGGCCGTTCGCGCCGAATACGGAGAGCACGTTGGCTGATATGGATCCGGCCGCCGATCTCGTCCTGACCGGCGGCACGGTCTTGACGATGGACGCAGCACGCTCGAGCGCAGAGGCCGTCGCCGTTCGGGCGGGCCGGATCGTGGCTGTGGGCGCGGCGGCCGAGGTCGAGCGGCTGCGCGGCCCGCGGACACGCCGGATCGAGCTCGCCGGGCGGACGCTCGTGCCGAGCTTCCAGGATGCGCACGTCCACCCGGCGATGGCCGGGATCGGCCTCACGCGCTGCCCGCTCCACGACCTGCCGCCCGACGCGGGCGTCTACCTCGAGACGATCCGCGCCTACGCCGCCGCCTACCCCGACCGGCCCTGGGTCATCGGCGACGGCTGGTACATGAGTGCCTTCCCGGGCGGGACGCCCACCCGCCAGGACCTCGACCGGGCCGTGCCCGACCGGCCGGCGTTCTTCGTCAATCGCGACGGTCACGGCGCGTGGGTCAACTCGCGCGCCCTGGCCCTGGCGGGCATCGATCGCGACACGACCGACCCGGCCTCGGGCAGGATCGAACGCGAATCCGGGGGCGATCCCAGCGGCACCCTCCACGAAGGGGCCATGGAGATGGTCCGCCGGATCCTGCCGCCGACGACGGTCGAGGACCTGGCCGCCGGCCTCGAGCTTGCCCAGGCGTATCTCCACCGGCTGGGGATCACCGCCTGGCAGGACGCCTGGGTGGAGGCGGAGGACCTGGCGGCCTACCGGCTGATCGCCGAGCGCGGGATCCTGACCGGCCGGGCCATTGCCTGCCATTGGTGGGATCGAGAGCTCGGCGGCGAGCAGATCGACGACTTCGTCGAACGCCGGCGGACGGGCAACATCGGCCGGCTGCGCTCGACGACCGTGAAGATCATGGCCGACGGGGTGGCCGAGAACTACACGGCGGCAATGCTCGAGCCGTATCTCGACGCCGGCGGTCGGTCGACCGGCAACCGCGGGATCAGCTTCGTCGATCCCGAGCTCCTCAAGCGCCACGTGACCCGCCTCGACAGTCTCGGCTTCCAGGTCCACCTCCACGCCCTTGGCGATCGAGCGGTCCGCGAGGCGCTCGACGCGATCGAAGCGGCCCGCGCGGCGAACGGAGTCTCGGACGGCCGCCACCACCTGGCCCACCTCCAGGTCGTCGACCCGGCCGACTACGCGCGTTTCGCCCAGCTTGGAGTGGGGGCCAACATCCAGCCGTACTGGGCGTGCAACGATGCCCAGATGATCGAGCTGACGCTGCCGTTCCTGCCGGCGGAGCGGCGCGACCTCCAGTACCCATTCCACTCGCTCGAGGCGGCCGGGGCGCGCCTTGTCGGCGGCTCGGACTGGTCGGTCAGCACGCCCAACGTGATGGCCGAGGTCGAGGTTGCCGTGAACCGGATCTCGCCGGAGCGGCGCGATGCCCCGCCATTCCTGCCGGCCGAGGCGCTCGACCTGATGACGGCCCTGGCGGCGTTCACGAACGGCAGCGCCTGGGTGAACCATCTCGACGCGGAGACGGGCTCGATCGAGACGGGCAAGCTCGCCGACCTGGCCGTCCTCGACCGCGACATCACCCGGGAGGAGATCCGCACGATCGGCGATACGCGGGTGCTCCTGACGTTGATCGAAGGCGCAGCCGTGCACGAGGACGTGGCCCTGGAGCGGCCGTGACGGAGTTCGCCGAGCTCGATGCGATCGGCCAGGCCGAGATCGTCCGGGCCGGCCGCGCGACACCGCTCGAGCTCGTCGACGCCGCGATCGGCCGGATCGAACGCCTGAACCCGCTCCTCAACGCCGTCGTCGCGCCGATGTTCGAGGACGCTCGCGCGGCGGCAGCGCGACCGCTCGAGAACCCCGATTCGGTTCTCGCCGGCGTGCCGTTCCTGCTCAAGGACCTCGGCGCGACCCTCGCCGGTTCGCCCCAGAGCAAGGGCTCCCGCGCGTTCCGGGGCCACGTCTCGGATCACGACACGGAGCTTGGCCGGCGCCAGCGGGCAGCCGGGCTGATCGTCGCCGGCAAGACGAGCTCGCCCGAGTTCGGGAACCACTCGACCACCGAGCCCGCGCTCTACGGCCCGGCGCGCAATCCGTGGGATCCGGCACGGACGACCGGCGGGTCGTCGGGGGGCTCGGCCGCCGCTGTCGCATCGGGGATGGTCCCTGCGGCCCACGGCAACGACGGCGCGGGCTCGATCCGGATTCCCTCGTCGTGCTGCGGGCTGTTCGGCCTGAAGCCAACCCGTGGCCGGAACTCGTGGGCGCCGGCCGGCGACGTCCTGTCGGGTGTGGCCGTGGAGCATGCGCTCACGATCAGCGTCCGGGACAGCGCCGCGATTCTTGACGCAACTGCGGGCTGGGCCCCCGGCGATCCATCGATCGCGCCGGTTCCCGGACGGCCGTTCCTGGCCGAGGTCGGCGCCGACCCGGGCCGGCTGCGGATTGCCTGGACGGCGACGCCGCCGTTCGACGCCGAGGTCCATCCCGAGTGTGTCGCCGCGGCCCGATCGACCGCCGAGCTCCTCGAATCCCTCGGCCACGACGTGGAGGAGGCGGCACCCGAGTTCGACGGCGAGACCCTGATCGAGCCGTTCGTCCGGCTCTGGGCGACCGCCAACCTCGCCGACTACCGCGAGGCCCGCCGGTTCCTGGGCCGGGAGCCGGCGCAGGACGAGCTCGAGATCACGACCTGGGAGCTCGTCGAGTACGCCCGGCGCTTCGATGGCGCCGAGGTGCTCGATGCGCTCGATACGCTGAACGCCGCGAGCCGCCGGGTCGCCCCGTTCTTCGAGCGCTACGACGCGTGGGTCACGCCGACGCTTGCCCAGCCGCCGCTCGGCCTGGGAATCCTGAACCAGTCGTACGGTGGTGCCGTCGAGTGGTGGCGGTTCGACTGCCAGTTCAATCCCTGGAATCCCATCGCCAACATGACCGGCCAGCCGGCGATGTCCGTCCCACTTCACTGGACGGCCGGCGGCCTGCCCGTCGGCTCGCTGATCTTCGGGCGGTTCGGCGCTGAATCGACCCTCTTCCGGATTGCCGGCCAGCTCGAGGCGGCCCGGCCGTGGCGATCACGCCGGCCGCCGATCCATGCCCTCTCGTCCACTCTTCCGACCGCAATCCAGGGAGCCTGAACCTCGTGGCCAAACCGTTCCGCCTCTACGTGTGCAGCGACATCCACGCGTCGGAGCGCACCTGGCGCAAGTTCCTGAACGCGATGAAGACGAACGTCTACAAGGTCGACGCAGCGGTCATCGCCGGCGACCTGACCGGCAAGGCCCTGATCGCGGTCGTGAAGGACGGCGGCGGCGACCTGTGGTCGGCGAGCGTCCTTGGCCAGCACCGCGAGGCGCGCGACGAGGCAGAGCTCGCGGCCCTCGAGCGCTCGATCGCCGACGTCGGCTACTACGCGGTCCGGGTCACGGAGGAGGAGCGGGCCGCCATGGAGGCCGATCCCGACCTGGTCAGGACGGTCTTCCACGAGCGGATCAACGCGCGGCTGCGCGAGTGGATCACCCTGGCCACGGAGCGGCTGGAAGGTTCGGGCGTGCCGGTCTACGTGATGCCCGGCAACGACGACGACTTCGAGATCGACCCGGTCCTCGCCGAATCGACCTACCTCCAGGATGTCAACGAGCGGGTCGTCGACCTCACGCCGTGGCACCAGCTCGTGAGCATGGGCTGGTCATCCCCGACGCCCTGGTCGACGCCGCGCGAGCTGCCCGAGGAGGAGTTCCTCGACCGACTGTCGGGCCTGATGAGCGGCACCCGCGACGCCCGAAAGACGGTGATGATGACCCACGTCCCACCCTACGACTCGGGCCTCGACACGGCGCCGCTCCTCTCGCCGGACCTGCGCCCGACGGTCACCGCGGGCGACCTGCTCCGGGGCCCCGTCGGCTCGACCGGCGTGCGGGCGGCAATCGAGCGCTTCAGGCCGGTGCTCGGAGCCCACGGCCACATCCACGAGTCGGGTGGCGAGCGGCGGGTCGGCGACACGGTCTGCGTCAACGCCGGCTCGGAATCGTCGATGGGCATCCTGCGCGGCTACCTCGTCGACCTCAACGCGAACGGCGTCGAGCGGACCCTGCGCGTCGAGGGCTAGGGCGCCCCCGCCCGCCTCAATGGCTAGATCGAGGCGCCCGACTCCGCATCGGTGATCAGGCCGTCCTTCGCGGCGTCGTGCGCTTCGGCCTTCTCCTCCTGCCACGACCGATGGCCGCCGCGGGCCAGCGAGATTCCCGCGCCGATCAGGCTGGCGATGACGCCGGCCGCGAAGGCGATGTGGAGCGCGTTGATGAACGGGCCGAGATCGATCCCGGCGGTCCCGGTCTGGGTCCCTGAGAAGACCGCGACGAGGACCTTGGGGTCCATCGCGCTGGTCATCAGCCCGATCGCCAGGGCAATGCTGATGACGAAGCCCGTGTTCGTGAGCATCGCCCGCATCCCGGCACCGATCCCCCGCTTGTTCGGCGGGATGACGCCCATCACCGCGCTCGTGTTCGGCGAGTTGAACAGGCCCGACCCCGCCCCGATGACCAGCTGCCAGAGCGCGAGCTGCCAGTAGGGCGTATCGACCCCGATCGTCAGCAGGCCGGCCAGGCCGGCCGCCGTGATGAGCATCCCCAGGGTTGCCAGCTCGCGCGAACCGTAGCGGTCGGCCAGCGCCCCGCTGATCGGCGATAGCACGAGCAGGCCGAGGGCGAGGGGCGCGAGCTCGATCCCGGCGGTCACCGGGTCGTCGCCCTTGACGCCCTGGAGGAAGAAGACCAGGAGGAACAGGACGCTGTTGCGGGCCACGCCATTGAGCAGGCCGGTCAGGTTGCCCATCAGGAACAGGCGGTCGCGGAAGAGCGAGAGGTCGAGGATCGGCGTCCGGACGCGCGCCTCGACCCACAGGAAGATCGGCATGATGACCAGGAACAGGACGAAGCCGCCGATCACCCACCAGGTCGTCCAGCCGTAGAGGCCGCCGAAGGCCAGCGAGGTCATCAGCGCGAGGAGCGCGACCAGGTAGAGGCCCGAGCCGACCCAGTCGATCGAGATCTGGCGCTGGGCCGCGGTCTTCTCGACGAGGATCAGCATCGCTGCGACGATCCCGATCAGCCCGAGCGGGACGTTGAACCAGAAGACGAATCGCCAGCCGAAGCCGGTCAGCCAGCCGCCCAGCACCGGGCCCAGGATCAGGCCGGCGCCGACAACCATCGCGTTCAGGCCGAGCGCCTTGCCCAGCTCCGAACGGGGAAAGGCGTCGGTCACCAGGGCCGACGAGTTGGCGAACATGAAGGCGCCACCGACGCCCTGGATCACCCGGCCGAGGATCAGCAGGAGCGGGGTCGGGGCGATCGCGCAGAACGCCGAGGCGAGCGTGAAGACGACCATCCCCAGGGTGTAGGTCTTCGTGCGCCCGAACATGTCGGCCAGCCGCCCGGCGTTGAGGACGAGCACGGTCACGACGAGCGTGTAACCGACGACGATCCACAGCAGGGCGAACAGGTCCGTGTGCAGGTCGCGCAGGATGTCCGGCAGGGCGATGACCAGCGTGCCCGAGGTCAGCGAGGCGAGGAGCGCCCCGAGGCTGGTGACGACGAGCAGCCACCAGCGGTAGCTCGGCGCGTCGGGATCGACGAGCCGGCGGCGCGTGGGACGAGCGGCGGCGGTCATGCCGGCACCGCGCCGAGCTCCGTCTCGAGCTGCTCGGCCTCGAGCTGCTGGATCTTGCCCGCGATCCGCTCGCGTCGGCCGATCGTCTCGGCGCGCATCGCCCGAAGCCGTTCGATCTTGTCCTCGAGGAGCTCGAGCTGGCGGTCGACGCGCTGCAGCCCGTCCCGGGCGATCCGCAGCCGCTCGACCGGGCTCTCGGTCTCTTGGTACGCGGCCCGCGAGCGGGCCAGGTGGTCGGTGTCCTCGAGCAGCCGGACGATGTCGCCCAGCGAAAAGCCGGCGTCGTCGCGCAGCCCACGGATCGCCCGGAGGCGCTCGACGTCGGTCTGGTCGTACAGCCGGTGGCTGCCATCGGAACGGGCGGCCGGGGTCAGCAGGCCCATCTCCTCGTAGTAGCGAATCGCCCGGGTCGTCAGCCCGACCTCGTCGGCGACATCCTGGATCCGGCGCAGTCGTGTCTCGTCAGTCATGCGCGAATCCTGCCACAAACTTCACGTGCACGTAAAGTTCTGGGTCGGCTGTGACCTGCGGTCCCGCGGCTTCCACCAAAACGCGAGCTGAGTCGCCCGTATGGTCGGCCGGCGCCCCGAATCGGCGGCCCGCCGCCCGCCCGACGCTCCGTTCGAGCACGAATCCCCACGACGAGCGGTGGCCAGGGCTCCTCCGCGCCCGAATCCTCGCCATAAGCCCGACCAGGCTCGCGTTTTGGCGAGACGGGGAGAGACCGTCGGGGCGAGTGACGCGCTGCCGCTAGTTCCCCGTCGTGATCGACGCGATCAGCGCGTTGAGCTGCGCCCGGATCGAGCTGTCGTCGGGGCCCTTGAGGTACGCCTCGACCGTGTAGTGACGATTGGGGTCGCCCCCGGGGCGCTGGAACGTCCACTCCAGCACGGTGTCGGCCCCATCGTGTTCGTCGGCCTGTGCCAACGGAATGGTCTCGACTACACCGGCTTCCTCGCCGACGACCACGGGCGACGCACCAGGATCTGATGACCGGAGGTAGTTCACCATGCCCTTCGGATCAGGCGGGCCGTCCCACGACGAGACCTTGACGACGATCGAGTTCGCCGGAAGGTTGAGCGTCTGGACACACGTCCCGCCGAGGCCCGGAATGTAGTCCGAGCCACAGGTCATCGAGCCAGTCCCGGTCCCGACGTAGGCCAGGATCGTCTCGTAGTGCAGCTCGAGGTTCTGCTTCGTCACCTTCCAGCCGGCGGGAACCGCGAGGGACAACCCGTCGGCAGTCAGGCGAAACGAGGGGGCGGAGGTGGCGCCCGGAGTGGAGGCGGCCGGGCTCGCCGGTCCGCGGAGGCTCGGAGCGAGGCCGATGACGATAATGACGACCACGGCGGCGAGGGCTGCGAGGGTCGCAATTCGGCCGACCATCGGCGGACCTCGGAACCAGCCCCGGCGTTGCCGCCGCCCGGCCGTGTCCTCGAGCACGCCTGCGGCCAGGTCGGCCGGCACGTGGCCGTCAGCCGACGCCGAAAGCATCCGCCGCACCGCGTCATCGAACCGGTCAGGCTGAGTCATGAGACGGCTCTGCTGTTGGATCGAGTGCTCGGCCTTCGGCCGCCACCGCGGCCTTGAGCGACGCTTTTGCCCGGCTCAGGCGCGATCGAAAGGTACCGACGGGGATGCCCATCGCGACCGCGCCGGCGGGATCGTCGAGGTCCGCGTAGTAGTGCAGGACGAGTACCGCGCGAGCATCAGTTGGCAGCCGGCGAAAGGCGCCCTCGAGCAGGTTCTGCAACTCCACCACCGCCGAGCTGTCGGGCATGGCGACCCGTGAGCCGGGCCGGACCATCAGCGCGATGGTCGATTGCCTCCTGCCTTGATCGGCCACGCGCAGGCACTCGCGCACCAGGAGGCGATGCATCCAGGCGTCAAACCGCCGTGGGTCGCGGAGGCCAGGCAAGCCCACCCAGGCAGCAATCAAGGCTTCCTGGACCCCGTCGCGAGCGGCATCGTCGTCGTGGACGATGAGGCGCGCGATGCGATAGAGCCGCTCGATGGACTCCCCCACGAGCTCGGCGAACGCCTGATGGTCCCCTGCTTGCGCCCGGAGGACGAGATCCCCTCGCATGGTCGAATCCCACGCTGCCCGCTACCGGCTACGACGCTCATCTACCTGTATGAGCATGACTCGGCCGGAATCATTCCATCTTCGGCCAGAGCTCGGGCGACGCGGGACCGCGCGGTTGTATTCAACCCATGCTTAACCGGCCGGTTCTTCGGTCCGAATCGGATTTGCAGGCGCTCGGCGTCACGCTTTGCCCGGTCATTCGTGCACGAAGCCGGTTCGAACCAGGCGCGCAAGGGCGCTGAGAAGGCTCAAGCGACCGGGATATCGTCGCGCTAAGCATGGGGTGAATATCCCAGCCGCCGGCCGCCACGGCCGCGGCCGCAGCCGGGACCGGGGACGCCAGGCAACGGGACCCAGCCCCGAAAAGGGCCGGTTCCAGCGGCCACCCGGGATGTACGATGCCGCCAATCCGTCGGAACGCGTACGGGGTCCGTCCGAGTCCACCCAGGTGGCCGGATGCATGGACCCGCGCAGGGCCGCCGGACAGGAGGCTGTGTCATGGCTACGGTCACGTTCGAGCACGTCACCAAGAAATACGGTGAGGTGCTCGCGGTCAATGATCTCAACCTCGGGATCAACGACGGCGAGTTCATGGTCCTGGTCGGACCGTCGGGCTGTGGCAAGACCACCAGCCTGCGCATGATCGCCGGGCTCGAGGAGATCACCGAGGGCACGCTCCGGATCGGCGACAGGGTGGTCAACGACGTCGCCCCCAAGGATCGCGACATCGCGATGGTCTTCCAGAGCTACGCCCTCTACCCGCACATGACCGTCCGCGACAACCTCGCCTTCGGCCTGAAGCTGCGCAAGGTCCCCAAGCCGGAGATCGAGCGCCGGGTCAAGGAAGCGGCGGACACGATCCAGCTCTCGAACCTGCTCGATCGCAAGCCGAAGGAGCTCTCCGGCGGCCAGCGCCAGCGCGTCGCCCTGGGCCGGGCGATCGTTCGCGAACCGGCCGTCTTCCTGATGGACGAGCCGCTCTCGAACCTCGACGCGAAGCTCCGCGTCCAGACGCGGGCGGAGATCGCCCGGCTCCACCAGCGCCTCGGCACCACGATGGTCTACGTCACCCACGACCAGGTCGAGGCGATGACGTTGGGCACCCGCATCGCCGTGATGAGCGATGGCCTCCTCC
>JANWLH010000090.1 GCA_025450915.1 Candidatus Limnocylindrales bacterium | reverse complement strand
GCTCCGATCCGCGGGGCTCATCGGCCGCCAGGAGGAGCTCGGCGAGATCCGCGGTCGACTGGCCGACGGGACGATCCGCCTGCTGACCCTGACCGGGCCGGGCGGCACCGGCAAGACAACGCTCGCCGTCAAGGTTGCCGAAGAGGTTGGTGCTGGATTCCGGGACGGAACGTCGTTCGTCGACCTGTCGGGCGCCCGGGACACCAACGCGGTGCTCGTCGCGATCGCGAGGTCCGTGGGCTTGGGCGAGATCATCGACCGGCCGCTGGAGATCGAGCTCCTCGACAACCTCCGTGATCGACAGCTCCTGCTCGTGCTCGACAATTTCGAGCAGGTCACCGAGGCGGCGAGCGTCGTGGCTCGACTCCTCAGCGAATGTCCGGGTCTCACGATCCTGGCCACCAGTCGCGAGACCCTCCACGTCCGAGCCGAACGCGTCTACCAGGTCCGGCCACTCGGCGTCCCGCCGGCCGGCCGCGACGCCTCGACAGCCGCCCAGGTCGAGAGCTTCGAGGCGGTCCAGCTCTTCGTCGATCGAGCCCGGGTCGTGCGCCCCGACTTCGAGCTCACCGACGAGAATGCGCCGGCAGTGGCCGAGATCTGCCGGCGGCTCGACGGCCTGCCGCTGGCGATCGAGCTGGCAGCGGCGCACCTGCGCCTGTTCTCCCCCGAGGTCCTGCGCGATCGACTCCAGAACCGGCTGGCGTTGCTCCGGAGCGGGCCACGTGATCTGCCCGAACGACAGCAGACGCTGCGCGCCACGATGGACTGGAGCTACGACCTGCTCGAACCGGCCGAGCAACACCTCTTCCAGCTGCTCGCGGTCTTCGCGGATGCCGAGATCGAGGCTGTCGAGGCCGTGGCTGCCCACGTCGAGGGTCCGGACGAGGGCGCCCTTGATGTGTTCGCCGGGCTGGCGGCGCTGGCCGAGAAGAGCCTCGTCCGTCTCGTCGACGTGGCCGGCGGCGAGCCCCGGGTCGCGATGCTCGAGACGATCCGGGAGTTCGCCGCCGATCGGCTCGACGCCCGGCCCGAGGTCGCGGAACGAGCCAGGCACGGGCACGCGGCCTACTACGCCGATCGAGCCCGCGCGTTGCGCGCCAAGCTGGGCGGCAACCAGCGCGAGGCCGCTCTCACCGAGCTCGGCACCGACGTCGCCAACCTCCGGATCGCGTGGGCGTACTGGCTCGCCGACCGCAACCTCGCGCGGCTCAATGACCTCGTCGGTCCGCTCCTGATCCTCGACGACGCCCGGGGCTGGTACCTGGACACGGTGGGCCTGACGAAGGACCTGCTCGAGGTGCTCTCGGCCGCGCCGGCCGCGCCCGACCGGCTGGGCCAGGAGATCAGCCTGCGGATGAACCTCGCCCGGGCGTTGATGGCGAGCAAGGGCTACACGCCCGAGGTGGAGGCCGCCTACGCCAGCGCGGTCGAGCTGTTCGAGCGGGGCGCCGATGGCCACGACCAATACTCGGTGCTCCGCGGCCTCGCCAGCCTGTACCTGCTGCGTGCCCAGTTCGACGAAGCAGCCGGTCTCGGCCAGGAGATCCTGGCGCTGGGCGAGCGCGAAGGCGACACCCGGATGCTGATCGACGGACACCTGCTGATCGGCACCAGGATGATGTCGTTCGACGATCTGCACGGCGGGCTCGAGCACCTCGACCAGGCCATTGCGCTGTTCGGGAGATGGGAGAAGCGGTCAACGGGAATCCAGATCGGCAACGACCCGCGGATCTCGTGCCTGACGACCTCCGGGATCACCCTGTGGCTCCTCGGCAAGCCGGATGGCGCCGTCGAGCGGATGGACAGGGCGCTGGCCATGGCCGCCGAGCTCGATCATCCCTTCAGCTCGGCGTATGCGATGTTCCACGCCGGCCTGCTCCGCCTGCTGATGCGCGACGGACAGGCCGCCCAGGACCTGGCCGTGCGCTTGCTCGAGCACGCCGACGAGCATGAGTTCCGGATCTGGACCGCGGCCGGCGGTTGCCTGCTGGGCGGCGCCCAGGTCGAGCTTGGTCGCCTCGACGAGGGCCTCACCGGGCTCCACACCGGGCTCGATCGCTACCGCGAGCTCCGGTCGCCGCCGATCTTCTGGCCATTCCTCCAATTCCTCGACGCGCGCGCCAGCCTGCTGGCGGGCCAGCCGGTCGCCGGACTCAACGCGATCAACTCGGCGATCGAGATCCTGAGCCCGGGCGTCGGTGCCTCGTTCCTGCCTGACTCCTACCTCGTCAAGGGCGACCTGCTGGTCGCCGTGGGCAACGACGACGGTTCGGCGGACGAGTGGTATCAACGGGCCCGCGAGCGAGCAGAGCAGCTCGACGCCGGCACCGCGCTCCTCCGGGCCGCCACGCGGCTGGCCGGTCGCCAGCAGGCGCGAGGTGACAACGATGGTGCCGTGGCGACCCTCCAACCGATCTTCGAGCAGCTCACCGAAGGCTTCGGCAGGGCCGACACGATCGAGGCGGCCCGCCTGCTCGACAGCCTCGGGGTCGCGGCCGTCTGACCGCCGGCGTGAATGGTCCCAGCCGTTATCGCTCGATCGCGCCGCCCGTCGCGAACGTGGTGGCAATCGCATCCATCGATCGCTCGATTCCCGGATCGGCCAGCGGCGCGCCGCGAAGTTGCCATCTGGCGATCCGGACGCGACTCGGCACAGGAACCGGCGCGGATCTCGGGACGGCGCGCCGGTATCCGGCCGCTGAGTCTCCTAGCGCGCTTCGCCCGCTGCGAACAGGCGCTCGATGACTCGCATGTTGGCCACCGAGTCCTCGCCGGTGATCGGTACCGTGGCGCCGTCCAGGACGGCCTCCGCGAAACGGTCCACTTCGACGCCGTACGCGTCCGCCGGGGCAAACTCGAGGATCTCGGTGGCAGGCGCCACCGGCGGGTCGCCGCCGGCCGTGACGAAGACGCGCGTCGGCAGATTCGGCGGGATGTTGAACGGGATCTCGATCTCGATCCGCCCGGTCGTGCCGTAGATGCTCACCCGCTGGTCGGGCTCGACGCGGGTGGCGCAGGTGAAGGTGGCCACGCCGCTCGGGAAGACCAGGAGCGCGCTGGTCAGGACGTCGACCTCGCTGGCGGGGTCGCGGACGATCGCCGCTGCGACCGAGGCCGGTTCCTCGCCGAACAGCATCCGCGACAGGTTGATCGAGTAGCAGCCGATGTCGTACAGGGCGCCACCGCCGACCTCACGGATGTTCCGGATGTTGGTCGGGTCGTCGAGGTGGTAGCTGAACCACGAGTCGACGGCCGACAGCCGGCCGATCCGGCCCGAGGCAATGAGCTCCCGGACGGCGACCCACGACGGGTGCTGCCGGTACATGAAGGCCTCCATGATGACCACGCCGGCTTGCCTGCTGGTATCGACGATCGCCTGGGCCTCGAGCGCGGTCATCGCCAGGGGCTTCTCGCACAGGACGTGCTTGCCGGCACGGGCCGCGGCGATGGCCCATTGCGCATGCAGGTGGTTTGGGAGTGGCACGTAGACCGCGTCGATGTCGGGATCGGCGAGGAGCGCCTCGTACGAACCGTACGCCCGTGGAATGCCGAGCTGCCGGGCGGCGGATTCGGCCCGGCCCTTGTCGCGCGATGCGATCCCGAGGATCTCGGCCCGCGTTGCCGAGCGCATGCCGGGGATGACCTTCTCCACGGCAATGTTGGCGGTAGACAGGATTCCCCAGCGCAGGACGCTCAACGCGGATTACCCTCCTCCGACGCATGGAGCCGTGACGATGATCGACCAATCAGCATCCCCGGCCGAGCCGGGCGCCGACGATCGATGGTGGCGGGATGGCGTCGTCTACCAAGTCTACCCACGCAGCTTCGCCGACTCGAACGGGGACGGGGTTGGTGACCTCGCCGGCCTGATCGAGCACCTGGACCATCTCGCCGGCGGACCCGAATCGCTCGGGGTCGACGCCATCTGGCTCTCGCCGATCTACCCGTCGCCGATGCTCGATGGCGGCTATGACGTGTCGGACTACAGCGCCGTCGATCCCCTCTTCGGGACGCTCGCCGATTTCGACCGGCTGATCGAGGCATGCCACCGGCGGGGCACCCGGGTGATCCTCGACCTCGTGATGAATCACACGAGCAGCCAGCACCCCTGGTTCGTCCACTCTCGCCAGTCGGCGAGCGGGCCATTCGCCGACTTCTACCTGTGGCGGGATCCGTCGGGCTGGTCTGCCGATGGCCAGCCGGAGCCGCCGAACAACTGGGTGTCGTGGTTCGGCGGGTCGGCCTGGGAGTGGGAGCCCCTGCGCGGTCAGTTCTACCTCCACACGTTCCTGCCCGAGCAGCCCGATGTGAACTGGCGCTCCCCCGCCCTGCGCCGGGCGATGTGGTCGATGGTCAAGGGCTGGCTCGGTCACGGCGTCGATGGCTTCCGCCTCGACGTGTTCAATGCCTTCCTCAAGGCGGCCGACCTGCCTTCGAACCCGGAGATCGCGGCGTCCGGTTCGGCGCCCTGGGATCGCCAGGAGCACCGCTACGACAAGGACCAGCCCGAGCTGCACGAGCTCCTGGCCGAGTTCCGGGCCATCGTCGACGCGCGGCCAGGGACCGCCACGGTCGGCGAGCTGTTCACGAGCGGCATCGATGTCGCCGTGGCGTACTGGGCACCGCGTCACCTGATCTTCGACTGGGTCCTCCTCGATGCGACCTGGACGGCGGCATCGTTCCGGACCGCGATCGCGGCGCGGGAGGCCGCCTGGGGCGATCGATGGCCGACGATCGCGCTGTCCAATCACGATCACTCGCGCCATCTCTCACGCTACCTGGACGCGCTTGGTCCTCACGACGGACACGCCGCCGATGCCGTCGCGAAGGCTGCCGCGACGATCGAATTGACGCTGCGCGGCACGCCGTTTCTCTACTACGGGGAAGAGATCGGCGCCCAGGACATCACGGTTCCCCGCGAGCTCGCCCGGGACCGGGCGGCCCTGCGCATGCCCGAGTGGTGGAACCGCGACGGCTGTCGAGCGCCGATGGCCTGGTCCGGCGCGACGAACGCGGGCTTCACGAGCGGCGCGCCCTGGCTGCCGTTGCCACCCGATGCGCGGACGCGCAACGTCGAGCGCGAGGCGGCGTCCGAGCGCTCGGTCCTGGCCCACTACCGACGGCTGCTCGCCCTTCGGCGGCGATCCCCGGCGCTGCGCAGCGGTGACCTCGCCCTGGTCGACGTGGGCGATCCCGACGTCCTCGCCTATCTCCGCCGGGCGGGCGACGAGACCGCCCTGGTCGTGGTCCGCTTTGATGGTCGAACCGGCAAGATCGAGCTGCCGCAGGCCGCCACTCCGTGGCGCGTCGCGCTCTCCAGCCATGACCTGGCGACGCCCACGGTCGGGTCGCGCCTGACGCTGCGACCGTTCGAGGCCATCGTCCTGGCGCATACGATGCACGGATGAGCCGCTCGACCTTCGAAACCGACCCGGTCCGGCTGGCCGGGCCCTTCCCGGCCGACTTCGCCTGGGGCTTTGCGGCCTCTGCCTACCAGATCGAGGGTGCAGCGGCGGAGGACGGCCGGGGACCGTCCATCTGGGACACCTTTGCCCGCCGGCCCGGCGCCATCGCCGATGGCAGCTCGGGCAACGTGGCCTGCGATCACTATCACCGCTACCGGGACGATGTCCAGCTGATGGCCGAGCTGAACGCCCGGACTTATCGATTCAGCACCAGCTGGTCGCGCGTTCTGCCCACCGGGACGGGGGCCGTCAACCAACCCGGCGTGGACTTCTACGAGCGCCTCGTTGATGCGCTGCTTGCCGCGGGGATCAAGCCGCTGGTCAATCTCTTCCACTGGGACCTGCCCCAGGCGCTCCAGGACCGCGGCGGCTTCGGCGACCCGGCGGTCGTCGGCTGGTTCGCCGACTATGCCGCCCTGGTCGCGGCGAAGCTGGGCGACCGGGTCAAGGACTGGATGACCTTCAACGAGCCGGCCGTGTTCGCCTTCCTCGGCCATGCCGACGGGATTCACGCGCCAGGGCTGCGCGACTGGCCGACGGCGATGCGGGTCGCCGACAACGAGCTGCGCGCGCACGCCGCGGCCGTCCAGGCGATCCGCGCCGAGGTCGAAGGGGCCCGGATCGGCGTCGCGATCGATGTCAACCAGGTCGCGCCGGCAACCGATTCCGAGCGAGATCGCGTCGCCGCCGAGCAGTGGAGCTCGGCCCGCGACGCGTGGTTCCTGGATCCGCTCTTCGGTCGCGGGTACCCGACGCTGGGCTTCGAGGCGCACCGCGAGGCGGGCCACCTCGACGGGGTCGACCTCAGCGAGCCGCCGGCCGGCGACCTCGATTACCTCGGGCTGAACTACTACCGCCGGGACTCCGTCAGCGCCCGATCAGACCGGCCCTTCGACTGGGAGATCGGCGCCGCCCCGGGCTCGGAGCAGACCCTGATGGACTGGCACGTCGCGCCCGACGGCCTGCGCGACGTCCTGATCGATCTCAACGCCCGCTATGCGCCGGCCGAGATCATGGTCACCGAGAACGGTGCCGCCTACCCCGACGCCAGCGAGCCGGACGGCCGGGTGCGCGACGTCGACCGCCTCGAGTACCTGGCCCGCCACATCGCCGCGGTCGGCGAGGCGCTGCGGGCGGGCGTGCCACTGACCGGCTACTACGTCTGGTCGCTGCTCGACAACTACGAGTGGAGCCTTGGCTACACCCGGCGCTTCGGCATCGTGCGCGTCGACTTCGACAGCCAGCGGCGCAGCGCGAAGGACAGTGCCCGCTGGTATCAGCGGCTCATCGCCCGGCCGTAGGGCTGCCGATCTTCTCGCTCAGCCTCAGGCCGTGAGGCCGTGGCCGCGGGGATAGAGGCCGGCGATCTCGACGGGCAACCGGCCGGCGAACGGCGCCTCGCCCAGCAGCCCGGCCGCCAGCGCCTCCATTGACGGCGGCAGGATGCCGTAGCTGCAGACGTGGGTCCGGGCGGACGGGTAGGCGGACAGGTCCCACGGCGTGCGCAGGGCGACGGTGACCGTCGGCCGGCCGGCCCGGAGGACCACCGCGGCGAGCCTGGCCTGCGCCGGCTGGAGGTGGGCCGAGAACGTCCCGAGGACGACGACGTCAACCGTTGCGAGTCGCTCACGGAGGCCGACGAGGTCCGCCTCGTCCGGTGCCGCGGGGAGGAGGATCTCCTCCACGCCCGCAAGCCGGCGGCGGAGCGCCGCCGCCAGCGTGGGCAGGACGTACGAAGAGGTATCGGCGGGCGTCAGGTCGGCGGGCATCGACTGGACGACGGCGATCCGGGCGTCGGCGGGCGGCTTCAACGGCAGCAGCCGGTCGTCGTTGCGGACGAGGGTGATCGAACGTCGCGCCAGCTCGGCCGCCAGCGCCTGATGTTCGCCGCAGGCGACGACGTCGAGCGGCGGCTGCTCGAAGCCGCCCAGCCAGTGGCGAAGCTCGCCCAGGCGGTGCCTCGCCGCGGCGTCATCCAGGGCATCGAACAGTCCTCGCCGCTGCGCCTGGGCGAGGCCCTCCACGAGCCGCTGGAGCGCCGCTTCATCTGGTGTTCCGAGCAGGACATCCTCGCCCGCCCGGAGGGCCGTGATCGCATCGACGATCTGCGCCGAGCCCTGGGCCAGGGCATGCATGTCCAGGGCATCGCTGACGGTCACGCCGTCGAACCGGAGCTGCCCCCGCAGCAGGTCCCCCAAAACCGCGCCGGAGAGGCTCGTCGGCAGGTCGGCGTCCTGGCCGGGCAACGTGAAGTGGCCGGTCATGACCATCCGGACGCCGGCTGCCAGCGCCGCCCGGAACGGGACCAGCTCGCGCTCGGCCAGCTCAGCACTCGTCCGCGGCACCCGCGGCAGCTCATGGTGGGGATCCGCTGCCGTATCGCCGGCGCCCGGGAAGTGCTTGGCCGTCGCCGCGACGCCGGCGCCCTGGAGGCCGCGGACGGTTGCGGCCGCGAGCGTCCCAACGACGTCTGGATCGTCGCCAAAGCTGCGGATCCCGAGCGCCG
>JANWLH010000089.1 GCA_025450915.1 Candidatus Limnocylindrales bacterium | reverse complement strand
GCCAGCTTCCTGCGATTCGCCAACGATTGGCAGACCGCCTTCCCGACCGGCCACCTCAACCACTTCGTCGACTACCTCGACGCCTACCAGGAGGCCGGCGGCGAGCTGCCGACGAGCGTCGAGCTGACCGAGGATGTCGACGGCGTCCGGCTGATGACCGTCTACCAGGCCAAGGGCCTCGAATTCCGGAACGTGATCGTGCCGGGCCTCGTTGAACGCGAGTGGCCGAGCACGTTCGGCAGCGGCGACCTCTTCCCGGTGGATCTCCTGCGCGAGGGCCGGCCGTCGGCCGACTTCAACCTCGACGAGGAGCGCCGCCTCCTGTACGTCGCCCTGACCCGGGCCCAGGATCGCCTGATCGTCACCGGTCACAGCGGGCCCAACGGCCAGAACCTGGGCCCCTCGCCGTTCCTCGCCGAGCTCCGCGACGCCGAAGCTGAGGGCCTGGCCGATGTGAGCGGGATCCGCTTTGTCGACCGCACGATCGCCGCGCCGGCCCAGGTGGGAGCTGGAGCCACCCCCGCCATTCCCGGCCTCGAGCGCACCGCGGCAGCCGTTCGGGCGGTCATGCCGCTCCCGACCAAGCGCGAGCGTCGGCTCGCCCTCCGCCTGCGGGCAACCGAGCTCCTGGGCATGCTCGAGGGCACCGACGCGGCGAATCCCGAGGCCGAGGACGCCCGCCGCGGCTTTACCGAACAGCTCGCCGCGATCGGCCGATCGGCGGCCGTCGGCGCCGAGGAAGCCCGCGCCCTCGGCCTCGACCCGTTCACGTTCCAGGCGCTCGCCCAGGATTCCGCCGCGGGAGCCAACCTCCTCGAGGTCGCGCCGCTCGCCGGTCACTTCAGCTACTCGCAGTTCGCGACCTATGAGCGCTGCCCGCTCCAGTACGCCTTCGCCAGCGTCTACCGGATCCCGACGGCCCGCACCGCCGGCTATTTCGCTTTCGGCCACGCGGCGCATGCGGCGTTCGAGCAGTTCACGAAGGAGCGCCGGGCGCGCCTGGCTCGTGGCGAGGCGGCCCCGACGAAGGCCGATCTCGAGGCGATCTTCGCCGCGGAGTGGCGACCGGCCGAATTCGGGGACCGGACAACCGAGGCGGAGTACCTGCGCAAGACGGGCAACCTCCTGGAGCGCTTCTGGGACGGCGAGCTGAGCACCAGCAGCGAGGCCATCCACGAAGAGCTCGAGTTCAGCCTGGCGATCGAGCCCGGTGACGGGAGCAGTCCCGTGATCGTCTCCGGATCGATCGACCGGATCGATCGGCTGCCCGGTGGTGGGATCGAGGTCATCGACTACAAGACCGGCCGGATCACCTCGCAGAAGGACGTCGGCGACAACCTCCAGCTGTCGATCTACGCCCTGGCCTGTCGCGACGCCCTCGGCCTGGGGACCCCGGAGCGGGTCACCCTCTACTTCACCGAGTCGTCGATCAGGATGAGCACGACCCGGACGGACGCAGAGCTCGACGCGGCGCGTCTCGACATCCTCGCGAGGGCGGCCAGGATCCGCTCGGGCGACTTCGCGGCAACACCCTCGAAACGGACCTGCGGCTACTGCGATTACGCGGCGCTCTGCCCGAGCCGGGTCACCTAGCGCGAATGACAGCCCAGGCAGCGGACCCGCCCGGGGCCGGCGCCCCAGGCAGCGGACCCGCCCGGCCCACGGCCACGCTGCCCGTCCCCCAGCTCGTCCGGCTCTCGCTCTACTGGCTGGGCCTCTCGTCGATCTTCGCCGGGCTCACCAACATCCTCGGCAATCGCCTCCAGTTCACCGGCCTCGTCGCACCCGGCACGGAGGGCACCACGCTCTTCGAGCTGACGATCGGTGGCTCGATCGTTGCGCTCCTCGTCCAGCCGACCGTCGGGTCGCTGAGCGACTACACGATCAGCCGCTGGGGCCGGCGCAAGCCGTACATCCTCGTCGGCTCGCTGCTCGACGTGGCGTTCCTGTACGGGATCGCCGTCTCGAACACCGTCCTGGCGATCGCCGCGTTCGTCATGCTGCTCCAGTTCAGCAGCAACTTCGCGCAGGGGCCGTTCCAGGGCTACGTCCCGGACCTCGTCCCGGGCCACCAGGTCGGGCTGGCGAGCTCACTCGTAGGACTGATGCAGATCATGGGCCAGGTCGCCGGGTTCACGATCGGTTCGATCGCTGCCGCGACCCACAACTACGTGGCGGGGACGATGGCCCTCGGGGTGCTCGAGCTGGTGACAATGCTGAGCGTCGTGCTCCGGGTCGACGACGGCCGGACGACCAAGTCGCGCAACGGCCGGTCGTGGCTGTCGATCGCCCGTGAAGCCTGGGCGACGGACGTCCTCCGCGAGCACAGCTTCCTGTGGCTCGTCGGGTCGCGGCTCCTCTTCCTGATGGGCGCCGCGATGCTCGTGATCCTCGGGCCGTTCTACCTCCACCAGACCTTCGGCCTCGACGAGTCTCAGAGCGGGACGACCTTCCTGGTCGTGGTCGCGTTCGTGCTGGTCGCGAACCTGCTCGCCGTCCTCCCCGCCGGCCGGCTCTCGGACCGGGTCGGGCGCAAACGGCTCCTCTACGTGAGCTTCGCCCTGGGCGCCGTGGGCATGGCGATCGTGGCGATCGCCCCGATCCTGCCCGTCGCCTACCTCGGCGTTGTCCTCTTCGGGCTCGCCTCGGGGACGTTCCTGGCGGTCGACTGGGCGCTGATGACCGAGATCATCCCCAGGGCGTCGTCCGGTCGCTACATGGGCATCAGCAACGTTGCCACGGCGTCCGCGAGCATCTTCGCGCTCGCCCTCGGCGGGACGCTGATGGACGCCGTCGATCGCAGCCTGGGATCCGGCCTGGGGCCCAGGGCGGCCTATGGCCTCGCCGTCGCCTTCTTCGTCATCGGCGGGCTCCTCCTTCGGCCGGTCGACGAACGCCGACGGTGAAGCCCGGGAGCCAGCCAGCCGGATCGCGATCGTCATCAACGTCGACGATCAGTCTCCGGCAGAAAGCGCAGAAGCCGCTCTCGTTGCGATTCGAGAGCGGCTTCCGGGGTCGCGCCCGCGGGGTTGACCGCGGGGCGCTGGGTGGGCTCGGCTAGTTCGCGCCGGTTACCTTCGCGCCGACCGTGACGGTCACCTCGTCGGCACCACGGACGACCAGGATGTCGTAGGGCTGCTTCGCGGCGGCGATGGCGTCGAGGAGCTCATCGGCGTCCGTCACGGGCTTGCCGGCGACGGAGACGATCAGGTCTCCCCGGGTGATTCCGGCCCGGGCTGCCGGGCTGTCGTCCTCGACCCCCCGGACGAGCAGGCCGTCGCGATCGGGGAGGCCGACCGAACGGCGCATCTTCCGGGCGACGAATGCCGGGGCGATCGCGATCCCCAGGCGAGGCCGCTCGACGGACGTGCCGCTGGCGAGTGAGCCGACGCGCTCGCGGAGCGCCGCGTCGGCCGGCAAGGCAAGGTAGAAGCCCCCGCCGATCCGGTTGGTGTTCAGGCCGATGAACTTGCCCGAGCCATCGAGTAGCGCCCCGCCCGACGAGCCTGACGCCAGCGGCGCGGTGTGTTCGATGCTGCCCGAGATCCGCCGCCCGCCCGGACCGCGGAACGCCCGCCCGACGGCGGACACGGTCCCGAGGGTGATCCGGCTGCCGGCCGAGTGGGATGCGGCGAGGCCGAAGACGACCGCCCCGACACTGACCGATGCACCGGTTGCCCAGGTGATGGCCGGTGCCCCGGTTGTGTCGACGGAGATGACCGCGAGGTCGCCGTCGTGGTCGACGCCGACGACGTTGCCGACGGTCGATCGCCCGTCCGCGAACGTGACCGTGACCTCGTCGCCGCGCAGGTTGTGGGCATTGGTCAGGATCCGGCCGTCGGCAACGACCACGCCGGAGCCACGCTGGTGGCGGCCGATCCCGACGACCGATGGACCGGCGCTGGCGGCGGCGCCCTCGATCGCGCCCTGGAGATCGTCAATCAAGCTCATGTGATTCGTGCTCCTCGAGGATGACGGTGCCTTGCATGTTGCTAGCGACTTGCAATCTACTACTATGTGGCAGATGAATGCAAGCGATCGATCCCACGAGCCGCCTACCATGGATGCCGTGGCCGGCAAGCTGATCCCGGGGGCATCCACGTCGCCGTTGGGCGCTGCCCTCGACCGGGTCGGGGATCGCTGGAGCCTCCTCCTCGTCGAGCGCCTCCTCGATGGCCCGGCCCGGTTCAACGACCTCCTCGGCGACGTCCCCGGAATCGCCCCGAACATCCTGTCCGAGCGGCTGCGCCGCCTCGAACGCGAGCGGGTGATCCACGCGGTCCCCTATTCCGCCCGCCCGGTCCGGATGGAGTACGCCCTGACCGCCGACGGCCGCGACCTGGCGAGCGCGGTTCGACTCCTGGCCGACTGGGGCGGCCGGCGGCCGGTCGACGGCGAGACGGCGCGCGAGGCGCTCCGCCACGATGCCTGCGGGACCCCCCTCGAAGCCCGCTGGTATTGCCCGACCTGCGAGCGCAGCATCTCCGACGGCGAGGCAGCCGACGACCGGCTGATCTAGCCCGGCGGCTGCTCCTCGAAAACGAAATCGGGCCGGCGTTCGTCTGGAATGGTGTGATCCTAACGAGAGTCGCGCCCACGCTCGAACGACGGGAGGGAGATCTGGGCACCGCCGCTGCCGGCGAAGCCGGCGAACGGTTCCTGCGCCTTGCGAACGGCGAGCTCGACCGGGCGTATCGCCTGGCCGGACTGCTCCTGGGTGATGAGCACGAAGCCCAGGATGCGACCCAGGACGCGCTCATCCGCGCCTGGCAGTCGATCGGCTCTCTCCGCGACCCGGCCGGGTTCCAGTCCTGGTTCGACCGGATCCTCGTCAACCTCTGCCGCGACCGCCTCCGGCGCCGCCGTCGGATCACGTTCGTGCCGATCGAAACCGAGGACGACGGCGGCGGTCACCGCCCGGCCACACCGAAAGCGACCGATCCGTTCCGCGTCGTCCTGGATCGCGACGAGGCGGTGAGGGCGATGGCCGGCCTGAATCCTGACGAACGGATCGTGCTGATCCTCCACTACTGGGCGGACCTGACCCTCGACGCGGTCGCCGATCGGCTCGGCTGGCCGGCCGGCACGGTCAAGACCCGTCTGCACCACGGCCTGGACCAGATCCGGCGCACGCTTGCGAGCCACCCGGATGAAGGCATCCGATGAACGACAACCTCGAAGAGCGCCTGCGCGACGAGTTGCGCCGGGGCGCCTTGCCGGCGGCTCCCGATGCGCTCCACGACCGGCTGAGCCGGCTGCCGGCCGAGTCCCACGGGTCGCGCTTCGGCGGACTTCTCGGCGGGCTGCGCCTCGCGGCTCTTGCGTCGGCCGCGGCAGTCGCCATCGCCTTCGTCCTCGTCGTCCGTTCCCTGCCGGGGCCATCTGCGGCCGGGCCGTCGGCATCGCTCGGCTCGGTCGCCACGACTCGCCCGTCGGCACTCCCGACGCTCGGGCCGACCAGCGGTCCGACGAGCGGACCATCGGTCGAGCCGTCGAGCCGTCCATCGCCGTCGATCGCCGCCAACTGCACGCCGAGCTTCGTCCTGCCGGCGACCACGAGTTCGGTGACGCCGATCACGGACGTGCGCGTCGGCGCCCATCCCGGCTACGACCGGATCGTCTTCGAGTTCGCCGGCTCCGGTCGCCCGCAGCTGACGGTCGAGCAGAAACTCGGGCCGTTCGTCGCGGATGCCAGCGGCCAGACAATCAAGGTGGCCGGCAATGCATTCCTGAGCTTGAAGCTCTTCGATGCGAGCGGCTACCCGACGTACACGGGCCCCGGCGCGTTCTCACCGGGCTACCCGAACCTGGTGGCCCTGGTGAACGCCGGCGACTACGAAGGCTACGTAACCTGGATCGCAGGCCTCCGCGACATCAATTCGATCTGCTACAGCGTCTCGACGCTCACCGGACCGACCCGGATCGTCATCGACATCGTCGATCCCGGACCGAACCCGAGCTGAGGCAATCATCGGCAGGCCGGACTTGGGACGAATGTCGCCACGGGACGCACTACAGGGAGATGAGCCGGATCCCCTGCCATCGACCCGACGAGTGCGCGCCGGCTCGCGCACGAACCTGGGCCGCCCGGCCTGGCAGGCTCGTGAATCGGACTCCGACTCGACCATAACGCGCCCGCCAGCGACATTCGGCCCACGTGTGCCAGCGGCACGACGCGTCAGTCCGGCGGCAGGACCGGAGTGGGCAGCGGCTCGCCGCGGACGCCGGCGAGCAGGTTCGCGGCCGCCATCTCGGCCATCCGGCCGCGGGCAGCGGTGGTCGCCGATGCGACATGGGGCACGATCAGGCAGTTGTCGAGCTCGAGGAGCGGGTCGTCCGTGGCGATCGGCTCGGGGTCGGTGACGTCGAGGGCCGCGGCCGCGATGCGCCGGTCGCGCAGCGCCGCGTGGAGCGCCGCCGAGTCGACGACCGGCCCTCGGGCCGTGTTGACCAGGATCGCCGTCGGCTTCATCAGGGCAAGGGCCGCGGCATCGATCAGGTGGCGCGTCTCGGTGCCCAGCGTCACGTGCAGCGACACGAAGTCGGAGCGGGCGAGCAGGTCGGGCAGGGCCACGAACGTCGCCCCGAGCTCGGCCTCGATC
>JANWLH010000088.1 GCA_025450915.1 Candidatus Limnocylindrales bacterium | reverse complement strand
GCATGATGACCCCGCCGAGGACGTGCGCCCCGTGGAAGCCGGTGAGGGTGAAGAACGTCGTCCCGAACGTCCCGTCGGCGAGGGTGAAGCCGAGCTGGGAGTAGTCGTAACCCTGGCCGATCAGGAAGATCACACCCAGGACGAGGGTCACCGCGATGTTCCGGACCAGGCCCCGCCGGTCGCCCTTGCGGATCGACCAGACGCCCAGCTGGCAGGTGAACGAGCTGATGATCAGGAGGGTCGTGATGATCAGCGGCAGGGCGATCTCGTTGGCGACGTGGAAGTGCTCATTGCCCTCGGGTGGCCAGATCGGCGCATTGGCCCGGACGTTGAAGTAGGCCGCGAAGAGGCCCGCGAAGAACATCACCTCGGAGCAGATGAACAGGATCATCCCCAGGATGACGTTGCTGATCCCCTCCTCGGCGTGGCCCGGGGCGTCGTGCTCGCTGTCGTGCTCGCTGACCTGGAGGGCCATCGCGTTGGCGCTCACGCGTGGCTCGCCCCGTGGCGGGCATCGAAGACCGGCCGCTCCGAGCGGATCTCGGGCAGGTGGTCGAAGTTGTACGGCGGTGGCGGCGACGAGGTCGCCCACTCGAGCGTGTTGCCCTCCCACGGATCGTCGCCGGCGGGCTCGCCGCTCCGGAACGTGATGAACACGTTCCACAGGAACGGCAGGATGCTGAATGCGATCGTGAAGCCGCCGATGGTGGCCAGCAGGTTCAGGTCGTTCCAGCCGGCATTCGGGTCGTAGTCGGCGATCCGCCGGGGCATGCCGCTCAACCCGAGGATGTGCATCGGGAAGAACGTCAGGTTGAAGCCGATGAACATGAACACGAACTGGATCTTGCCGAGGGTCTCATTGAGCTTCCGCCCGAACATCTTCGGCCACCAGTAGAAGAGCCCCGCGAAGACTGCGAAGACCGAGCCGCCGAACAGGACGTAGTGGATGTGGGCCACGACCCAGTAGGTGTCGTGGAGGGCGAAGTCGACCGGCACGGCCGCGCTGAACGCGCCGTTGATCCCGCCGATCAGGAACATCGTCAGGAAGCCGATCGCATAGAGGAGCGGCGTCGAGAAGGTCAGCTGGCCGCGGAACATCGTGGCGATCCAGTTGAAGAACTTCACCCCGGTCGGGATCGCGATGAGGAACGTCATGAAGCTGAAGAAGGGCAGATAGACCGCCCCCGTCGTGAACATGTGGTGGGCCCAGACCGAGAAGCCCAGGGCGCCGATCGCCGCCGTCGCGAAGACGAACGCCTTGTAGCCGAAGAGCGGCTTGCGGCTGAAGACCGGCAGGACCTCGCTGATGATGCCCATCGCCGGCAGGACCATGATGTAAACGGCCGGATGCGAGTAGAACCAGAACGTGTTCTGCCACAGGATCGCGTTGCCGCCGTTGGCCGGGTCGAAGAAGTGGCCGCCCAGGTTGCGGTCGATGAACAGCATGATCAGGGCGCTGGTCAGGACCGGCGTGGCCATCAGGACCAGGATGCTCGTGACGAGCATCGTCCAGACCATCACCGGCATCCGCAGGAGGGTCATCCCGGGCGCCCGCATCTTGAAGATCGTCACGATGAAGTTGATCGAGCCGAGGATCGAGCTGGTGCCGATCAGGAGCAGGGCAACGATCCACAGGTCGGTCCCGATCCCCTCGTACTTGGCCTGGGCCAGCGGGCTGTACTCGGTCCAGCCGGCCGCCGCCGCGCCACCGCCCGTCGCGAAGCCCGAGAGCATCACGATCGCCGCAAGGGGCAGCAGCCAGAACGAGAAGGCATTGATCCGCGGGAAAGCCATGTCCGGTGCGCCGATCATCAGCGGCGTGATGTAGTTGCCGAACCCGGCCAGCACCGGGATGACGAACAGGAAGAGCATCAGCGAGGCGTGGATCGTGAACGCCTGGTTGTACTGGGCGTCGGTCAGGAACTGGAGTCCCGGCTGGGCCAGCTCGACCCGCACGACCAGCGCGAAGAGGCCGCCGATCAGGAACATCAGGATCGAGTTGGCCAGGTAGAGGATCCCGATCTTCTTGTGGTCGGTGGTCGTCAGCCAGTCGTACAGGCCGGTTCGGTAGCCCGCCGTCGTCCGCAGCGTGGTGGTTGCCATTGATGCTCCCCTAGTGAACTGTGAGCGTGCCGGTCATCTGCGGATGGACGGAACAGGCAAAGGTGTAGGTGCCGGCAGGCAGCGCGGGGATCGGGTACGAGCGGCTGTCGGGTCCGCTGAAGATCTCGCCCTTGAAGACCTGCTGGCCGGTGCTGTCGGTGATCGCGACGTTGTGGGTGACCCCCGGGTCGTTGTTGGTGAACTTGATCACGAACGGCTGGCCGGCGGGGGCGCTGAGCGTGGCCTGATCGTAGGCGATGTTGTGGGCGGTCAGATCGAGCGTCGGCCCCGTGGCGGCTCCGCCACCCCCGCCGGTCCCGCCGGTCCCGCCGCTGGCCGCGGGCGACGGGGCGGGCGTGCTAGCAGCCGTGGCGATCTGCTGGTCGAGCCACGTCTTGAAGTCGGCCGGGCTGAGGGCCTTGACCGTGAACAGCATCGTGCTGTGGAACGTGCCACAGAACTCGGCGCACTGGCCCCGGAAGCTCTGGTTGACGTCGTTCGGGTCGATCGTGAAGTCGAAGTTGTTCTCACGCCCCGGCACCACGTCGCGCTTGAACAGGAACTTCGGGACGTAGAAGGCGTGGATGACGTCCTTCGAGCGCAGGATCACGTGGACGTCGACGCCGACAGGCAGGTCGAGCTCCGGCGCCTGCTGGGTGAACTGGACCGTCTGGCCGTCCGGGGCGAGATAGTCGAACTGCCACTGGAACTGGGCCGCGACCGCCCGAACGGTCAGGGCCGGCGAGGGCGAGACGGCGTCGACCTTGTTGAGCGTCTGCCAGGAGAAGACGAACATGATCACCACGATCAGCGTCGGGATGACCGTCCAGAGGACTTCGAGGACGCTGTTGCCGTGGATCTGCGGCGGCAGCTCGGTGTCCGTCGGCTTGCGCCGGTAGCGCAGCGCGGCGAAGACGATCAGCCCCTCGACGAGGAAGAAGATCACGACCGCGATGATGAACACGAAGTCGTACAGGTCGCGGGTGTCCTGGCCCTGGGCGGTCACGGCCGCGGGCGGCTCGAGGGCGGCGCAGCCGGCCAGCAGCAAGGCCAGCGCGACGAGGGCGACGACGCTCCTCGCGGGCTGTGGCAGCCGGGGCCTGGGGATCGACATCAGGGTGATCTTCCTCGACCTGGTATCGCGTGCAGAGGCACTCGTGGAGTCGCTGGGCACGCACCGCTCGTGGCTCGCACCCGCCGAAAAACGCCGAAGCCATGATACCCGCGTGGCCGCTCTCGCGCCGATCCCCTCACGAGCGCGATCCGGTGCAGAATTCGGGCCCATGACCCGCTCGCCGCGCCGTTCGGCTGCTCAGCGTGGGCCAGCCCTTGGAACGGCGGCCTTCCGGCTGGCCGGGGCCGGGGCCGTCAGCCTGGCCTGGCTGCTGGCCGCCGGTCCGGCCGCCGCCCACAGCGGCAGCCCCCCGCCCCCGCCCGCGTTCCCCGGGGTCCTGCTCCTGTGGTCGTTCGATCCCACGATCGTCCTGCCGCTGGCCCTCGCCGCCGCCGGCTACCTGTGGGCCGTGCGGTCGGTCGACGCCGCCCATCCGAACACGAAGGTCCCGCCCCGCCGGATCGTCGCCTGGCTGGCCGGCCTGATCGTCATCGAGATCGCCCTCCAGTCGCCGATCGAGGCCTACGACACGACCCTGTTCAGCGACCACATGGTCCAGCACGTCCTCCTCACGATCGTCGCCGCGCCGCTCCTGGCGCTCGGCGCGCCGATCACCCTGCTCCTGCGCTTTGCCCGTCCGGAGACCCGCAAGCGCTGGATCCTGCCCGTTCTCCACTCGCGGATCACCCGGGTCATCTCGTTCCCGGTCGTGACCTGGATCCTCTTTGCCGGCTACATGTGGCTGGCCCACTTCTCGCCGCTCTTCGAATGGTCCCTCGAGAATCCGTTCGTCCACCAGCTCGAGCACGTCGGCTTCCTGGGTACCGCTCTCCTGTTCTGGTGGCCGGCCGTGGCCGCCGATCCGAGCCCCTGGCGGATGCGCCACCCGACGCGGCTCGTGTACATGTTCCTGCAGATGCCCCAGAACACGTTCCTCGGGCTGACCCTGTACAGCGCGACGGTGCCCCTCTACCCGTACTACCTGAATCTCGCCCGGTCGTGGGGCCCGAGCGTCCTCGACGACCAGCAGATCGCCGGCGGGATCATGTGGATCAGCGGCGATGTCGTGTTCATGACCGCGATCATGCTGATCCTGCGCGGCCTGCTCAGGAACGAGGAACGCGAGGCGAAGGCCATCGACGCCCGGATCGCTCCCGAGCTGGCAGCGATCCGCGAGCGCGAGAAGCGCCTCGCCGAGCGCCTGGCCGGCGAGCGTGGCGGCGGCTCGGGGGGCGGCTAGCTCGAGGGGAGTGGCCCAGGGCCACGCCAGCTTCAGCTTCGTCAGGTTGGGACGAATGTCGCCACCGGACGCGCTACGTCCGAGAACCGGGCATCTGGAGGTCGCGACGGCTCGGCCGGCCGGGGCGTCACGCACGGCTGCGGCCCGCAAACGGCGTCCGGAGGGCGGAATGCGGCCCGACTTGGCGGAGTGCGTCTGCCAGCGACAATCGTCCGAAGTCGCGGCCCCCGGCTGGGCGCTGAGGACGGGATCCCTGCTCGGCCGCGAGCGAGCCGGGACCCGAGGCCTAGCCGGCCGGAGCGCCGCGCAGGAGCTCGCGGTATCGCGCAGGATCCACGTTGCCGCCGCTGACGACAGCCACCCGCGAGCCGGCGAGCCCGTCCAGTCCTGCCTCATGGGCCCGGAACCGGAGGCCGGCGATCGACAGCGCGCCCGATGGCTCGACGATCAATCGGCACTCCTCGGCGGCCAGTCGAACGGCCGCTACGATCTCGTCCTCGCTGACGGTCACGATGTCGTCGAGGTAGGCCCGGATGTGGGCGAGGTTCCGGCGGCCGATCGCCTGGGTCCGGGTGCCGTCGGCGATCGTCCGGCCGACCTGGTCGGCAGGCCAGGCGACGATCTGCCCCGCACGGAACGAATCCCGTGCGTCGGCCGCGAGCTCGGGCTCGACCCCGATGACCCGCGCCCCCGGCCGGAGCGCCTTGACCGCCGTGGCCACCCCGGCCGCCAGGCCACCGCCGCCGATCGGGACGAGGACCGCCACGAGGTCGGGCAGGTCTTCGGCGATCTCCAGGCCGCACGTTGCCTGGCCGGCGATGATCCGGTCGTCGTCGAACGGCGGGATGATCGACAGGCCGCGATCGACGGCGATCCGCTCGGCGGTGATCCGGCGCTCATCGCTTGATGGCCCGACGATCACGACCTCGGCTCCGTCAGCGGCCACCCGTTCGCGCTTGATCGCCGGCGCGTCGGACGGCATGACGATCACGGCCGGCACCCCGAACAGGCGCGCCGCCCGGGCGACGCCCTGGGCATGGTTGCCGCTCGAATAGGTGATGACACCGCGCGAACGGACGGCCGGCTCGAGCCCGGCGATCGCGACGTACGCTCCCCGGATCTTGAACGCCCCGATCGGCTGGAGCGACTCTGCCTTGAGGAACTCGTGGCGGTCGGGCGGCCCGAATGCCAACAGCGGCGTTCGCAGCGCGACGCCGTCCAGCGTCCCGGCCGCCGCCCGGATCTCGGCGAGCCCGACAAGCGGGGCTTCGGCCGTCACGGCTGGCCCGGCGGCCGGACCGGCGCCCATCAGCGGCCGTCCTTTTCGAGCTGCTGGCAGCGGACGCAGAACGCCGCCCAGGGCAGGACCTCGAGGCGCTCCTCGGGGATCTCGACACCACAACGGAGGCAGTTGCCGAAGGTCCCCGCGTCGAGCCGCCCGAGGGCCGCATCGACGAGCTCCAGGCCCTTGCCGGACTTGTCCCGCAGCGCCAGGTCACGTTGCTGGGCGAAGACCTCGCTGGCCGCCGCCGCCTGCGAGCCGTAGGTCATCTGGCTGGGCGTCTCGGGCGGCGCCGACAGGTCATCGGCGAGCCGTCGGCGGGCGGTCTCGAGGGTTGCCCGGGCGGCGGCGAGCTGGCTGGCGTTCATCGCCCAAGCCTAGCCCGAAGCCGTCCGGCATAACGCGCAGCTAAGCGCCCCTTGCGAGACTCCGGGTGACGGGCACACCAGCTGAACCAAGGATCGTCAAGGAGCAATTCGCATGCGTCGCGCCCAACTCCGCCTGCGACACGTCATCACGATGGCCGCCGTAGCCCTGCTCGTCGCACTGGCGACAGGCTCCGGCCAGGGCCAGCAGCACGCGCCGACTGGGCTGGCCCGGCCGGTCCCGGCGTCGGGTCCTGCGCAGCGCCTGCCGAACGGCCGGCGCTGGTACTGACCGCCGGGGACTCAGCGCCCGGCCACGCCGGTTGTGTCGGAGCTGAGCCGCTGGGCGAGGTAGACCGGGATCGTCGAGAGGAGGATCAGGAAGACCGCCACGACATTCACGACCGGCAGCTGATGGGCGCGCTGGATCTGGTCGAAGATCCACAGCGGGATCGTCTTCTCGGTGCCGGCCGTGAAGGTCGTGACGATGACCTCGTCGAACGACAGCGCGAAGGCCAGCAGGCCGCCTGCGATCAGGGCCGTCCGGAGCACCGGGAACGTGATGTAGCGGAAGGTCTGGAGGGTGTCCGCGCCCAGGTCCATCGACGCCTCCTCGATCGAGCGTGACGTTCGGCGCAGCCGGGCGATCACGTTGTTGAAGACGACGACGATGCAGAACGTCGTGTGGCCGATGATGATCGTGAGCGTGGTGAAGCCGACGCCGGACGCGTTGATCGTCGCGTTGAGGGCCATGCCGGTGACAATCCCGGGAAGGGCGATCGGCAGGACCAGCAGGAACGAGATCGTGCCCCGGCCGAAGAACGAGTAGCGATGGACGGCGAACGAGGCCAGGGTGCCCAGAAGGAGGGCGATGGCGGTCGCCGCGAGCGCAACCTGGACCGACAGGACGAGCGCGTCGCGCACCTCGCCGTTGCCCAGCGCCACCCCGACCCAGTCGAGGGTCAGGCCCTGGATCGGCCAGGCCTGAGTCTTGTCGGTGTCGAAGGCGTAGACCACGATGATCAGCAGGGGCACGTACAGGAACGCGAGGATCCCGATCGTGGCGAGGCGCAGCCAGAGCGATCCGTGCCGCTTCACAGTGCGTCGAAGGCGCCCAGTCGCCGGGCGATGAGCAGGTAGATCGCCATGATCCCGATCGGCACGATCGCGAACGTTGCCGCGAACGGCACGTTGTTTGCAACGCCCTGGTTGACGTAGATCACGTTGCCCAGGAACTGGTTCTTGGCGACGAGGGTCGGGGTGATGTAGTCGCCGAGGGTCAGCGAGAACGTGAAGATCGAGCCGGCCGCCACCGCGGGCAGGACGAGTGGCAGGACCACCCGCCGGAACGTCGTCGCGCCGCGCCCGCCGAGGTCGGCCGAGGCCTCGAACAATGAGCCCGGGATCCGTTCGAAGCCGGCATAGATCGGCAGGATCATGTACGGCAGCCACAGGTAGCTGAAGACGAGCCAGGTCGAGACATCGGAGAAGCCGGGTCCCTGGAGACCGGCCAGCCCGAGCAGGCCGTCGAGCGGCCCGCCCTTGGCCAGGATGATCCGCCAGGCGAAGACCCGGACGAGGTAGTTCGACCAGAGGGGCAGCAGCACGCCCATGAACAGCAGGGAGCGGACGCGCGGCGACGCGACCCGGGCCATGAACCAGGCGATCGGGAAGGCCAGGAGCATGTCGGTGGCGGTGACGGCGAGGGCGATCGTGACGGTCCGCTGGATGATCACCCGGTTCACGGGATCTTCGATCAGATCCCGGAAGTTGTTCAGGCTGAAGTCGTGGACGACGGCCGAGGTGACCGGGTTCAGGTACCAGAACGCGCTCAGCAGCAGGATCGCCAGCGAGCCGAGGTAGACGACGCCGAACCAGCCGACCGGCGGTGCCAGCAGGATCAGCAGCTGCGCCGGGACGTGGCGATAGAGGGCGGCCAGCGATCGGCGCCGGATGCCCTCAGGGGGGAGCGATGACGAGCGGGAGGTCACGTGTCGAAGGTCGGGCGGCAGGCTCCTGGCCCGCCGCCCGATGTCCTCGAGCGGGCTTCGTCAGCCCTTGATCGCGGTCCAGGCCGTCGCCCACTTCGAGTAGTCGACACAGGTCGTCCCGCGGCTGTCGCCGCAGTCGGCCAGGGGCGTCTTCCAGAAGCTGATCGCGCCGTAGAACGACTGGTCGTTGACGTGATACAGGGTGCAGAAGTTCTTGACGCCGTACGAGCCGTAGCCGACGTCGAGGATCGAGCAGGCCTTGGGATTGGCGGGCGCCTCACCGAAGTACTCGGCCACTTCGGCCTGGACCTTGGGCGTGATCATCCAGGCCATCCACTTGTACATGCAGTTCGGGTGCTGCGCGTGGGCCGACATCATCCAGGTGTCCGCCCAGCCGGTCATCCCCTCGGTCGGCACGACGGCGTCGACCTTGACCCCGGATGCCTTGAGGGTGTTGACCTGGTACGGCCAGGTCGTCCCGATGGTGGTCGAGCCATTGGTGAAGTTCGTGATCTCGTCGGAATACAGCGACCAGTACTTGGCAACCCACGGCTGCTGGGCCGTGAGCAGGGCCACCGCGGCGTCGAACTGGGGCTGGGTCAGCTCGTAGGGGTCGGTGATTCCGAGGGCCGGCTGGGCCGTCTTGAGGTAGAGGGCCGCATCGGCGATGTAGATCGGGCTGTCGTAGTCGGTGATCTTGCCCTGGTTGGCCTTCGACTGGGTGGGGTCGAAGACGGAGGCCCAGCTCGTCGGCGCCGGCGAGACGAGGTCGGTCCGGTACATCAGGGTGTTGCCGCCCCAGCCGTGCGAGACGCCGTAGTGCTTGCCGTTGACCGTGTTATGTGCCGGCGACTGGAGGAACGGGGCGATGTCCGGGAAGTCCGGCAGGAGGTTGACGTTGATCTCGGCCACGTCGCCGTTGGCGATCAGCCGGTTCGTCGCATCACCCGATGCGGAAACGCCGTCATAGACGGTGCCGCCGCCCTGGCGCATGAGCGTGACCATCTCGTCCGAGGTGTTGGCCGGCTTGATGTTGACGGTGCCGCAGTCGGGGTTGGCCGCCTCGAACGGGTGGACCCAGTCGTATTCCTTGACGTTCGAGCCGTCCTCGGCATAGCCCGGCCAGATGATGATGTTCAGGCTGCCCTCGCCCTTGTCGATCGACTGGGGCAGGTTCGAGCTGGGGCCGCCGGTCGGCGACGCCGCGGCCGAGCTCGGCGGGACGCTGCCGCCGCCCGTCGTGGAGGCCACCGGCGTCGCCGTCGGCGCGGTCGTCGCCCCGCCGCTGGTGCAGGCGCCAACGAGCAGGCCCACTGCGGCCAGCAGGCTCAATCCGGTCCGTTGCTTCATTGCGTCTCCTCCTCCAAATCGCTCAGGCCCCACTCGCTCGGGCCGGGTCGTCTCAGCTACTGATCGGCAGGCTGTGGATGCGCTTCCAGATGAGTCGCGTCGGGCGACCCTCCGCGGCGAGGGCCTCCATCGACGAGGTGACCAGGTTCTGCTGGGTCACGACCAGCTCGGAGCCGGCCCCGAGGGCCACGTGATAGCGGGTGTCGGAGCCCAGGTAGACCACCTCGCGAATCTGCCCGTCGACGCCGATCTCATCAGCCGCCACCGTCGCGCCGGGCTCGGCCATCCGGATCTTCTCGGGGCGCACGGTGAACGTGCCGGCAGTGCCGAAGACCCGCTCGGCGATCTCGCCCCTGAGCAGGTTCGAGGTGCCCACGAACCCGGCCACGAACTCGGTCGCCGGCCGCTCGTAGACCTCCGCCGGTGACCCGACCTGCTCGATCCGGCCCAGGTTGAAGACGGCGATCCTGTCGCTCATGGTCAGGGCCTCTTCCTGGTCGTGGGTCACGTAGATGAACGTGATCCCGACGGCATGCTGGATCGCCTTGAGCTCGATCTGCATCTCCTCGCGGAGCTTGAGATCGAGGGCGCCGAGGGGCTCGTCGAGGAGCAGGACCCGGGGCCGGTTGACGAGCGCCCGGGCGAGCGCGACCCGCTGCCGCTGGCCGCCGGACAGCTGGCTCGGGCGGCGCTTGTCGAAGCCCTCGAGGCGGACCATCCGGAGCGCGTCGGCCACCCGCTCGCGACGCTCGGCGGACGGCACCTTGCGGATGACCAGGCCATAGGCGACGTTCTCGCCGACGTTCATGTGCGGGAAGAGGGCGTAGTCCTGGAAGACGGTGTTGACGTCCCGTTCGAACGGCGCCTTGTTGCTGACGTCCTCGCCCTCGAGCAGGATCCGGCCGCTCGTCGGCAGCTCGAAGCCGGCGATCATCCGGAGGGTCGTGGTCTTGCCCGAGCCCGACGGTCCGAGCATCGAGAAGAACTCGCCGTTGGCCACGTCGAGGTCGATCCCGGCGACGGCCGCAACGTCGCCGAAGCGCTTGACGACCGACTCGAGGCGGACTGCCGAGCCTCGCGCAGCGGTCGTCGCCGGACGCGGTCCGGTCTCCGCCGGATGGTCGGGAAAGGGCGAGATCGCCAACCGTTGCCTCGACTGAGCTGGACCCACGCCGGCGTGAAGCGACGAACCCTTCGGGATGGACGAACGCTTCGGGATGGCGGGCACTGTGCAGAATATCGGCCGTCGGTGTCAAGGTGGGCGACCTTTTAGACTGCCTCCGTGCGCAGGGAACGGAACACGTCGCCGGCCGGTCCTCCGCACGCCCCCGGCTGGCTGGCTGGATTGCTCGTCGCGCTGGCCATCACCGCCGCCGGTTGCGTCGGAGGGCCGGCCACGACGCCGCCCATTTCGCCGGGCTCGTCGGCGAGCCCGCGCGACGTCAACATCATCGCCAAGGACTACTCGTTCCTGCCGCCCGAAGTCGACCTCGTGCCCGGCGAGACGGTCATGCTCCACGTGATCAACGGCGGCCTCGACGTCCATGAGGTCGTGATCGGCGACCCGGCCGTCCAGGATGCCTGGGAGACGGCCGAGGCGGCCGCGGCCAATCCGCCGCCCGGCCCGACTCCGCTCGTGACCGTCCCTGCGGGCATCGCCGGCGTCCGGATCGTCGTCGAGTCCGGTCAACGCGTCGACCTGCTGTGGACGGTCCCGGCCGATCCTGGGGCGCTGCTGATCGGCTGCCACATCCCGGGCCACTGGGCCAAGGGGATGCAGGCGTCCATTCGCTTCGTCGAGCCGAATGGCGCCGGTGTCCCCGCTTTGCCATCGACGCAGCCGTAGCGGCGCGCGGAATGCTACCCTGAAGCCCGCTTCGAACCGACGCAGCCAGGAGTGGAGAACGGGATGACCTACGTGATCGCGGAGCCGTGCGTCGACGTGATCGACCAGTCGTGCGTTTCCGTCTGTCCCGTCGACTGCATCCACTTCGAGGAAGGGATCGACCGGAAGCTGTACATCGATCCCAACGAGTGCATCGACTGCGGGGCCTGCGAGCCGGAGTGCCCGGTGAACGCGATCTTCCCCGAGGAGTCCCTGCCGGCCGAGTGGGCCAACTACACGACGATCGACGCCACCTGGTTCACCAACCGCGAAGCGGCGCGGATCGCCCAGGACGCCGCCAAGCCGCGCTGATCCGGTAGCGCGGAGCGGGTACCCAGGGCTGACGAGCAGCCCGGACTGGACTCGGATATGCGGATCGTCTCGCTCCTGCCCTCGGCGACCGAGATCGTCTGCGCCCTGGGGCTGATCGACGAGCTGGTCGGGGTCACCCACGAGTGCGACTGGCCGCCGGAAGTCGTCGGGCTGCCAGTCATGACCCGCAGCGTCAACGACCTGGAGCACGCCTCGAGCCGCAAGATCCATCGGCTCGTCGAGCGCTCGGTCCACGGCGGCTCGTCCCTCTACGCGCTCGACGAGGCGGCCATGGCGGCGGCCGAGCCGGACCTGATCCTGACCCAGGAGCTGTGCACCGTCTGTGCCGTTGGCTATCGCGAGGTGAACGAGGTCGCGCGCCGGATCGACGCCGAGATCGCGGTCGTCTCACTCGAGCCGACCAGCCTCGAGGGGATCCTCAACACGATCGCCACGGTCGGTGCGATGACCGACGCCGAGGACGAGGCGGTCGATGTGGTCGGCGGCCTCCGCGAGCGGCTCGGGCGGGTCGAGGCACGGGTGACCGAGCGTCGGGCCGCAGGCCGGACACCGCCCCGGATCGTCGGCCTCGAATGGCTCGATCCGCCGTTCGCGGTCGGCCACTGGGTGCCCGAGCAGATCCGGCGGGCCGGAGCCTGGGACCTCCTCGGCGCCGAGGGCGAGCGGTCGATCGAGACGAGCTGGGACGCGGTTCGTGATGTCGATCCGGAGATGCTCGTCCTGATGCCCTGCGGATTCCATCTCGACGACGGGCTCGCAGCCTGGCGGGAGACGCCCCGGCCCGCCGCCTGGAGGGAGCTGAGTGCCGTCCGCGCCGGCCAGGTCTACCTGGTCGACGGATCGGCCTACTTCAGCCGACCGGGGCCGCGGGTCATCGACGGCGTCGAGCTGCTGGCCGAGCTCTTCGATCCAGAAGGGAGCGCCGGCATTGCCCCGTTCGCCAGCTGGACCAGGGTCGAATAGGCCCCGTGGTCTTCCGGGCGACATTCGATTGCCTGTGGTGCGGCACGCCCCACGCCGTGCGGGCCCCGGACGACCTCGAGGGCTATGCCCAGCTCTGCCCGGCGTGCGTCGGCCGCGCCGGCGAGAACGGGTTCCTGCGGTTCCGGCTGAAGGCGGCCCTGGCCGAGCGGTCGGCGGCGCTGGCCGGCCAGGCATCCGTGGAGCCGCCGCCCGAACCTGCCCTGGGCTCGGCCGCTCTGGCCGAGGACCTGTCGGTCGAGATGCAGGCGTATTACGCGGCGCGCGCCGCCGAATACGACGATTGGTACCTGCGTCGCGGGCGCTACTCGCGCGGGCCGGTCCACGACCTCGCCTGGAACGCCGACCTCGATGCTGCGACCCTGTGGCTCGATGGCCTCCCGGTCCGGGGCGAGATCGTGGAGCTGGCCGCCGGGACGGGCTGGTGGTCGACGCTCCTCGCCGGCAAGGGGGTCCTCTCGATCTACGACGTCAACGAGGCACCCCTCGACCGTGCCCGCGAGCGGCTGCTTGCCCATGGCCTTCGTGCCCACATCCACGTCCGCGATGCCTGGGCCGAGCCCGACCGGCTGGTCGACGCCGTCTTCTGCGGCTTCTGGCTGAGCCACGTGCCCCGCCGCCGGCTGGCGGAGTTCCTGGGCCTGGTTCGGCGCTGGCTCAGGCCGGGCGGCACGTTCGCATTCATCGACTCGCGCCCCGATCCGCACTCCGGGGCCGCCGACCAGCCGGTCTCCGCCGAGGAGGAGGTCTCCAGCCGCCGGCTCGCCGACGGCCGCGAGTTCCGGGTGGTCAAGGTCTACTGGCAGCCGGACGAGCTCGAGGCTGCCCTGCGTGCGGCCGGCTTTGCGACGGCGGAGGTCAGGACGACGTCGCGCTTCTTCCTGCTGGGCAGCGCACGGGTCTAGGTTCTCTATACTCGGGCCGATGTCCCCTCTTTCGAACCGGCAGATCGCGACGGTCGGCTCGGGCGTCATGGCCGAGGCAATGATCGCCGGGCTCCTGCGCGGACAGCTCGTGGAGCCGACCCAGGTCACGGCCAGCCATCCCCGCCAGGAGCGCCGCGAGGAGCTCGAGCGCGAGTACGGGATCCGGACCGTGCCCGGCAACATCGAGGCGATCGATGGCGCGGACGTGATCCTGCTGGCGATCAAGCCGCAGATGCTCAGCCGTGTCGGCGGCGAGCTGCGCCGGCACCTGCGGCCTGAGCAGCTCGTGCTCTCGGTCATCGCCGGCGCGACGACCACTGCGCTCGAGGGCTTCCTCGGCCACCAGCGCCTCGTCCGGAGCATGCCCAACACCCCCGCCCGCCTGGGGCGGGGGATGACCGTCTGGTTCGCGACCCCGGAGACGACCGAGGAGCAGCGGGCCCAGGCGCGCGCCCTGCTCCAGGCCCTGGGCACCGAGCTCGAGGTCGACGACGAGAAGTTCGTGGCGATGGCCACGGCGGTCAGCGGCACCGGCCCGACCTATGTCTTCCTCGTGATGGAGGCCCTGATCGACGCCGCCGTCCACCTCGGCTTCCCCCGCCATGTCGCCCACGACCTCGTGGTCGAGACCCTCGAAGGCAGCACCCATTTCGCCAAGCAGAGCGGCGACCATCCGGCGGTCCTCCGGAACATGGTCACCTCGCCTGGCGGGACGAGCGCCGCGGCCCTCCACGAGCTCGAGTCCGGCCGCCTCCGGACCGTGTTCTCGGAGGCCGTCTGGGCCGCCTACCGGCGAACCGTCGAGCTTGGCGAGCAGCTCGAGGCCAGCGTCGAACGGGATGGCCAGCCCAAGGCGACTCCGGGCTCTCGATCGGCGGACCGGACTCGACATTGACGGTCGACCTGCGCCGGGCGCCGCTCGGCGACCTGCGAGCCATCGACATGCGTGCCCGCGAACGCGAGTTCTTCGAGGATGGCCGAGCGATCTTCGACCGCTTCCGGGCGACCTGGGCGGGACTCGATGACGCGGCCTGGCAGCTCGCCGGAGCCTCGACCTCGGACGCCGGCGGTCCGGACTGGTCCTACCGTGACCACCTCGCCCACCTGGCCGGCTGGGCCGAGCTCGGGGTCGAGATCGCGGGCAAGGGTCTCGCAACCGGTCGCTGGCCGGACGATGACGAGTACGGCGACTTCGACCAGTTCAACGAACGGCTTCGGGCCGATTGGCAGGCCGTCCCGCCGGCCGAGATCCGGTCCCGTCTCATCTCCGCCACCGATCAGCTCGCGGAGCTGGCCGGGCGCCTGCCCCCGGACGTCCTGCGCTCCGACGATGCCTGGGGCTGGATCTACATGACCCTCCACGGCCACCAGCTCGATCACCTCGGGATCATCGAGCCGTGGGCCGACCGGCTCCGGGAGAGGCAGGCCGAAGGCGATCCGTTCGGACCCGACCCGATGGCCGGGACGGGCGACCCGGCGGCCGACCAGGCCGCGTTCTGGGCCGAGGAGGCCGATATCTACGGCACGTTCAGCCGGCTGGTCGACACGGTGCCGGCCGGCCTTCGAGGCCTCTTCGAGGTGACCCCCGACTGGTCGCTCAAGGACCACGTTGCCCACGTCGGTAGCTGGTTCCACGAGGGTGCCGGGGCCATCGAGGACCACCTCCGGTCGGGTGGCTGGCGGAGCGGGCCGGCGGAAGGCCTGGACGCCTGGAATGCCCGCGACCTCGAGGCTCTCCGGCCGCTGCCCTGGGCCGAGCTGCGGCTGCGGATGGACGTCGCCAGGCAGCGGATCCGGGCCGCCGCCCATGAGCTGGACCAGGCCGACTTTCGCTCGGCGGACGGCTGGGACTGGACGTACTGGGACCTCGCCGGACACGTTCGATCGCACCTCGCGATGGTCGCCCCGTGGTGCGTTCGGGCCGGCTGGCCGAACGCCGACGAGCGTCCGGAGTCACCGGGGAGTGACCCGCTGGATGCCTGACCAGGTTCCGCCGGCTGCCGCTGCCGGGGCTGCCGATGGCCTGACGATCGAGCGCATCCTGGCGGTCGATCCGGGCCGCGAGTACCGGGTCGATCCGCGTGAGCGCTTCGTCGCCTTCACCCGGGAGGCCGGCGGTGCCCGGCAGCTCTTCCTGATGCCCCTGCGCGGTGGCCCGATCGTCCAGCTGAGCGCCTCCGAGAAGGCGGTCAGCGATCCCCAGTGGTCGCCCGACGGGCGCCGTCTCGCCTTCGTCCGGGATGGCTCGATCTGGGTCGTGGAGGCCGACGGATCGCGCCAGGTCAGGGTCACCGAGCATCCCGCCGGCAATGGCAAGCCGCGCTGGAGCCCGGACGGCCGGCGTCTTGCCTTCACCTCCCGTCGCCGGGGCTGGTCGCAGGTCTGGCTGATCGATGCGCCGATCCCGCACCGGGGCCGGCCCGCCAGCAATCCAAAGGCACCCGAGCCGGTCGCCGTCACGCCGGCGGGCGTCGACATCGACGAGTACGCCTGGGCGCCGGACGGTGCCCGGCTGGCGATCGCCTGCCAGCGCGAATCCGATGCCTGGCGCACGACCGTCTCGGTCCTCGCGATCGCCACCGGCACCGAGACGCGGATCGACGCGGGCGGGGCCTCGGAGTGCGGAGCCTGCTGGCTGCCCGACGGCTCGCTGCTCCTGCTCTCGGACGCCGGCGGCTGGTTCCAGGTAGTCCGGGTGGGATCCGACCTCGTCACGCGAACGGTGCTCACGAAGGGCTCCCAGGAGCACGGCGAGCCGAACGCGACGTTCGGCCTGACGCCACTGCCCTCACCCGACGGCCGGCGGTTCAGCCACATCGCCGTCCACGATGGCCAGGTCGACCTCGTTGTCGCGCCGCTCGAGGGGGGTCCGGGCCAGGCGATCCAGCCCTGGCCGGGTGTCTGGCGGGCGATTGCCTGGCTGGGTGACGGCTCGCAGATCGTCGCGATCGGCGAGAACGAGCGCCACCCCCAGGACCTCTGGCTCCTGCCCGTCCCCGACGGTGCCGGGGAGCCGGAACGGCCTCGGGCCCTGACCGAATCGCTGCCCGCGGTCCTCCGCCGGGCGCATTGGACCGAGCCTGAACGGATCCGGTTCCGCGCCCGTGATGGCCTGCCGATCGAGGCAACCCTGTGGCGACCGGCCACGGCCACTGGCCGGCGCGGCGCGACCAAGGTCCCGGCGATCGTCTATGCCCACGGCGGCCCGACCTACCAGAACGAACGACTCTGGCTGCCGTTCAAGCAGCTCCTCGTCGAGGAAGGCTATGCGATCCTCGACGTCGACTTCCGGGGCTCGACCGGCTACGGCCGCGAGTTCCGCGAGGCAAATCATGGCGAGTGGGGCCATGCCGACGCGTTCGACTGCATCGATGCCGGCCGCTGGCTCATCGAGCAGCCGTGGTGCGACGGGCGGCTCGCCATCTACGGCGGCTCGTACGGTGGCTACATGACCCTGTGCTGCCTCGTGGAGGAGCCGTCGCTGTGGCGTGCCGGGATCGACCTCTACGGCGATTCCGAGATCGCCGAGAGCTACCGCCATGGCGATCGACCCGGCCGGATCGATCTCCACCGGCAGATGGGCAGCCCCGACGACCCGGCCGTTGCGCCCCTCTTCCGGCGCGGCTCGCCGCTCTACCAGGCGGAGCGGATCGAGGCGCCCGTGCTCATCCTGCACGGCCGGCAGGACCGCCGGGTCGTGCCCCTGATGAGCGAGAAGATGCTCGAGGCGCTGCTCATCGAGAACAAGCACCACGAGATCCACTGGTACGACGACGAGGCCCACGGGTGGGAGCAGCGGGCCAACCGGCGCGACGCGTTCGAGCGAATCCTCGCGTTCCTGAAGCTCCACGTCCGCACCAGCCCGTCCGGCGGCTGAGTTGAGCGCCGTCCGCGAGCTGCCCGAACGGGCGATGCGTGCGACGCTCCTGTCGCTGTCCCGCCGCCCGAGCCTCGGCCGCCTCGCGACGAGGCTCTCGTTCACCCGCTCGATGGTCGGCCGCTTCGTCGCCGGCGAGACCCTTGGCGAGGCCCTTGACGCCCTGGACCGGCTGCACGCGGCGGGCCGGCGCTCGACCGTCGACGTCCTCGGCGAGGCGGTCCAGTCGGAAGCCGCCGCCGCGGCCGCGGCCGATCGCTACCTGGAGCTCCTCGACGCCCTCGCCGGTCGTGGCCTCGACGGCAACGTCAGCCTCAAGCTCAGCCAGATGGGCCTCGACCTGTCGACCGACGTCTGCCGGTCGAACGTGGCCCGGATCTTCGAAGCCGCGGACGCCCGCGGGGCCTTCGTCCGGATCGACATGGAGGATCACGCCCGGACCGATGCCACCCTGGCGATCTGGCGGGAGCTCCGGCCACTCAATCCGTCGAGCGGCGTCGTCATCCAGGCCGCGCTCCGGCGCAGCGCCGCCGACGTCACCGAGCTGATCGCGGAGGGGGCGCCGATCCGGCTGTGCAAGGGCGCCTATCGCGAGCCCGCCGACGTCGCCTTCCCGACCAAGGCCGAGGTCGACGAGTCCTACCTGGTCCTGCTCGCCCGGCTGCTCCGGGAGGGAACCAGGCCCGCCCTGGCCACCCATGATCCGCGGATGATCCAGGCGGCCACCGACCTGGTCGAACGCGAGAAGATTGCCCGCGACCGGTTCGAGTTCCAGATGCTCTACGGCGTCCGGCGAGACCTCCAGGAGCAGCTCGTCCAGGCGGGCTACCGGGTCCGGATCTACGTCCCGTACGGGCGCGAGTGGTATCCGTACTTCATGCGCCGGCTCGCCGAGCGACCGGCCAACGTGATGTTCATCGTGCGGAGCATCTTCCGCGAGGAGCGCCGCAAGCCCTCATGAAGGGCCCGGGAATCGAACGGACCGTCGGCCTGGCCGGCGGTCCGCGATGCGCTCCGGGTCTAGCGACGACCCGGGTGCCCTAGACCCAGCGTCGACCAGCTTCGAGCACGACAGCCGAGCTGCCGAGCGCTCCGAGGGCGAGCAGGATCCGAAACGCCTGCGAGGTGATGAGCTTCTTCATGTCAAGATCCAACCTGTCCGTTTGAACGGCCCTGGATCCCCGCCGGCGGCTGGGCGGCCTCCGCAGAGCGGAGGTCCCTGGCTTTGCGTCCCCGCCTCGCGACGGGTTTGCCCTGGACGGTCAGTTCACCCGAGACGAATTTCGTCTCTGCACCTGATCCTGGCCCCAGGGTCGGGCGGCGAACATCCGACGGGAGTACCACCCGGGAGCTGCCGGTGGTCGGAGTTGCCCGGCCGCACCGGGCAGCGGCCGGCGGACGGTCAGTGGGCGAGCGCCTGCCGGAGCTGGACGGCGTGGTCGTCGATGTGGCTGACGACAAAGCGCTCGAGGATCGCCTCGATGGTCATCTCGCCCTGCCGCGGGTGCAAGCCGCGTTTCTGCCAGTCGGCTGCCGACAGCTCCGGCAGGCGATCCGCGTAGCGGGCGACACTCGAGTGGATCCGGCTGATCAGCTCGGCACCGGGCAGGGTCCGGTCGCGCTCGATCGTGAGGATCCGCAGCTGGTCGGTCGCGATCCGCCCGAACGGCACGGGGTCCGGTCCACCGGCGAGCACGCGCTCGATCTCGCCGAGCCAGAACTGGAGCATCTCGGCGGTGTGGGCGAGCACCTCGGTCGGTCCCCAGTTGGCCTCCGGCCCGTCCCCGGCGGCCATCTTGATTGGCCACGGTTCGCCGGCCCGGATCGCTTCCCGGAGGCTGGCGAACGTCGCGGCAGCCGCAGCCATCCGGCCGATCTGGGCGGGTGCGTCGAGCTGGTCGGACATGCCGTCATGGTACTGGCCTCGGTGTAGAGTCGGAGGCCACAGAAGCCGCGGGTCGTTTCGGCGACCCGCGCCACAGCTCGCCAGCTGGAGGCAGCAGGACGGCCATGACCGAGACCGCGGAGCGTCAGACTGCGCGCGGGACCGCCAACCAGGCGGGGGCCCGGGTCAACAAGGATGCGTACGCCCAGGCAGGCGATTTCCTGCCGCTCAAGGGCATCGACCACGTCGAGTTCTGGGTGGGCAATGCCCGCCAGGCCTCGGCCTACTACCGGGCCCTGTGGGGCTTCGGGCCAGTCGCGTTCGCCGGTCTCGAGACGAAGATCCGGGACCGGGCGAGCTACGTGATGGTCCAGAACGGGATCCGCTTCGTCTTCACCGCCCCGCTGACACCCGACGGCGAGATCGCCGAGCACGTCCGGCTGCACGGCGACGGCGTCCATGACATCGCCTTTGCCGTCGATGACGTCGAGAGCGCCTGGCGGGAGACGACCTCCCGGGGCGCGGTTGGCGTCCTGCCGCCGACCGAGCTCGACGGCGCCGAGGACGGGATCCTCCGCCGGGCGACGATCCGGACCTACGGCGAGACCGTCCACTCGTTCATCGATCGGAACGCCTATCACGGCGTCTTCGCGCCGGGCTATCGGGCCGTCAAGCGGCCGGCCCGGGCCGCCGGCGGCCTGAGCCTGCTCGAGGTCGATCACTGCGTCGGCAACGTCGGACTTGGCGAGATGGACACGTTCGTCGACTTCTACCGCGACGTCCTCGGCTTCGCCCAGCTGATCCATTACGACGACAAGGTCATCCACACCGAATACTCGGCGCTCATGTCCAAGGTCATGACCAACGGCAATGGCCGGATCAAGTTCCCGATCAACGAGCCCGCGACCGGCAAGAAGAAGAGCCAGATCCAGGAGTTCCTCGACTGGGACCTGACCCCCGGCTGCCAGCACATCGCCCTGCGCACCGAGGACATCGTCAAGACCGTCCGCCAGCTGCGCGACAACGGGGTCGAGTTCCTCGGCCTGCCGCACGAGTACTACGCCGGGCTTGCCGAGCGGGTCGGCGACGTCGGCGTACCGATCGACACGCTCGAGGAGCTGGGCATCGAGGCCGACCGGGACGAGGAGGGCTACCTCCTCCAGATCTTCACCCGCCCGGTCCAGGACCGGCCGACGTTCTTCTTCGAGATCATCGAGCGCCACGGCTCGCGCGGCTTCGGGGTCGGCAACTTCAAGGCCCTGTTCGAGGCGATCGAGCGCGAGCAGGCCAACCGGGGCAACCTCTAGGTCCCGCGGCCGGCTCCGCCGGTCGTGGCCGATTCGGCGCCTCCCGCCCGAGGTTGGAACGATTGTCGCTGGGAGACGCGTTATCTCGGTCTCGAGGCGGGATTCGGTCGGCGAAGCCCCGTGGATGGGCCGATCCACGCACAGGGACCCGTTGAATGGAGCTTCGAACGGGCGGAACCGGCTCGGATTCCAAGTTAGTGCGTCTCTCGGAGACATTCGTCCCAAGTCGGTCGCGACGGGCCTCGCTCCGGCGGCCGGGCCGGCACCGCGCCCTGCCCGTACCGGGCCTGGAGACCTCCCGGCGGCGACCGGATCGCTAGACTTTCGGGCGATGATCCTCGCCCATGTCCGCCAGCGCAACGCACCGGCCGGGACCTCGTGGCGCCTCGCGGCGCGGCTCGAGCAGGGCGCCGGTCAGATGGGTACGGACCGCTGGCTGGATCTCGAGACGGCTCGCCGCCGGCTCCTGGCCGCCGATCCCCAGCGGGCCCACAACGCGGCGCTCTTCCGGACCGAGCTGACGACCCTCGACGCCCACCTCGCGAACGGCCTGCGCGTCGCGGCGCTCGGCGAGCTCGTCCAGGGCTTCGATTCGCGTGGTGACGACGACCCAGGAATTGCTGCGGCAGATGAGCTCGAGTTCGGACCGCCGATCCTGCGGCCGGGCAGCCTGCGCGACTTCTATGCGTTCGAAGGCCATGTCGCGACGATGTGGGCCCGGCGCGGCAATCCCGTGCCCGAGGCCTGGTATCGCCTGCCGATCTTCTACTTCAGCAACGTCTCCGAGATCCGCGGGCCGGGTGACGCGGTCTGGGCACCCGGCGGCTCAACCGAGCTCGACTACGAGCTGGAGGTCGGCGCGCTGGTCGATACCCCGGCCCGCGACCTGGCTGCCGAGACGGCCGAGGAGGCCATCGGCGGCTACCTGATCCTGAACGACTGGAGTGCCCGCGACCTCCAGCGCGAGGAGACGACCGTTCGCCTCGGGCCGGCCAAGGGCAAGGACTTCGCCAGCTCGATCGGACCGTGGCTGGTCACGCCCGACGAGCTCGCAGACGTCCGGACGCCCGGTTCGACCGGACCCGAGCTCGGCCTGACCGCGGAGGTCAACGGCGTGGAGACATCGCGCGGCCGGTGGTCGGATGCGCAGTTCTCGTTCGGCCAGATGCTCGCCCGTGCCTCGGCCGACGTGACCCTCCGCCCGGGCGACCTGGTCGGCAGCGGGACCGTCGGCAGCGGCTGCCTGCTCGAGGTCCGTGAGTCGACCCTCGGCCGGTACCTCGAGCCGGGCGACGAGGTCGTGCTGCGGATCGAGCGCCTCGGCGCCCTGTCGACCCCGATCGTGGCCCGACCGGCATGAGCAAGCCGCTCCCGTCGAACGTCTCGATCGAGCCGATGCGCCCAGGCCACTGGCCGGTGGTCCAGCAGATCCACGAGGCCGGGATCCTCGGCGGGAACGCCACGATCGAACGGCTGCCCGCGCCCGACTGGTCGACATGGAACGGAGCCCATCGCCCGGACTGCCGGCTCGTGGCCCTCGACTCGGAGCGGGTCCTGGGCTGGGTGGCGCTCAGCCCGTATTCGAGCCGCGAGGTCTACTCCGGCGTCGCCTGGCTGAGCGTCTACGTGGCACCCGACGCCCAGGGCCGGGGGATCGGCGGGGCATTGCTCGCGGCCGTCGTCGAGGCGGCCGAGGACGCCGGGATCTGGAGCCTCCTGGCGGGGATCCTCGTCGAGAATGCCGCCAGCCTCGCCGCGCATCGGTCGGCCGGGTTCCGGCGGGTCGGCGTCCAGGAGCGGATCGGCCGGGACCGGACCGGGCACTGGCGGGATGTGGTGCTCATGGAGCGGCGCAGCCCGACCCAAGGGATCGGTTGATGCGATCGGCTGAAGCGATCCGCGCAAACGATCGGCTGATGGACCGCCGCGGCCGGCGCTAGGCTGGCGCGAGGAGGAGACAGCATGTTCTACGTCTCGGCAGGCAGCGTCCCTCACAAGCGACATACCCAGCATCGGAAGCCCGATGGCGGGCTCTACTCGGAGGAGCTCTTCGGCGTCGAGGGGTTCGTCGGCCGGAGCTCGCTCCTCTACCACGTAGAGCCGCCCACCCGGACCCACCGGATCGAGGCCGGTCCGGTCGTCCCGATCGAGGCGGCCGACGACGGCCTGCACCGCCACCGGCTGGTCAAGACCGGGCCGCTCGCCGCGCGCGGCGACGCCCTGTCCGGGCGGATCCCGCTCTTCTACAACTCCGACGTGACGATGGGCGTCTGCCTGCCCGCGGAGGCGATGGGCGACGACGCCTTCTACCGCAACGGCGAGGGCGACGAGATGCTCTTCGTCCACAGCGGCGAGGGCGTCCTCGAGACCGTCTTCGGGGACCTGCGCTACGGGCCGGGCGACTATCTCGTCCTGCCGATCGGCACGACCTGGCGGCTGGTGCCCGATGCCGGCTCGGAGCAGCGGATGCTCTGGCTGGAATGCCCGAGCGAGCTCGAGCCGCCGAAGCGCTACCGGAACGACTACGGCCAGCTCCTCGAGCACAGCCCGTACTCGCAGCGCGACATCCGCGTGCCCACATTTCGCCCGCCGAACCCGGCGACGGGCGAGTTCCGCGTCGCGGTCAAGGCCGGCGGCCGGCTGACGAGCTACTTCTACGAATCACACCCATTCGACGTCGTCGGCTGGGACGGCTACCTCTGGCCGTACGCCTTCAACATCGGCGACTTCGAGCCGATCACCGGCCGGGTCCACCAGCCCCCGCCGGTCCACCAGACGTTCCAGGGCCACAACTTCGTCGTGTGCTCGTTCGTGCCCCGCAAGTTCGACTACCACCCATTGTCGATCCCGGCGCCCTACAACCACTCGAACATCAACTCAGACGAGGTCATCTACTACGTCGCCGGCAACTTCATGAGCCGGCGCGGCGTGGACATCGCCTCGTTCACGGTCCATCCCGCGGGGATCCCCCATGGGCCCCATCCGGGCACGGTCGAGGCCTCGATCGGCAAGGAGCGCACGGAGGAGCTGGCCGTGATGGTCGACACGTTCCGGCCGCTCCGGGTGACCCGCCAGGCCGCCGAGCTCGACGATGGGCGTTATCCCTATTCGTGGCTGCCGCCCGAGGCCGGCTCGGACGAGGCGAGCCAGCTCGCCGAGCGCGGCCCGGAGGCGTTCCCGGACTGACCGCCGGTCAGCCCCCGAACATCTCGCGTGAACCCCTGAGGCCGTCGATCTCGACCGCCGGTCGCGGCCGGCCGAGCCAGTCGGCGCGGGTCATCCGGAAGCGCTCGGTCGGCCTGGCGATGCCCTCGGGCGCGATCGAGCCGCTGCCGTTGGGCTGGTAGCCCAGCGCTCGGCTGACGCCGGCAGACGCCGGATTGTCGAGGAACGCCTCGGTCGTCGCGACCTCGGCGCCGAGGCCATCGAACCCGAGCGCCAGGACGGCGCCGCGCATCTCCTTGCCGAGGCCGCGGCGCTGGAACTCGCGGCCGAGCCAGGATCCGGTGCTGACGCTGCGGAACGTTGCGAACTGGCGGGCCGCGAGCGTCTGGCTGCCGATCGGCCGGCCGCCGAGGAAGACGGCCAGCTCGAGGCTCCACGCTTCGGGCGTCCAATCGGCGCGCTGCTTCCAGTGCCACTGGACGAATTCGCGCTCGAAGCGCGGGCTCGGCTTGGTCGTCCAGGCGATCCCGAACGGCATCTCGCCGGACGGGTGGATGCCGGCCCTCGCAACGCGGCACAGCTCGCCGATCTCCGCCTCGTTGGGCAGGCGCAGCTCGAGCTGCTCGGTCCGAAGGCGGATGTCGTACAGGGGCCAGAGCACGTGCGCCATGGGTTGATCATCTCGTCCCGCGGGGCTCGCTTCAAGGGGTCCCGCGGCCGCCGCGTCCGGAGCCGTTGTCCTGCCCCAGAGATCGACAAATCGCGCGTTTCGAGGCGCCACACCCGGCCCATGCTCCACGACCAAGCTCATTGAGGGTCAAAGGAGCGCGACGTCCTGCTGGGCCGCCACGTCCCGCCGGGGCGGCTACAGCCCCAGGCGCCCCGGGCACTTCCCACCTGGCTACTCGTCGGCGATCCGGACCGTCGCCAGCCCGCCGGCATCAGGGGCGGGCTCGCCCGTCCGGAGCTGGGCGAGGATCACCCCGCCGATGACGAGCACGCCGCCGACGAGCTGGATCGGGCCGAGGCGCTCGCCGAGGATCAGGGCGGCGAGGCAGATCGTCCAGACCGGCTCCACCGTGCTGATCAGCGAGGCCTGGGCGGCCCCGATCAGGCGCGAGCCGGCCGAGAACGTCTGGATCGCCACGAACGTGCTGATCACCGCCACGGCGATCATCCCCGGCCAGGCACCGGCCGGAATCTGGCCCGGCGCGACCGGTGTCCCACTGGCAAGGGCGATCAGCCAGAAGCCGATCGCGGTCGAGGTCATCATCAGGGCCGCGGCGGTCGCGCTGCCTGCGCCGTCGTCGGAGGCATCGCCGACCCGGTCCGAGCGTTCACCGGCGAGCCGCGCCTGGGCGACGATCCAGATCGAGTAGATGACCGGCGAGGCGAGGACCTGGAGCAGCCCGACGAGAGGCGGCGCCGTGCCGGTTGGAATCCCGCCGATCGCCAGGATCACGCCAAGCAGGGCCAGGCCGAGGGCCAGCCACGCTCGCCGGCCTTCGAGGGGCCGGCCAAGGCGGAGGGTCAGGACGGCCACGATCGCCGGATAGATGTACACGATGAGCGCCGCCAGCGAGGCGGAGACCGTCTCGAGCGCGGCGTAGTAGGTGCTGCTGTTGCCGAGGTACACGATCCCCAGGACGAGCGCGACGGCAAGCCGGCGACGGTTGGTCCGGCGCAGCCCGGTGCGCCGCCCGCGATCGACCAGGAGCCACGCCCAGGACAGGCCAGCGGCGACCGCGAACCGCCAGCAGAGCAGGGTCAGCCAGCCGACCCCCTCGGCATAGACGGGCTTGGCAAAGAGCGCGCCGGACCCGAACGATGCCGCGGAGACGACGACGAGCAGCACCCCCACGAGCCGGCGGCGATCCACGCTCCGAGCCTAGCAGGGCCGCCCGGGACTCCGGGCAACGCCGGATCCAGTGCCGGTCCAATGCCGGCTCCGACGCCGGGTCCAGCGCTGGGGCGTGATCGCACTACACTTGTCGCGTGACTGAAACGACCGAACGAGCCGTAGCCGAACGCGTTCCTGCGCTTGCCCGCGAAACCCTCAGGGTCGTCCAGCGGCGTGGTCCGCTGACCGTCCCGCCGGGCTCGTCGCTGGCCGACTGCCTGCGGGTCATCCAGCGCTCCGGAGTCGGCGACTCCGTGCTCGTCACCGACGGCCAGGGCCGCCTCGCCGGGGTGCTCACCGAGCGGGATATCTTCGCCCGCCTCGTGGGCGAGCCGGTCGACCTCCGCCGGCCGGTCGAGACGATGATGAATCGCGAGCCAAAGACGTTCCACATCGACGAGACGGTCCACGACGCGATCAAGCTCCTGGCCACCGGTGTCTACCGCAACGTCCCGATCGTCGACGACGACCGGCGGGTCGTGGGCATCGTCCGCCAGGTGGACATCCTCAAATACCTGGCCGAGGCATTCCCCGAGGAGCTCCTCAACCTGCCGCCCCGGCCTCACCAGCGGATGAAGGAGTCAGAGGGCGCGTGACGATCACAGAGAAGCGCCCCGTCGACATCCAGGAGCTTGACCGGGTCACGATCCGCTTCGCCGGCGATTCCGGCGACGGGATGCAGCTGACCGGCACCCAGTTCACGCGTACGGCCGCGGTCTTCGGCAACGACATCAGCACGCTGCCCGACTTCCCCGCCGAGATCCGGGCCCCAGCCGGCAGCCTGCCCGGCGTGTCCGGCTTCCAGCTGAGCTTCTCGAGCAGTGACATCCACACTCCCGGCGACTCGCCCGATGTCCTCGTGGCGATGAACCCGGCCGCCCTCAAGTCGAACCTCGGCGACCTGCCTCCGGGCGGCGCCCTGATCGTCAACGAGGACGCCTTCACCCAGACGAACCTCAACAAGGTCGGCTATGCGAGCAATCCCCTCCTCGATAGCTCGCTCAAGTCATGGAACCTCTTCTCGATCCCGATCAGCACGCTCAACTCGCGGGCTCTCGAGGGCCTCGGGCTCACCAGCAAGCAGGTCGACCTGACCAAGAACTTCTTCGCCCTGGGCCTGAT
>JANWLH010000087.1 GCA_025450915.1 Candidatus Limnocylindrales bacterium | reverse complement strand
GGTGCCTGCCCAGGCGCTGAGCTGGAGGTAGCTCGCGCGCGGGTTGACCTCGACGAACGCATCCCAGCCCTCGTCCGCGGCCCTCATCGGCCGAATCCGAGGAGGCGGCCGCTGACCCGGCCGAGACCGTAGCGCCACGGTCGGGCGATCCGTTCGTGATTGCCGGTGAGCTCGATCCAGCGCGCCCCGAACGAGCGCTTGAACTCGTACAGGCCGCGCATCTCCTCGCCCCTGGCGGGCTCGCGCCGTGCTCCGCGGACGTCGACACCAGCCAGGTCCACCTCGATCCTCGCCTCGCGGACTGCGAGCTGGACCGCCCGCCACAGGAGGAGACGGGCGACACCGGGGTAGCTGCGCCGGAGGTCGGCTCGATCGCCGGAATGAGAGTAGGTGAGCCGCCCGCCGTGGCGGTAGAACGTGGCCGCCCCGAGCAGCTCGCCCTCGGAGGTGTGGACTTCGAGCAGGACGGTCATGCCCGCCTCGAGCCCGGCCAGCGACCACGCGACGAAGCCCGCCTGCGAACCGAGCCCGAAGTGACGCCGCGCGGCGGCCGCCTCGAGCAGGCCGTAGAGCTGCTCGAAGGCCGCGGTCGGATCGGCATCGCCGGCCGGGGCGTCGAAGCCCTCGCCGAAGGCCCCGCTGTCGGGGCGTCGGTCCCAGCGGACGACCCGCAGCCCGGCCTTCTCGCCCTGCCGGATCAGCTGCCTCGTGGTCTCGGAGAAGCCGGCGAAGTAGCTCGCCTCGGGCTCGCCGGGCTGGAGGTCGAGCGCCAGCCGGTGGCGGGACGGCTGGACCTCCTCGATCGGCCGGAATCCGGCTGCCTCGATGAGGGCGCCGTAACCCGTCTCGGCCGGGATCTCGGCGTCCGAGGCAACGACATCCACGCCGTGCTCGAAGAGCCACTCGGCGGCGGCGCCAAGACGCTCCGCGGTCCGCTCGACCGGCTCGCCCGCCGAGATCGGCCCGCGCGACAGATAGGCGCCCGAGCCGGGCACCAGCCGCCAGGGGCGCTCGAGGCTCAGCAGCCGATAGCCGTCGTCGGCGACGAGGAAGCGTGGCCGCCAGCCGAGCCGGGAGCGCTGGTCGGCCCAGGCCCGCGACTGGTAGACATTGCCACCGGGTGGATCGACCGCATGGCGGTCCCAGTCGAGGAGCTGGTCGCTCGTCGCTTCGGCAAACCTCATGCCGAGATCGTACGGCGCCGGACGACCGCGACGACCAGGTCCAGGATCGTCCGCAGCTCGGGGATGCGCAGGACGAAAGCCAGCCCGGCGTAGACCAGCCCGCCGACGATCGCGGTCAGGCCGAGCTCGAGGATCAGCTCGATCTTGCTCGGGCCACCACCGACGAGGCCCGCGAAGGCCTGCTCGGCGACGAAGGCCGCCCCGGTCGCGACGAGCCCCGCGCCGGCCGCGATCGCCCCGGCCCGCACGAGGGTCCCCGGCCCGAAGGTGTGCATCCGGGCGGTCAGGACGAGGATCAGGACGGCGGCCTCCGTCCATGAGCCGACCGTGATCGCGAGGCCGATGCCGGCCAGGCCGAAGGGGCCGGCCAGGAGGATCGACAGGCTCACGTTGATCGCGACGGCAATGATCGCGGCGATGACCGGGGTGCGGGTGTCCCGCCCGGCATAGAAGGCCCGGGCGAGGATCGCGATCATCGATTCCGAGGTCAGCGCGAAGAGCAGCCACAACAGCGTCGTGGCGGTCCGCTCGATCGAGCCCTCGTCCATCTTGCCGTAGCCGAAGAGGATCCGGACGGCCTCGCCCCGGGCGATGATCGCCAGCCCGGTCAGCGGAATCATCACGAAGAGGATCAACCGGATCGCCTGCCGGATCAGGGCGAGGTAGCGCTCGATCTCACCGAGGGCGAGCTCCCGGGAAAGCGCGGGCAGGGTCACGACGCCGAGTGGGATTCCGACCACGCCGATCGGCAGCTGGAAGACCGAAAAGGCGAATGTGAAGGCGGTCACGGCGCCGACGCCGAGCCCCGTCGAGACCGAGGTTGCCACGAGGAACGTCAGCTGGCTCGCAGCGAGACCGATCGCCCGGGGCGCCATGAGCAGGAGCGCCTGGCGGGCATCGGCGTCCGAGAGGTCGAAATTCGGGCTGAACCGAAAGCCGGTCGCCCGCAACGGCAGGAGCTGGATGCCGATGTTGCCCGCGGCGCCGATCACGACCCCGATCGCCAGTCCGACGATGCCCAGCCACGGAGCGAGGAAGACCGCCGCCAGGATGATCGCGACGTTGTAGACGATCGGGGCGATTGCCGACGCCGCGAAGCGGCCTTTCGCGTTGAGCAGGCTCGTGGCGAGTGCCCCGAGGGCCAGCAGGATCGGGCTCAGCAGCATCACCCGGGTGAGCTCGATCGTGCGCTCGATCTGGGCGGGGGTGAAATGCGCCGTGATCACCGGCACGAGGACCGGTGCCGCGACCGCCACGATGACGGCGAGCACGAGCAGGAGCGCCAGCATCAGGGTCGCGACGGTCGAGGCAACCCGCCAGGCACGGGCCTCCTGGTCGGTGGCCAGGAGGCCCGCCACGATCGGGATCAGCGCCGAGCTCAGCGCCCCGGCCGCGACCAGCTGGAAGATGAAATCGGGGATCCGGAACGCGGCCAGAAAGGCGTCGAGGTCGGCGCTGGCGCCGAACGTCGCGCCGATGACGATGAGCCGGACCGATCCGAGGATGCGCGAAACGAGGAACGCGCTCGTGACGATCAACCCGGCCCGGGCAATTCCCCGCGACGACGTCATCCGCGGACGGTCAGTGCGCCTGGCGGGCGCGTGGGTGTGCCGAGTCGTAGGCCGCCCGCAGGCGGTTCGGGGAGACGTGGGTATAGATCTGCGTCGTGGCCAGGCTCTCGTGGCCGAGCAGCTCCTGGACGACCCGCAGGTCGGCTCCGCCGTCGAGCAGGTGGGTGGCGAAGCTGTGGCGGAGCGTGTGCGGCGAGACGCCGAGCGGCAGGCCGGCCCGGGCACGCAGCCCTTCGAGGCGGAGGCGCAGGCCGCGCACGCCCAGCGGCAGGCCGCGATGGTTGAGGAAGACCTCCGGGGACGCCTCGCTTCCGGGGCCGCGGAGCGCAGCGAGGATCGGCCGGCCCTCGTCGAGATACGTCCGCAGGGCGGCCCGCGCCGGCCGGCCGAGCAGCCCGATGCGTTCCTTGCGACCCTTGCCAAGGACCCGGATCTCGCCCCGTCCGAGATCGAGCGCGCCGAGGCTGGCCGCCGCCAGCTCGCTGATCCGCAGGCCGGCCGCGTAGGCCGTCTCGATGATCGCCCGGTCGCGGAGGGCCAGGGCGGCCGTCAGGTCACCTGCCCGGGCGTGACCGGTCACGGGTCCATCGACCGCGGCGAGCAGCCGCTCGACCTCCTCGACCTCGAGGACGCGCGGCAGCCGGCGGGGCATCCGGGGCGTCGCGATCGCGCCCCACGGATCGCCGTCCGTCCAGCCGTTGCGGGTCGTGAAGCGGTAGAACGAGCGAAGGCCCGCGAGGCGCTGGCCGACCGAGCTTCGGCCGATCCCGTCGCCGAGGAGCGCCAGGTAGGTCCGCAACTCCGCGCGACCAGGGCGCCGCCAGTCGATCCCCCGGTCGTCCAGCCAGGCCAGGTAGGCACCGACGACCGTGGCATAGGCCCGGCGCGTATGGGGCGAAGCGTCGCGGGCGATCAGCCCGTCGAGGAAGCGATCGCGGGCTTCGTCACCGGTCACGCCCCGGGTGCGCTCCCGGTCGTGGCCGAGCCTCGGGGTCGCCCCGCTCGCCCGGACCGGGTCGGCGTCCGGCCGGATCGCGCGCCGCCGGCGCGGGGACGGCCCGTCGGACGCCCGCCGCGGCTGGGCCGGCGCAGGGCCGCCGGATCGGCAGGACCGCCGGGCAGCTTCCGTCCGACGAGGTCGCCGGCGGGCAGCGGGATCATGGCGCCGCAGCGCAGGCAGAGACCGGTGTCGGCGGGCGCCGCGGGCTCAGTCGTCGCCGTGGCCTCGTCGCCGGGCTTGGCGGCCGTGGTGCTGCGGGCGACGGGACCGGCGTCAGCATCGTGGATGGCCCCGACCGGCTCACGGGAGGTCGTGAAGTCGCATTTCGGATAGCGCGAGCAACCCCAGAAGACCGATCCCGTGCGGCGCGCCCGGCGTGCCGTCAGGTGGCCCTTGCCGCAGGTTGGGCACTCGACCTCGAAGGGCAGCTGCTCCGGCGGTGGCGGACCGTCCTTCTTGATGTAGTCGCAGTCCGGATAGCGGGCGCAGCCGACGAACGGCCCGAATCGGCCACGCCGGGCCACGAGGGTTCCGCCGTCCGTGTCGCCGCACTTCGGGCACGGCTCACCCACGCCGGGCATCTCCGACCCGGCGTCACCGGCCCCGGCGGCCTCGCCGCCCGCCGGCGCGACCGGTCGCGTCTCCTTGTGCTCGGGGTAGTTCGCGCAGGCCAGGTACACGCCGTACTTGCCGGCGCGCATGACCATCGGGTGGCCCTCGGAGCACAGCTCGTCGGTGGCCATCCCGCCGCCGGGGCCGTCGTCGTTCGTCGCCACGACCGCCGCCTCGAGAGGCCCGTAGAACGCCCGCACGAGCGGCACCCACTTGCGCTTGCCGCCCGCGACCTCGTCGAGGTCCTCCTCCATCCGGGCGGTGAACTCCGGATCGACCAGCGACTTGAAGTGATCGAGCAGGAAGCTGTTGACGATCTCGCCCACCGGCTCCGGGCGCAGCCGGCGCTCGGTGACGCTGACGTAGCCCCGATCGAGGATCGTCGAGATCGTTGCGGCATACGTCGACGGGCGGCCGATCCCGTATTCCTCGAGGGCCTTGATCAGGGTGGCTTCCGTGTAGCGCGGCAGCGGCTCGGTGAAATGCTGGGTGGGCTCGACCGACTCGACCGTCGTGAGGTCGCCCTCGGCCAGGGGCGGCAGGACGCGCTCGGCTTCCTCGGCGGCATCGTCCTGGCCCTCGGTGTAGACCGCCGAGAAGCCGTCGAAGACCGTCCGCGTCGCCGAGGCGCGCAGGCCGTAACGCTCCGCGTCCAGCTCGACACTCGTCGTCTCGAGCTCCTTCTCCTTCATCTGGCTGGCCAGCGCCCGCTGCCAGATCAGGCGGTAGAGGCGCGCCTCGTCGCGCGGCAGGGCCTTCTCGAGCTGGTCCGGCGAGCGGCCGAACGAGGTCGGCCGGATGGCCTCGTGGGCTTCCTGGGCATTCTTCGTCTTCGTCTTGAACGGCCGGCCCTTGGGCATCGTGTAGTCGGCGCCGAAGCGGGCAGCGATCACGTCACGCGCCTCGCCCATCGCCTGGCCGGCGAGTGACACGGAGTCGGTCCGCATGTAGGTGATCAGGCCCACCTGGCCGTCGTCGGTCTCGAGGCCCTCGTAGAGGCGCTGGGCGACGCTCATCGTGCGCTTCGGGCTGAAGCCGAGCTTGCGACTCGCCTCCTGCTGGAGCGTCGAGGTGGTGAACGGCGGGGCGGGGCTGCGCTTCGAGCGCTTGACCCCGATCGAGCGGACGACCGGCCGGCTGGCGCGCAGTGCCTCGACATGGGCGAGCGCCGCCGCCTCGTCGGCGATGACCGGTTTGTCCCCGTCGACCCGCACGAGGCTGGCCGTGAACGGCGTGCCCTCGGGTCCATGGAGGGTGGCCTCGATCGACCAGTACTCGACCGCCGTGAACGCCCGGATCTCGAGCTCGCGGTCCACGACGAGGCGAACGGCGACTGACTGGACGCGGCCGGCCGAGAGGCCCCGTCGGATGCGCCGCCAGAGGAGCGGGCTCAGCGTGTAGCCGTACAGCCGGTCCACGATCCGCCGCGCCTGCTGGGCATCGACGAGGTCGAGGTCGATCTGGCGGGGATGGGCGAACGCCTCGCGGATCGCCCCCTCGGTGATCTCGTTGAACGTCACCCGCTGGGTCCGCTCGGGCCTCAGCCCGGCGGCCTGGGCAACATGCCAGGCGATCGCCTCGCCCTCGCGGTCGAGGTCGGTGGCCAGGAAGACCGTGTCGGCGGTTCGGGCAGCCTTGGTGATCTCCGAGACCTGCTTGCGCCGGTCGGCGACGATCTCGTAGGTCGGCGCGAAGTCGTGCTCGACGTCCACGCCCAGCTGATCCTTGCCGAGCTTCTCGGGCAGATCGCGGACGTGACCATACGAGGCCAGGACCCGATAGCCGGGTCCGAGGTAGCGTTCGATCGTCTTCGCCTTGGCCGGCGACTCGACGATGACCAGGTTTCCGCTCATGACGTCCGGGAGTCTAGCACCGGAATCTTGGCTGGCGATCATCAGCGCCTACGGCGCCGCGGGACGCGCGGGCGCGCGTGGGCGCCCCGAAATCAGGCGCCGCCGTCCGGCAGATCAGGCGTCGCGGATCCGGCGCAGGAACTCCTCATCGATCTCGATCTCGGACTCGGCAGGGGCGCCCGTCCGGCTCCGGCCCGGTCCGCCGTCGGCTGCTTCCTCGGCGTTGATCGCCCCCGGCAGCTCGATGAATCGGACGTAGGCGAGCGGGATCACGAACACCGACTCCGTATGGTCGATGAAGATCGGCCGCTTGCCGTCCTGGGTGCGCATATTCGTGCAGATCACAGCCACGTCACGAGCGGTTGGCAGCTCGAACAGGTCGGCGACGACCGGCTGCTCGTTGTTGAGGTGAATGACCGCCCCGCGCAGGAGCGGCTCGTGCCCGGCCGCGGCCGAGGTGAAGGGCTGGTCGGCTGGCACGCCCGGCCCGGTCAGCTCTTCCAGAAGTCGACGACCAGGCGAACCCGGTCACCGATCACCCAGATCCCGATGCCGACCTCGTCCACCCGCGGATCCATGATGTTCGCCCAGTGGCAGTAATTGCCACACGGCTTCTCGTCCTGGAAGAAGAGGTGGGTCCCGAGGACCGAGGCATACGGGTTGCTCCCGGGGCGGCAGCCGATGTTCTCGCGATAGTCGCCGGGGTAGCCGGCGGCATGCAGCCGGTCGCCCGGGTTGCCGCCGTAGAAGTGGGTGCAGATGTTCTTGGTCGCGAGGAGCTTCGCGTAGGGTCGGGAGACCTTGTTCGAGATCCCGGCATTGAGGATCAGGGGCTTCACGCCGCTGCCACCGGGGCTGCTGCACTTGCCCGAGGACAGGACCCAGCCGCCGCCACGGGTGCAGTTCATCAGGCCGAGGTAGTACACCTCGACGGCGTGCCAGGCGCCCGAGCCGGCAGTTCCACCGCCGCCGCCGCCACCGCCGCCACCAGTCTTGGGCGCGCTCTTCGGCTTGCTCGTCGACTTCGACGCGGGGGCGACCGCCGCGGCGGTCTTGAACGAGACGCTTCGGGCGGCCGAGAGCGCGACGCCCCCCGCGGAGACGGCAGCGGTCGAGACGGTCATGGTCACGACGCTGCCCTTGGCCAGGGGGCTGCTCGGGGTGAAGACGAGGACGGTGTTCTTCTCAGCCCAGCTCGTCTTGCCGGTCAGCACCTTCGTTCCGATCTTGGCCTGGAACGCCGCTCCTGTGGCCGTTGGATCCATCGGCTGGGTGAAGCGGACGGAGAGGAGCTGGCCCGCGACGACGGCCGTCGACCCGTTCAGCGGCCGGAAGCGGACCACCTTCGGCGGAATCGCCGTCGTGATCCTGAGCGGCTCGGGCATCACCACGTTCGAGCCGTCCGTGTCCACGATTCCGGGCTGGAGGGCGACGGTGTACTGCGTGCCCGCGACCAGGGGCTTGACGGGTTGGAAGGTCACCGACGTGCCGCTGCTCGTCGTCGAGACGTCGGCCAGGGTGCCACTGACGGCCGGGCTGATCGACAGCAGGGCGTCCGCCGACGGGGTCACGACCGCCGCGTCAAAGATGACCGTGAACCCTGTGGCAGGCGATACCGCGCCGGCTGCCGTGCCGCCGCCCGGCGCGCTCAGGGCGATCCGGGCGGTGGTGGCCGCACGGGTGTTGAAGAGCGCCCGGGCCGCCTGCCCGAGTGGCTGGCCGGCCGCATCGAGCGCGCTCGCGGCGACCTTGACCGTGTACAGCGTCCCGGGCTGCCACATGCCCTGGGGACTGACCGTGAGCGTCTTGCCGGCCTTGTCCCAGCTGGTCGTGACCGGGGTGGCCGGCACGACGGTCAGCGCCGCGGTCGCCGAGGCCGTGTTCATCGGGCTCGAGAAGCCCAGCCGGATCGGATCGTGCAGTCGATGGGCGGAGTCGACGGCCTGCGCGAAGGACGCCGCATCGAGGGGCGCCGAGACCGTCGGTGCCTTGGCGGCGATCGCCCGTGGCGAGAGGACAGCCAGTGCGCCGAGCACGAGCAGCCCTGCAACTCCGAGGCCGACGACCAGGCGCAGGGCGACGCTCCGGCGAAGGAGGATCGGCACGTACAGCGTGGCCAGGACGGGTAACGCGAGCGCAGCGGCTGCGTACTTTCGCAATAGACAGTCTCCTGGCTAGCTGCTGGGGGTCAGCGGCGTCGTGCGGCTGTCAACCCGGGCCGGGGCCCGGTCGGGTTCGCGTCAGGGTAGCACCGGCCGGCGGAACGAGGCAACCGGGTGCTCCTTCGGCGGAGCGACGCCGAGGAGCCCGCCGGCCAGGCGGTAGCGGCCGCCGGCCGCCGTGACGAGGCCGCGCAGCTCGAGGACCGTCAGGGTGCTGAGCACGGTCGCCACGGACAATCCGGCCGATCCGGCGAGGTCATCGACCGTCGCCGACCCGGTCAGCAGGGCGCCTGCGACCGCTCGCTCGGCCGGTCCGAGCGTCGCCATGATCGCCTCCGGCGCCGGTGGCCTGGCCGTCGATGTCGGGTGGCCCGGCAGATCGGGTTGCTCCCCGGGCGATCGGCCGGCGAGCCCGAGGTCCTCGATCAGCTCGGCGATCCCGGCGACGATCCGCACCTGGCCGGGGTACTCGCGCAGGAAGGCCAGGCAGCCGGCCGAGGTCTGAGCGTCGATCGGCCCCGGGACGGCGAAGCATTCACGGCCTTGCTCGAGTGCCCAGGCAGCCGTGATCAGGGCGCCGCTCCGCGCCGCCGCCTCGACGACGACGGTGGCGTCCGACAGGCCGCTGATCACCCGGTTTCGTCGCGGGAACGTGCCTCGTGTCGGAATCGCGTCGGGCGGCAATTCCGACACGAGGGCCCCGCCCATCTCCACGATCCGCTGGGCCAGGCGCGAATGAGCCCGCGGGAACAGCTGCTCGTGGCCGGACCCCAGGACCGCCACGGTCGATCCCCCGGCGACGACCGTTGCCTCGTGGGCCGCGCCGTCGATGCCCGCCGCCAGCCCGGAGACGATGGTCACTCCGAGCCTGGCCAAGGCGTCAGCGATCCGGGCGGCGACACGGCGGCCCAAGTCGGACGGGTGACGGGTCCCGACGACCGCGACGGACGAGGATGCCCCGAGCGCCTCCGTCGAGCCGCGCACGAAGAGGACCGGCGGCGGCACCTCCAGCATCCGCAGGCGGGCGGGGTACGCCCGGTCGTCGGTCGTGAGCCAAGTCAGGCCGAGCCGCTCCAGGCGAGCGACGATCCTCTCGGCGTCGCGAGCGGAGGCGGCCAGCCCCGCAACGACCCGGCCCGGGCGCCCTTCCTGTCCCGCGACAGGCTCGCGGTCCGGGCCGAGGCTGCGCATGAGGCGCCGGCGACCACCTTCGCTCGATGCCAGATCGAGGGTCGCCGCCGCGGAGCGATGGGCAGCAAGGAGGCGGTAGAAGGTGGCCGGTCCGAGCCCTTCCACGGACATCAGGAGCATCGCGGCGCGGCGCTCGGTGTCCGCGAGCGGATCAGGCTCGCCGTGGCCGGTGTCTCGCTCCAGCCCCAGTGGACCAGCGCTGCCGACGCCGAGCATCAGACAGCCAGTGGCTGGATCGAGTGCGAGCCAAGCGCCCGGAACCGGCCGGCTTCGTCGAGGTGGACCAGGCCGACCGCCTCGCTCGCCTCCAGGTCGGCAATCGTCCGCGCCGAGCGGAGCAGGCGCTCGACGCCGCGCGCCGACAGATCGAGCCCGTCCGCGAGGCCGACCACCCGGGCACGCTCGCGCGCCCCGAGCCGGCAGGCCGCCCGGAGCTTGTGGCCGCCGAGGGCCGCGTTCAAGGTGCCCTGCCGATCCTGCTGGAAGTGGCGAATCGCCGCGATCCGGTCGGCCACGACCGCCGATGGCTCCGCCGCGCTCGCCCCGACGAGCGTCGCCGGCGGCACCCGGGGCATCTCGACCCACAGGTCGATCCGATCGCGAAGTGGCCCGGAGACGCGCGCCGCGTAGCGCTCCGGGACTCCCGGCCGGCAGCGACAGACCGGCTCGACACCGACCGCTCCCCCGCACGGGCACGGGTTCATCGCCGCGACCAGTTGGAAGCGGGCCGGCAGGGTCATCGAACGGGCTGCCCGGACGATCGCGACCCGGCCCTCCTCGAGTGGCTGGCGGAGCGCCTCGAGGACGTCCCGGCCGAATTCGGGCAGCTCGTCGAGGAACAGCACGCCTTGGTGCGCGCGGGTCACCTCGCCAGGTGCCAGCACAGGTCCCCCGCCGACCATCCCCGCGTACGAGATCGTGTGGTGCGGAGACCTGAACGGCCGACGCCGGTCCAGCTCGACGATCG
>JANWLH010000086.1 GCA_025450915.1 Candidatus Limnocylindrales bacterium | reverse complement strand
AGCGGGCATCATTTTGGCGCTGAATGGCTGCGGGTTCAACTCGTAGTTCCGGGGCGATGGCAAGCACGGCTGGAGTCACGGCAACATCGTCGACTGGGCCTGTCGGCGAGGATCATCACAAGACAGCCGGGCATTTCCGACGCCCTGCCTACGTGGAGAGGCGCCGGACCCGGACGAGGACCGAGCTGGTGGCGATCGAGATCGCGACGGCGGCCACGACCGCGGCGTAGATCGCACCGGTGATGGCATCGGCGGCGACCAGGAGCGTGGCCAGCACGAAGCTGAACTCGCCCATCTGGCCGAGGCCCACCGCCACCTGGAGCGGTCGGGCGTCGGGCAGGGCAAACCGGGCAAGGACCCAGGCGACGCCGCTCTTGGCCACGACCGTCAGCCCCAGCAGGAGCGCCAGCCAGGGCAGCCCATCGAGGAGATCGTGGGGATCGAGGAGCATCCCGATCGACACGAAGAAGAGGACCGCGAGCAGCTCGCGGAAGGGCAGGAGCTGGCGGCGCAGCTCGGAGCTCGTCGGGCTCTCGACGATCGCGATCCCGCCGACGAAGGCCGCCAGCGCGAGTGGCAGGCCGAAGGCCACGGCGCCGAGCCCGGCGATCGTGAGGCCCGAAGCGACCGACACGATCAGGAACGTGTCCGGTCGGTCGGCGAGACGGGCGAGGACCCGGGGCAGGAGCCAGGCAGCGACCGCCGCCAGCGCGACGAATGCGACCACGCCGCCCAGGACAACGGCGACGGGCCGGTCGCTCGTGCCGAGCAGCGCGAGGAGGAGCGCCGCGAGCGTGACCCCGGTCAGGTCCTGGATCACGCTCCAGCCGAGGAGCGCCTTCTCGGTCGGCGGGTCGGTCGTCCGGCCGCGGCTGCGGGTGATGTTGACGATGACGACCGACGACGACATCGCCACGCCCAGGCCCAGGACGAGCGCGGGGATCGGGGCGACGCCCGCGAGGATTGCCGCTCCACCAGCGATCCCGGTCGAGATCGCAACCTGGAGCGGAGCTGCCCAGATCAGGCCGCCGTGGTCCCGTTGCAGGCCGGCAAGATCGACCTCGATCCCGACTTCGAAGAGGAGCAGCACGACGCCCGCGTCGGCGAGCAGCTGGATCTGGGTCCGATCGGCGACGAAGCCGGGCGTGAACGGTGAGATCACGATCCCGAGCGCGAGGTAGCCCACGACCGCCGGCAGCCCGAGACGGCGGGCGACCACTCCCAGCCCGGCTGCACCGAGCAGGACCAGGCCGAGCTCGAGCAGGGCCGGTGCCGTCTCCATCGCCGGATCGTACCCGGTGAGGTCCACGGATCAGCCGTGCACCTCGCTCGAGCCGGCTGGTAGCGGGTCGTGCCGTCGCCTCGGCTCCGGACCCTCGGTCCACTCAGCCGCGGGGCGTCACCAGCTGCCCCGGCCCAACGCCACGCTGGAGCACGGATCGGACGGTGATCAAGGTGGGCAGGCAGGCAAGGGCCAGAATCACGCGGGGCGCGCCGGCCAGGAATAGGCCGAGCGTGACGCCCGCGGACAAGGCCATCGCCGCGACGACACCCTGATCGGAGAGATCGTCGACCGCTGCGGACGCCGAGCCGACCATGTCCCGGGCACCGTCGAGTGCGGCCGGAACCTGGCTCGCAACCGCCCGGCCGCCTTCCACGACCGTACGGGTCGCCTGCTCGAACTGCTCCCTCATCGGGACATCCGACGCGGGCTCAGATTGCGGGTGCTTCGCCATTGGGCTGCTCCTCGAGCTGGAAGGCTGTCGCGATCTGGGCCAGGGGCTCCCCGGCGCCATCCGGATCGTCGACGATCAGCCTGGCATCGGGCAGGTCTTCAACAGTCCGCTTCGAAAGCCGCCACGTCGGCAACAGGAAGAAGAAGCCGGCGACCACGGTCGCAAGAATCAATGCGCCGGCCACGAGTGGCCACCGAGACGGCTGCTTTGGCCGTTGCCAGCTCCTCGGCAGCGCATCGTGAGCCGCCGTAAGGACGGCATCGGGCATCCCGCCGAAATCCAGGTCAGCCAGCTTGTGTCGCTGGGTGTCCAGGGCGTCTGCCACGTCCTGAACGCGTTGATCGATTTGCACGAGCTTCTCCAGTACTTGGGGTCAGCCAAGCATCGCCCCGGGGCTGTTCTGGGCATAGCGTCATTCCGCCCGAGGTCCTTGCATCGACGCTGCAATGACCGAGTCGGATCGCCACTGAGACGCCGCCTGACGGTGCGTGGCCGCACCCACGCTCAGTGGTCGGCGCCCTGGTCCTCGTGATATCGATTGCGGGCCGCGTGCTCGGCTTGGTCGGCCTTGCCAGCGGCCTGGTCTGCTCGCGCGACGTCGCCCTCGGCGGTCGACATCGCCATGTGGGCCGCCTCGGACGCCCTGCCAGCAGCTCGTCGTGCCTTGTCCGCGGCAGCCCGGGCCAGTCCGACCGCCTCGAACGCGGCGTCGGCAGCGATCTCGACTTCGCTGGCAGCCTCCTCGGCAGCTTCGGCGGCCGCCAATGCCAACGCGGCGACCTGGGCGGCGGTGTGGGCGCCCGCGGCGTCCCGGCCGGCAGCGCGCCAGTCCGCCAGCAGCTCGGCGGCCGATTCCTGCTTGCTCTTCTCGTGGGTCATCCGTCGAATCCTGCTGCCTCCGCCGCCCCAACGTAGCGGCCAGAGTAGTCGGTCGACCGGTCCGGCGCGCGAATCGGACAGCCAGTCGCTGCCAACTGGTGGGTCGTTGCAATACCTGCTGCCCCGGAAGGTGGCCGGCCACGGTGTTCCCGGTGCCATCGTGGCCTGAGCGGCCCGCATGTGCGGGTCGATCAACGAACTAGCTGGAGCCAAACCAAGTGGGCATCGAAACCATCGTTATCGTCGTCGTCATCGTCCTCGTCGTCTTGTTCGTCCTCGGACGGGTGCGGGCATAAGTTGAACCCTGAGCCGTCCAGAGAAGAGACCGTGGATGACCTCCTGGCCGATGCTCAGCTCCTGTCGATCGCCGACCAGACCTCGAATGAGGCTGACCAGGGCCGGTCCGGCATCGATCAGGCGCTGTCGGATACGGACCAGGCCAATGCGGACAAGGACCAGGTTGCTGCAGACCAGGACCAGGCGCTCGCCGACGTGGAGCACGACGCCCGTGGGGAGGTGAGCAGGTCGACCGAGCGCGCCTACGGGGAGGCTCGCCTTGAACGTGCAAACCACACGAACGCTCGCAGGCTGACCGGAGAAATGCGCCGACGGACCGCCGAGGAGCGAGACGGCTCAGCGGAACTCCGCGGACGAGTTGCAGACCTTCGCGAAGGGTTGGCGGGAGCCAAGCGACCCGTCTGACCGACCGCGGACCTAGACCAAGGTCGGCCTTGCCCGGGCACGGGTACGACGACTCTTCCGATTGCCTTGACCGAGGGCCGCCTCGTAGGCGCCGCACAGTTGCTCCATCTCGCGGCGGAGCCATTCGCGGTCGGGTGTCTCAGGAGCTGACGCGCTGGATCCGACCCGGGCGTCGCGCCAACGCCGGGAGGCTGCGAACACCTCGCGCGAAGCGTGAATCGCAGCAACGACGCGGATCCTCAGCGTCCGAACGATGGCCTCCCGGGAGGGGCTCACCCGCAAGGCATGCGCAGGACCCTCCGTCCCTTCGGAACCGCCGCAGTCCAAGGCAATCCAGGCCCATGCCGATCGCCACCACTCGCTGTCCCGGGGATCGATCCTGCGGCGCCGAGCCTCCTCTTCCCAGGCAGAGACCCACCGTTCGGCCGCTGCCGGAGGCACGTCGGCGTCAAGCAGGCGGCGCACGACGCCCACGCGCTGAGTGAGGTAGCGATCCACATCCAGGGTCTGATCCATGGGCGAGGATTGTCCCGCGAGGAATGTCACGAGCGCGTTGGCGGGAGGCGCCGCCGCGTTGCAGGGGCGTGGCGGCTGCCTCGGCGATGGAGTGACGCGATCGTTCGACGTAGCATGACGAAGGACGCGGTTCGGGTGAGCCGCCCCTCACGGGTCCTGGGAGCCAATGGGTTTGCCGATCATCATCGCGATCGCGGTCGCGACGGCCCTCGTTGGCGGGGGCGCGATCGTTCTTGTCGCGCGGCGCCGGTTCGGCGCTGCGCACCGGATGTCCAGTGACGACCCGGGTGACGCCGACATCGCCCGCGAGGCGATGCGTCGGGTCTTCGGGATGCTGGCCATCGACGACGAGGCAGGCACTGACCGGCCCGCGGCCCAGCAACCAGCCGCCATGCCAATTGGTGTTCCCGCCGCGGCGGAATCGGCCGCTGGGCCGAAACGGCCGGCAGTCGTCGCGTTCGGCGACCAGCCCGAGCCGGGGACGGCAGCCGCGATCGCTGGAGCCACCGCCTCAACAGCGCTGATCAGTGGTGCTCCGCGCGGGCGGCGGCGAATTCGGCGACCGACGTTGCGCGTTGATCGCCTCGGCGCACTGCTGGTCGCCGGCGGCATCGCGGTCGTGGCCGTGACGCTGGCGACCTCGCACCTGTGGATGCCGCTCGGAGGCGTGGCAGGCCTGACCGGCAACCCACCCGGCATTGCCGGTTCCTCACGCGGTCCGGTCGCCGCGAATGGGCCATCACCATCCGCCACCCCTGGGCCGAGCCAGCTCAGCTCCGACGGTACGGCTCCGACGGCGCCGCCGCTGGGGCCGCCAGGCCCGGCGCCAGCTCCGGCGCCCGGTCAGGCCGGCTCGACGCCCGCGCCGAATCCACCCGGAACGACGCCAACGCCGAGGCCCGGAACAACCCCGGCGCCCCCGATCCCGACGCCGACGCCGGCGCCTGGTGCGACGCCGACTCCGACGCCGTCACCGACGCCGGTCCCAACGCCTGCGCCGACGCCCGTGTCGACGCCGGTCCCGACTCCTACCCCAACCCCTACCCCAACCCCGACGCCGACACCTGCCCCTACGCCGGTCGTGCCGGCCACGATCACGCTCACGGGCAGCAGCGCCGACCTCGCTTCTGGTGGCTCCGCTCGCACCCTCAGCGCCACGGTGCGAGATGCGGACGGCAACCCGGTGCCCGGCCGGGTCGTCGCGTTCAGCCAACGTGGGGGATCGGGCTCGGTGAGCGGGCTCGGCAATGCGACGACCGATGCCTTGGGGGCGGCCACGGCTGCCGTCACGGGCGACGAGGCCGGGTCGGTGACCGTTGATGCCGGGGTCGCCTCCCTCCACGACACGCTGTCGTTCACGGTCGTCCCCGGGGTGCTCGACCACATCGCGCTCACGCCGGCGTCGGCATCGATTTCTCCAGGCGAGTTCCAGAGCTACACGACGATCGCCTTCGACGCCGCGGGCAACACGATCGGCGACGTCTCGTCATCGGCGACCCTCTCGATCTCGCTCGGCGGCACGTGCCTCGCGACGAGCTGCACCGCCCTGGTCGACGGCTCGTACACCGTGACATCGACCTACTCGGGCGAGACCGACACGGCCGAACTGGACGTCAGCGGGCCCTGACTCGCGAATCGGCCTGAGCCTGCGGGAGCCACAACGGCCTGCCGACTGACCGAGCGGAGCCGTCGGCACCGAACCGCAACCCGACCTGCGCGCAGCTGCCGGGGTTTCTTTGGCACCATGGGGACAACCGCCCGCCCTGCATCCCCAGGCACCCACAGGAGACCCATGACTGCACGTCAGACGGCCATCGCGACGATCGCCAACCACAAGATCGCCTCCACCCAGGACTACCTCGAGAACGCCGGCGAAGCGATCTACGGCGAGTACGTCTTCCACGAAGAGGCCCAGCGCGAGTACCTCGCCAAGCCCGTCTTCCGGAAGCTCCGCCGGACCATCGAGGGCCACGAGCCGTTCGATCCCGCGATCATGGATGCCGTCGCCCAGGGCGTGAAGGAGTGGGCGATGGCCCACGGCGCCACCCACTACACCCATTGGTTCGTGCCGATGACCGGCTCGACGGCCGAGAAGCACGACTCGTTCCTGAGCCCGACGGGCGACGGCCGGACGCTGGCCGAGTTCTCGGGCAAGACCCTCGTCCAGGGTGAGCCGGACGCGAGCTCGTTCCCGTCGGGCGGTATCCGGGCGACGTTCGAGGCTCGCGGTTATACCGCGTGGGACGTCACGAGCCCGATCTTCCTGCAGGTCGAGCCCAACGGCGTGACCCTGACGATCCCGACCGCCTTCGTCTCGTACACCGGCGAGGCGCTCGACCACAAGATCCCGATGCTCCGCTCGCAGGAGGCCCTCGGCCTCCAGGCGCTGCGGGTCCTGCGCTGGTTCGACAACACCTCGGCCAGCCGGGTCTTCACGAACATCGGCCCCGAGCAGGAGTACTTCCTCGTCGACCGGCGCCTCGCCGAGCAGCGGCCCGATCTCGTCCTGACCGGCCGGACCCTCTTCGGCGCCCCGTCCCCCAAGGGCCAGGAGCTCGAGGACCAGTACTTCGGCTCGATCCGTGAGCGGATCCTGGCTTTCATGATGGATCTCGACCGCGAGCTCTGGCGTCTGGGGATCCCGGCCAAGACGCGCCACAACGAGGTCGCCCCCGGCCAGTTCGAGATGGCCCCGGTCTACGAGCCGACCTCGGTCGGATCGGACCACAACATGGTCGTGATGAGCATGATGCGCCGCCTGGCGCCGCGCCACGGCCTGATGTTCCTGATCCACGAGAAGCCGTTCGCCGGGATCAACGGCTCGGGCAAGCACAACAACTGGTCGATGGCCACCGACGAGGGCGAGAACCTCCTCGACCCCGGCAACGACCCACATGCCAACGCCCAGTTCCTGGCCTTCCTCGTGGCGGTCATCCGCGGTGTCAACGTCCATGCCGACCTGCTCCGCGCGAGCATCGCCGACGCCGGCCAGGATCACCGCCTCGGGGCAAACGAAGCGCCGCCGGCGATCATGTCGATCTTCCTCGGCTCGCAGCTGGCCGATGTCGTCGAGCAGCTCGGCGAGGGCACCGTCTCGGGTTCCAAGAAGGGCGGCTCGGCGGACCTCGGGGTGACCTCCCTGCCGGTCCTGCCGAAGGACGCCACCGACCGCAACCGGACCTCGCCGTTCGCCTTCACCGGCAACAAGTTCGAGTTCCGGGCGGTGGGCTCGTCCGCCCCGATCTACTGGCCGCAGACCGTGCTGAACACGGTCGTCGCAGAGTCCCTCGCGCAGCTCGCCGACCAGCTCGAGAAGCTCAAGCACGGCGACTTCGCAGGGCTGACGAAGATCCTGTCAGCGATCGTCAAGGACAACAAGCAAGTCCTGTTCGAAGGCAACGGCTACTCCGAGGAATGGCATGCCGAGGCGGCTCGCCGGGGCCTGCCGAACAACCGGACGACGGTCGACGCGCTGCCGGCCCTGACGACGGACAAGGCCAAGAAGCTCTTCGCGAAGTTCGGCGTCCTGTCCGAGCGCGAGCTCGCATCGCGCGTCGACATCGCCTGGGAGCGCTATGTCAAGGTCCAGAACATCGAGGCCAGCTGTGCCCTCGATCTCGCCTCGACGATGATCCTGCCGGCGACGGCCCGGTATCTCGGCCAGCTCGCGGGCGCCTCGTCGTCGCGCGGGATCAACAAGGTCTGCGAGCGGGTCTCCGGCCTCGCCGACATCCTGGTCGACGCGATCGGCGCGCTCGAGCATGCCCAGCACACGGCCCACGGGGCCGGTTCGGTCCAGGCCGAGGCGCGGGTCTTCTGCGACGAGGTGATCCCCGCCCAGAACGCCCTGCGCGAGGTCGCCGACACGCTCGAGGGCCTCGTCGACGACGAGCTTTGGCCGCTCCCGAAGTACCGCGAGCTGCTCTTCCAGTACTGAGGTCCATGTGCGGCTCGCCTTCGCGCGGATTCGCCGGGCCGTTGTCGCATGGGGCCGTGACACATCGGACGGTTTCGCCGGGGCCTGCAGCGCCCTGGGTGTCGGCTGAATGACACCCTCGCCGTGTGATCGCGGACTCGCGTTCGGGGTTCTCCCGGCGCAAGATCACCGAGACGGGGCGAACCGCCCGAGCGTTCCCACGGAGACGAGCCATGACCCCCACCGACGACCAGGTTGCCAGGCCGAATGATCAGCCCGACGCGCCGGACGAGGACGACACGGAAGGGCACTCGTTGCTGAATGTCGAACTCGGCCGCGCAATGAGCGCAGACCGTGCCCGCGAGGTGAGCAAGCTCGATCGCGACCAGGCCCGCGCCCGCGATGCCAAGTCCACCGATCGTGGCGGCTTCCTGAAGCGCCTGGGCCGGCGCTGATCCAGCGCTCGGCGGCCGCCCTCCGCCGCGGGTTCGGCTCAGCGCCTCGAGCCGCGCAACCGACCTGAGCGGCGCACGAATCCCAAGCTCAGGGCGGCCGTGCCGAGGATGAACAGGACGAGGGCCGGCGGTCGTCCGTCCTCGCGTGGCGCGACCACGATGGTGTCCGTGCCCGGAGGCGTTGGCTTGGCGGTGGGACGTGGGGTTGGCGTCGGCGGGACGGTGACCGAGAAGCTGACCGCGTCGAGGAAGTTGCCGAACGACTGGTCGCCACCGGCGGAGCTCACGGCCCGGAAGGCGAACCGGGTGCAGGTCTGTCCAGCCGGGACGACATACGAGCCCGTGTGCGCACCCCACGCCGTGTTCGGGTCGCTCAGGTCGGGCGAGAAGAAATTCCAGCCGCTGTCGCTGTTGACGTCGGCCGTGGTCGCATCGCCGATCAGGACCTTCATCGTGTCGGTTCCGGAGCGGCCCCGATGCTCGAGGGTCCAGGTCATCTTCTCGCCGGACGTGGTCACGACATCCTGGTAGAGGGTGCCGGCACTGTTCGCGTTGATCTCGACGAACTGGGCACCTTCTGCCGATGGGACGCCGCCGAAGCCCGAGCTCCAGATCTCGATCTGGTTGATGACGTCGGTGGTCAGCCAGGGCGGCACGAGCGACGCGTCGAGCGAGGAATTGCCGCCGGCCGTGATGACCGGGGTCTCGAAGCCGCCGTTGACCAGCGTCGCGGAATCGGCGCCACACGAATCGGCAGCCCGAACGCCAGGGGCGACCGCGCCGGAAACGGCGGCGAGCAGGAGAACGGCAGCAAAGGCGGGCAGGGCACGGCTGCGACGCATGAGGCGACTCCCTGGGATTGGCTCTGCCTGGGCACAAGACCGAACCTGACCGCCACGCTACCACCGCGACCGAAGGCGGCTCAATACCCGTTCACCGACGAGGTCAGTCGGTGACGAGGTCCTTGGCCGAGGCCGGGACGTCCTGGTGGACGTACTTGCCGCCGCGCAGGGCCGAGGCGATGGCGGCCACGATCGACATGCCCGCGGCGACCAGGAATACGATCACCAGGCCGTCGTGGAACGGGCCGGCGATCAGGCCCGGGAAGAAGTCCTTGCCGGTGAGGATCGCGGCCTGGTCGGGCGGTAGCGCGTTGAGCACGTTGGCGGGCAGCAGGGACGCCATCGGGTTGTAGCCGAGCAGTGAGGCGAACAGGCTCGAGACGGGCGGCAGGTGCGAGATCTGGCTCGCCACGTCGACCGGCACGTCGTGGGCCACGAGCCCGGCGTACAGGGTCGACGACAGGGATCCGGCGAGGCCGGCGATCATCAGCGAGAAGAACAGGCCAATCGACACGACGAACCCGGCATTGGCGAAGACCGCGCGCATGCCCGATGCCGCACCACGCTGGTTGGCCGGCACGCTGTTCATGATCGCGGCGGAATTGGGCGAGTTGAACAACCCGGATCCAAGGCCCGCCAGGAGCAGGAAGAAGGCCAGTGCGGGATAGGCAAACTGGACCGGCAGGCCGGTCAGCCCGATGAACGCGATCGCCGCGAGGATCATCCCGCCGGTCGCGAACAGTCGGGCCCCGAAACGGTCCGACAGGTAGCCCGACAGCGGGCCCGCGACCAGGAAGCCGACCGTCAGGGGCAGCATGTAGATCCCCGCCCATAGCGGTGTGTCCGCATAGCTGTAGCCGTGGACCGGCAGCCAGATCCCCTGGAGCCAGATGACGATGATGAACGACAACCCGCCGCGTCCCGTGGCCGCCAGCAGGCTGGCGACGTTGCCCGCGGCAAAGGCCCGGATCCTGAAGAGCGAGAGGTCGAAGAACGGCTCCGCGACCCGCTGCTCGATCCACAGGAAGATCGCCAGGAGCAGGATCCCGCCGCCGATCAGGGTGAGCACGAGCGGGCTCGTCCAGCCGGTCGGATCGGTGCCATACGGCTGGATCCCGTAGGTGATCCCGACCAGGATCGAGGCCAGGCCCACCCCGAACGTGATGTTCCCCCACCAGTCCATCTTGCGTTTGGTGGTCGTGCTCAGTTCCTCGAGCCGGAGGTACGCCCAGACGGTACCGACGATGCCGATCGGGACGCTGACGAAGAAGACGAGCCGCCAGTCGATCGTGGCGAGGAAGCCGCCCGCGAGGAGGCCGATGAACTGGCCGGCGATTGCCGCCACCCCGTTGATGCCCAGGGCCAGGCCGCGCTGATTCGTCGGGAAGGCATCGGTCAGGATCGCCGCCGAATTGGCGAACAGGAAGGCGCCGCCGATCCCTTGGACGATCCGCATCCCGATGATCCACAGCGCACCGGCCGTGCCCATGAACGGCGTCGCTGCGAGGAGGATCGAGCCGATCGTGAAGATCAGGAAGCCACCGTTGTACATCCGGACCCGGCCATAGCGGTCACCCAGCCAGCCGAACGCCACGACCAGCACGGCCGTGACGAGCAGGTAGCCCATGAAGATCCACAGGAGGTAGCTGGTGCTGCCCGGCTCGAGCGGGTTCAGCTGGATGCCGTTGAAGATCGCCGGCAGGGCGATGATCACGATCGAGCCATCGATCGCCGCCATGAGGATGCCGAGGGTCGTGTTCGACAGGGCGATCCACTTGTAGTTGGGATCGTGGCGCCGGGTTGGCCGGCCGGCCACGGCGCTGCTGGGCGTGGTCATCGTGGCGGCTACTGGGCCAGGCGCGGATAGAGCCGGCCGGCGATCGCCAGCAGGATCACGAGGACGCGGCCCATCACCAGGGCGTCTTGCCGGCCCCGTTCGGGCCGAGCAGCCCGAAGACCTCGTCACCGCTCACCGAGAGGTCGAGCCGGTCGACGGCCGTGATCTCGCCGAAGCGCCTGGTCAGGTCGACCGTCTCGACGGCAGCCGGCATGTCAGTCGGCGCCCCGGTGGCCGGGCTCGTCGCTCGATTGGCCGATCCGGGCGAGCAGCTCGAGGCCACCTGCCAGGCGTGCCTGCTCGGCCGGGGTCAGCGCCGCCAGCTCTGCAGCCAGCCAGCCCCGGACTGCCGCCTGCGCCTGCGCGAGATGGCCGGCACCCGAGGCCGTCAGCTGGAGGCGAATCCGCCGTCGCTCGGTCGGGTCATCGGTTCGATCGATCATGCCCGCCAGCACGAGCCGCTGGGCGAGTGCCGAGCTGGCCGGCAAGCTCATGCCCAGATGGTCGGCCAGGGCCGAGAGGCCGGCCCCCGGCTCGCGGCGGAGGTAGCTCATCGCCCGCAGCTGGGCGACGGTCAGGCCGGGTGTGCCATGCGCCCGCATCTGGCGCCGGATCCGGCGGGTGGCTCGGGGCACGATCTCGAGGAGCCGGTCGGCGAGCTGTGAGTCGGCCTCCTGGACGTCCCCGGCCGTTACTTCCTCAGCGGTACTGTTCATGTACTTAACTATATCCCGATCCCGGCCAGGGTGCCCCGAGCAGCGGGCTCGCGTGGCATCCTTGGCCTGTGGCAGAACGGCGGAGTGCGCAGTGGTATGGCGGCAGCGACCGGAACGCCTACATCCATCGCGCCTGGATGCGTCGGGGCCTGCCCGCAAACGCCTTCGACGGCCGGCCGCACATCGCGATCGCGAACACGGCCTCGGACCTGACGCCCTGCAACGCCCACCTCAACGAGGTTGCCGGGAGCGTCGCCAGGGGCGTCTACGAGGCCGGCGGGATCGCCCTGAACCTGCCGGTCGTCTCGCTCGGCGAGACGCTCGTCCGGCCCACGGCGATGCTCTGGCGAAACATGGCCGCGATGGCCATCGAGGAGATGCTCCGGGCGAATCCGATCGACGGCGTGGTCCTGCTCGGAGGCTGTGACAAGACGATCCCGGCGCTCCTGATGGCCGCGGCATCGGTCGACCTGCCGGCCGTGGTCATCCCCGGCGGGCCGATGCTGACCGGCACGTTCCGCGGCGCGGCCCTCGGCTGCGGGACCGACGTATGGCGATTGTCCGAGGACGTCCGTGCAGGAACGCTCACGGAGAGGGACTTCGTCGAATCCGAGTCGTCGATGATCCGCAGCCGCGGCCACTGCAACACGATGGGCACGGCGTCGACGATGGCGATCATGGCCGAGGCGCTGGGGACGACGATCCCGGGTCTTGCCGGCACCCCGGCGCCGGACAGCCGGCTGCTCGAGGCTTCGCACGCGACGGGCCGCCTGGCCGTCGAGCTCGTCGAGCAGGATCGCCGGCCGAGCTCGCTCCTGACCCGGGGCTCGTTCCTGAACGCGATCGTCGCCCTCGCGGCCGTCGGCGGCTCAACGAACGCGGTCGTTCACCTCCTGGCGATTGCCGGGCGGCTGGGCATCGAGCTGACCCTCGACGACTTCGACCGGACCGGCGCCGGAGTCCCCCTCCTCGTCGATCTCCAGCCGGCCGGGCGGTTCCTGATGGATGACCTGTACCGGGCAGGTGGGCCGCTGGCGGTCCTCCGCGAGGTGCGCGATCTCCTCGATCCGGCGGCGATGACCGTGACCGGCCGGCCGCTCGTCGACCACCTCGAGGACGCCCGGATCTGGGATCCGGAGGTGATCCGCTCGCGCTCGACGCCGCTCCAGGAGGAGGCCGGAATCGCCGTCCTGTACGGCAACCTGGCGCCGACGGGCGCCGTGATCAAGCCGGCGGCCGCGACACCCGAGCTGCTCAAGCATCGCGGCCGGGCCCTGGTCTTCGACTCGATCGAGGATTTCCGTGCCCGGATCGACGACCCGGACCTCGACGTCGACGCAGATTCCGTGCTGGTGCTGCGCGGCTGCGGGCCGCGGGGCTACCCGGGGATGCCCGAGGTCTCGAACCTGCCCCTGCCGTCCAAGGTCCTCCGGCAGGGCGTCCGGGACATGGTCCGGATCTGCGACGGGCGGATGAGCGGCACCGCCTATGGCACGGTCGTCCTCCACGTCACACCCGAGGCGGCGGCCGACGGTCCACTCGGGCGAATCCGGACCGGCGACATGATCAGCCTCGACGTGGCGGCGCGGCGCCTCGAGGTCGAGCTGAGCGATGACGAGCTCAGCCGGCGCGAACCGGCCCCCGCAGCGGTCGCGGCGTTCGCCGCCCCGGCTCGCGGCTGGGAGCGGCTGTATGTCGACACGGTGCGCCAGGCCGACAGCGGGGCGGACCTCGATTTCCTCGTCGGCTCGAGCGGCAGCCAGGTCGCCCGCGACTCGCATTGATGCGAGCCTTCGTGATCGCCGGACCCGGCCGGTCTGCAGTCGTCGACGTGGATCGGCCGCGGGCCGAGCCCGGCCAGGTGATTGTCGATGTTGCCCGCGTCGGGCTGTGCGGCACCGACGCCGAGTTCTTCAGCGGCGAGATGGCCTACCTCGCGCAGGGCCACGCGTCGTATCCAGTCCGGATCGGCCACGAATGGAGCGGCACCGTGACCGGGCTCGGCCCGGACGTGGATCCAGCCTGGCTGGGCCGCCGGGTGACGGGCGACACGATGATCGGCTGCGGGCTCTGCCCGCGTTGCCGGAGTGGCCGCCAGCATGTCTGCGCCGAGCGCCGCGAGATCGGGATCCGGGGCGGGTTTCCCGGTGCGCTGGCCGAACAGCTGGCCCTCCCCGCGAGCGGCCTGCACGCGCTGCCCGACTCGGTCGACGACGTCGCGGGCGCGCTGGTCGAGCCGGGCGGCAACGCCCTCCGGGCCGTGCAGGCCGCGAACCTCGTACCCGGCGACAGACTGCTCGTGCTTGGCTGCGGGACGATCGGCCTGCTGGCCGCCCTGTTTGCCCGCGCCCGGGGTGCCGAGGTCCACCTGGCCGGGCGCTCGGCGCGCTCGCTCGACTTTGCGGTCAGTCTCGGCTTCGCCGATGCCCGCCCGATCGACGCCTTGCCGGAGTTGGCCTGGGACGCGGTCATCGATGCCTCGACCGATCCGCGCCTGCCGGAACTGGCCCTGGAACTGGTCGAGCCCGGCAGGCGGATCGTGTTCATCGGCCTGGCCGGGACGCCCAGCCTGATCGACACGAGGACGCAGGTCCTCAAGGACGTGACCGCCGTGGGGATCCTCAGCGGCTCGGCCGGCCTGGCTGGGGCGATCGACCTGTACGCCCGTGGCGCCGTCGATCCGCGCCCGCTCGTGGCCACGACCGTGAGCCTGGAGCAGGCCGGCGCCATCCTCGCTGGGCACCGGCCGGCGAGCGCCGGGCCGGGCCCCAAGATCCTCGTCGACCCCCACCTGTGATCCGGCGAGTCGTGCCGACGAAAGGGCGTGCGCATTGTGATTGAGCTCGATGGCCTGGTTGCCGCCGTGACCGGCGGCGCAAGCGGGATCGGGGCGGCGACGGTCGAGCTGTTACGGAAGCGCGGGGCTCGAGTGGCCGTTCTCGACCGGGCATTCGGACCTGGGGGTGGGGCCGCCGATCGGCCTGACCGGATCGAGGTCGCCTGCGACGTGACCGACGACGCGACGGTGCGCGCCGCGATCGCCCGGGTCGGCGCGGCCTTCGGTGGACTCGACATCCTGGTCAACAACGCCGGGATTGGCTCGATCGGCGATATCTCCGACAACGACGACGCGGAATGGCAGCGGGTCCTGGACGTCAACGTGGTCGGGATCGCGAGGGTCACCCGGGCAGCGCTGCCCCACCTGCGCGCGTCGGCCCATCCCGCGATCGTCAATACCTGTTCGGTGGTGGCTTCGGTCGGCGTCCCCCAGCGGGCCGTCTACAGTGCCAGCAAGGGGGCGGTTGCGGCCCTGACCCTGGCGATGGCCGCCGACCACGTCCGGGAAGGGATCCGGGTCAATGCCGTGTTGCCGGGCACTGCCGATACGCCCTGGATCGGACGACTGCTCGACCAGGCGCCGGACCCGGTTGCGGCCCTCGCGGCACTCCGCGCCCGCCAGCCGATGGGCCGGCTGGTCACGGCCGACGAAGTCGCGCACGCGATCGCCTATCTGGCCTCCCCGCTGTCCGCCTCGACGACCGGCACGCTGCTCGCTGTTGACGGCGGCATGGCCGGCCTGCGAGTTGGCTGAGCCAGGAGGTCTTGCAATGGATGACGGCCGGTCCGTCCACGAGATGCGCCTCGCGGTCACGGCGACGGATTACGACGAGGCGGTCCACTTCTATCGGGATGTGCTCGGACTGCGCGAAGTCGGGTCGTATTCGTCGGACGGTGGCTGGGTGACGATTCTCGATGCCGGCCGGGCGACCCTCGAGCTCTCCAGTCCGGGCTACGCGGCGTACATCGACGAGGTTGAGGTCGGCCGGCGCGTCGCGGGGCATCTCCGCGTTGCCTTCCAGGTCGGCGACTCGCGGGCGATGACCCGCCGACTCGAGGCGGCGGGTGCGACGGTCATCGCGGAACCCACGCTCACCCCGTGGAACTCGCTCAACGCCCGGCTCGAGGGACCGGCCGGGCTGCAGCTGACGCTGTTCACCGAGCTCGAGGCCGGCTGAGCGGGACGGAGCGCGGGTTCCGCGGCGGAGGGTCCCGCGGCGCAGGGTCCCGCGGCGCAGGGTCCCGCGGCGCAGGGTCCCCGGCCCCCCACACTTGGGACGTTTGTCGGTGGCAGACGCGGTATCCGTCAGCTTGGGCGGATCACGGCTCTCGAAGCGGCTGCAAGGGCTTGGCCCGTGCACGAGTCGGGCGACCGCGGAACGTCGCGGCTCCCATTTCTGGGAGCGACTTCCATTGGCGCGTCTCCTGCCGACAATCGTCCCAAGTCGGGACCGATGGGTCCAAGTCGGACCCGAGGAGCCCGAGGGCCCCGAGTCACACCTGCGCCGCGGCCCGTGCTAGTCGCGCGAGTCGAGCTCCAGGCGGTAGTAGCGGCCCACGGCGAGGACGTGGTGGCGGCCCAGGCGGATCATTCGGCCTCGGGCCGACTGGCTGCTGCGATATTCACCCCATGTATCGCTGGCGGGGTTCGGACTCCATGAGACCGTATCCGACTGGTCCGAGCGATGGTTCCCGACGTCCGTCACGCACGAAGCGGCTCATGCCGCCGGGCCGCGAGGCCGCCGGGAAGTCATTCGAGGGACGCGAAGGCACTTGCTAAGCGTGGGGTGAATATCGCGGAGGGCAAGGGCCCGGAACGGTTCTGTCGGCGGCCCGAAACGGCGCGCAGCGCGCTCGCCACGCACCGAGTCAGTAGCTGCTCGACGCCGCCCAGAGGTTGATGTCGCTCTCTGTCGCGAACTGGTCGATCTCGGCCAGCTCAGCGTCCGAGAAGACGAGGTTGTCCAGCGCCCCGAGGTTCTCCTCGAGCTGGCTGACGCTGCCCGCGCCGACCAGGGTCGACGTGACCCGCGGGTCACGGAGCGTCCAGGCGAGCGCCATCTGGGCGAGGCTCTGTCCACGCCGCGTGGCGATCTCGGCCAGCCCGCGGACCTTGGCCAGGGTCACGTCGTTCAGGAACTCGGGTCGGAGCGAGCCATCCGACGCAGCGCGCGAGCCGGCCGGGACGCCGCCCAGGTATTTGCCGGTGAGCAGGCCCTGGGCGAGTGGCGAGAACGTGATGCAGCCGGCGCCGGCCTTGCCCAGGACGTCGAGCAGGTCCGGCTCGATCCAGCGATTGAGCAGCGAATACGACGGCTGCTCGATCAGCAGCGGCGTCCCGAGCCCGTCCAGGATCTTGATCGCGTCCTTCGCCCGGGCCGCCGAGTACGACGAGATCCCGACGTACAGCGCCTTGCCCTGGCGGACCGCGGAGTCGAGCGCACCCATCGTCTCCTCGAGCGGCGTCTCGGGATCGAACCGGTGCGAGTAGAAGATGTCGACGTAGTCGAGGCCCATCCGGACGAGGCTCTGGTCGAGGCTGGCGAGGAGGTACTTGCGCGAGCTCCAGTTGCCGTATGGGCCGTCCCACATGTCGTAGCCCGCCTTCGACGAGATGATCAGCTCGTCGCGATGGCCGCGGAGGTCGGTGGCCAGGATCCGTCCGAAGTTCTTCT
>JANWLH010000085.1 GCA_025450915.1 Candidatus Limnocylindrales bacterium | reverse complement strand
GACCGGCTCGACCAGCAGGCCCGGCTCGGCCTGGTCGCCCGCGCGCCGCGCTGGGCGATTGCCTACAAGTTCCCGCCCGAGCAGGTCCAGACGGTCGTCGAGGACATCGTCGCCTATGTCGGACGGACCGGGACCCTCACCCCGGTCGCCCACCTCCGGCCGGTCAAGGTCGCCGGGTCGACGGTCGCCCGGGCGACGCTCCATAACCTCGACGAGGTCCGCCGCAAGGACATCCGGATCGGCGATACCGTCGTCCTCCAGAAGGCCGGCGACGTGATCCCCGAGGTCGTCGGTCCGGTCCTCGCGGCGCGCACCGGCGCGGAGCGCGAGTTCGAGATGCCGGCGACGTGTCCGGTCTGCGCCACGCCGGTCGTCCGCGACGAAGGTGCCGTCCGCCACTACTGCCCGAACCTGCGCTGCCCGGCGCGGATCGCCCAGGAATACGGCCACTTCGCGGGCCGCGGCGGGATGGACATCGAGGGCGCCGGCTGGGCGGTCGTCGAGCAGCTCCTCCAGCGGGGATTGCTCGGATCGCGGGCCGACTTCTTCCGGCTCGATGTCGAGACCCTGATGACCCTCGAGCGCTTCGCCCGCAAGAGCGCCGAGAACCTCGTGGCCTCGATCGACCGGGCCCGCCGGCGGCCGCTCGCCCGGATCCTCAACGCCCTCGGGATCCCCCAGGTCGGGGAGCAGACGGCGATCGATCTCGCCGGCTGGCTCGCGGCCCGGCTGCCACCGGCCGCCGACGAGCCGATGGGCGGCCCGACGGGCTGGACCGCCCGGGCCGCCGCGGAGCTCAACCGGATCGCTGCCGACGTGCCCGCCGACTTCGAGGCCGTGCCGGGCGTCGGCTCGACCGTCGCCGCCGGCCTGGTCCGCTACTTCACCGAGCCCGCGACGAAGGACGTGCTCGCCGAGCTTGTCGCGGCGGGCGTCGAGGCGGACCGGCCGGCGGTCCGGCCGGTTGCCGCAGACACGGGAGACGCGGGCGCCGGTGGGCCGCTGGCCGGCAAGACCCTGGTCGTCACGGGCTCGCTGGCCGGCTTCGACCGGCAGGGCGCCGAGGACGCGATTCGAGCGGCGGGCGGCCGGGTCTCTGGGTCGGTCTCGAAGAAGACCGACTACCTGGTGGCGGGGGAGAGCGCCGGGTCGAAGCTGGCCAGGGCCCAGGAGCTCGGCGTGTCCGTCCTCGACGAGGAGGCCTTCGGGCGCCTCCTCGCCGGCGAAACGCCGGTATGATCGGCCGATGGCCAGCCTCTCCCGCGACGATGTCGCCCACGTTGCCCACCTGGCCCGCCTCGGCCTGACCGAGGCCGAGCTCGGCCGGCTCGAGGGTGAGCTGAATCACATCCTCGACCAGTACGGCCGGCTGACCGAGCTCGACACCGACGCGATCGCCCCGACCGCCCAGACGATCGAGCTCGAGAACATTCTGCGCGACGACGTCGTCGCGCCCTCCCTGAGCCAGGCGGCCGCCCTCGCGAACGCCGCGGCGGCCAGGGACGGCTTCATCGTCGTCAGTGCCGTCCTCGACCGCGGGGACTGATGTGGCCAGCGATCCGACCGACCTGACCCGACGCTACGCCCACGAGCTCGCCGACGGGCTGCGCTCCGGCGCCTTCAGCGCCCGCGAGGTGACCGACGCCCACCTGGCGGCCGCCGAGCGTGACAACCGCGGGCTGCACGCCTGGCTGACGATCGACGCGTCGACGGCCCGCAGGCAGGCGGACGCCGCCGACCAGACGCTTGCCGCCGCCCGGTCCGAGGGCCCTGCCGCCCTGGCGGCGCTGCCCGCGCTCCTCGGCCTGCCGGTCGCCCTCAAGGACCTCGTCTCGGTCGAGGGCGGCCAGTGCACCGCCGGCTCGCGAATCCTCGAGGGCTACCACGCCCCCTACGACGCGCACATCACCGAGCGCCTGCGCGCATCCGGCGCGGTGCTCCTCGGCAAGACGAACATGGACGAGTTCGCGATGGGCAGCTCGACCGAGCATTCGGCCTTCGGGCCGACGTCGAATCCGTGGGACCTGGACCGGGTGCCCGGCGGCTCGAGCGGCGGGTCGGCGGCCGCGGTCGCCGCGTTCAACGCCCCATTCGGCATCGGCACGGACACCGGCGGATCGATTCGCCAGCCTGCCGGGCTGTGCGGAATCGTCGGCATGAAGCCGACCTACGGGCGGGTCAGCCGCTACGGCATCGTCGCGTTCGCCAGCTCCCTCGACCAGATCGGCCCGTTCGCCCGCGACAGCCGCGACGCGGCGGCCCTGCTCCACGCCGTGGCCGGCCGCGACGAACGCGATTCGACCTCGGCGCCGATGCCCGTGCCCGATTCGCTGCTGGGCCTGGCCGCCTCGGACGACGCAGCAGCCGGGGCGCTCCGCGGCAAGCGGCTGGGCCTGCCCCGGGAGTACTTCGTCGCGGGCATGGAGCCGGGCGTCGAGGCGCGGGTCCGCGAGGCGGTGGCGGCACTCGAGACCGCCGGCGCGATCGTCGAGGAGGTCAGCCTGCCCCACACCGAGTACGGCCTGGCCACGTACTACATCGTCGCGCCCGCCGAGGCCTCGGCCAACCTCGCCCGGTACGACGGGATCCGCTACGGACCGGGCCGGCGTGACGGCGACACCCTGGCCAACGTCCTGGCCACCCGTGGCGAGGGGTTCGGGGCGGAGGTGAAGCGCCGGATCATGCTCGGAACATATGCCCTGTCGGCCGGCTACTACGACGCGTTCTACCTCAAGGCCCAGAAGGTCAGGACGCTGATCAAGGCGGACTTCGACCGGCTGTGGGCCGACGGCTTCGACGCGCTCGTGGCGCCGACCAGCCCGACGGTCGCCTTCCGCTTCGGTGCCCGGCTGGCCGACCCCGTCGCGATGTACCTCTCCGATGCCTGCACCCTGCCGGTCAACATGGCCGGGCTGCCGGGGGTCTCCATCCCCTGCGGCCTGTCGGAGGGCCTGCCCGTGGGCCTCCAGCTGATCGGCGCGCCGTGGACCGAGGCCGAGCTGTTCGGGCTCGCACGAGGTTACGAGGCCATCACCGCCGACGCACCCTGGCGGTCGGTCGAGCCGGCCCAGCTCGCCCAGGCGGCCGACCCGGCCGGCCCAACGCCGGCCGAACGCGCCGCGGGTCTGGCTGCGTAATCCTCGCCGGTGAAGCCGGCCTCGGCGGATCGAATGCGACGGCAGGTTCCGTATACTCGCCGGCATGGCAACCGAGACGACCCCGCCCCCCGCCGCCAGCCGCCGGCCGCTCGCCGAGCGCGCGCTTGCCGAGCGCGTCCGGTCGGTGCCGCCGTCCGGGATCCGGCGCTTCTTCGACATCCTGGCGACGATGGATGACGTCATCAGCCTGGGGGTCGGGGAGCCGGACTTCGACACCCCGCCGGGCATCGTCGAGGCGGGCATTGCCAGCCTCCGCCGCGGCCGGACCCACTACACGAGCAACTACGGGACCCTCGAGCTGCGCCGGGCGCTGGCAGCCCATCTCGAGCAACGCTACGACGTCGCCTACGACCCGACCCGCGAGATCCTGATCACCGTGGGTGCCTCGGAGGCGGTCGACCTCGCCCTCCGGGCGACCTGCGATCCGGGCGACGAGGTGATCCTCCACGAGCCGTCGTACGTTGCCTACCTGCCCGCGATCCGCTTCGCCGGTGGCACCGCCGTCCACGTCTCGACGACCCTCGCCGACGACTTCGCCCTCGACCCGGCCGCCCTGGAGCGGGCGATCACGCCCCGGACGAAGGCGATCTTCCTCGGCTATCCCTGCAACCCGACCGGGGCCGTCCTGTCCGATGCGATCCAGGACCAGGTCGCCGAAATTGCCGTTCGCCACGACCTGCTCGTCTACTCCGACGAGATCTACGACCGCCTGGCGTACGGCTCGTACCGTCATCGAGCGCTGAGCTCGTTGCCGGGGATGCGCGAGCGGACGATCCTGATGGGTGGCTTCAGCAAGGCCTATGCGATGACCGGCTGGCGGGTCGGCTGGCTGTGTGCACCGGCCGGGATCCTCGAGGGGATCGTCAAGATCCACCAGTACGCGATCATGTCCGCGCCGACGACGGCCCAGGACGCCGCCCTCGAGGCGCTGACCAACGGCGAGGCGGACGTCCAGCGGATGCTGGCCGCCTACGATCGGCGCCGGCGCCTGATCGTCGACGGTCTGAACGCGATCGGCCTGCCCACGTTCGAGCCACGGGGGGCGTTCTACGCGTTCCCGAAGATCACCTCGACCGGGCTCGATTCGGAGGCCTTCGCCGAGCGGCTCCTCCACGAGGAGCACGTCGCGGTGGTCCCGGGTGGCGCGTTCGGCCCGTCTGGCGAGGGCCACGTCCGGGCCTGCTACGCGACATCGGAGGAGCAGATCGCCGAGGCGCTCGTCCGGATCGGCCGGTTCGTCGACCGCCTGCGCGGCTGATGGCCCACTTCGTGCTCCAGCTGTGCGGCACGACCGCGGTCGCGATCGCCGCCTGGCGGAGCTACGTCGTCACGCGCGAGGCGGTCGGGCCGCTCGTCCATGACGGCGACCCCACCCGGACCGCGATCGAGGCGACGCGCCGGATCACGGACCGGCCGCGGGTCCGGCTGTTCGCTCGCCGGCTCGCCGTGGCGATCGGCTGGCTTGCGGTGGCGATGTACGGGCTGTTCCTGATCGTCGAGAGCCAGGTGCCCGCGTGACCGCGGCCGCGCCGGCCGCCAGCACCGCGCTCGAGCGCTACGAGGCCGTCATCGGCATCGAGATCCACTGCCAGCTGCGGACCGCCAGCAAGATGTTCTGTTCGTGCTCGAACGCCTACGACGGCGCCCCTCCCAACAGCCACACCTGCCCGGTCTGCCTGGGCCTGCCCGGCGCCCTGCCGACGATCAACCGGGCAGCCGTCGAGGGCGTGATCGCGACGGGCATCGCGATCGGCGCGACGACCCCCGCGGCAACTCGCTGGGATCGCAAGAACTACTTCTACCCGGACCTGCCCAAGGGCTACCAGATCAGCCAGTACGACCTGCCCCTCGCGGCCCACGGCCGGCTGGCCGTCGAGACCTCGGCGGGCCCGTTTGTGGTCGGAATCCAGCGGGCTCACCTCGAGGAGGACACGGCCAAGCTGATCCACGGCAGCGATGCCGACGGCCGGCGGACCAGCCTGATCGACTTCAACCGCTCCGGGGCGCCGCTGATGGAGATCGTCACCGAGCCGTCGATCCGGACCGCCGAGCAGGCCCGCCGGTACGCGGAGGAGCTGCAGCTCCTCCTGCGCACGATCGGCGTCTCGGGTGCCGACATGGAGCGCGGCCAGATGCGGGTCGAGGCGAACGTCTCCCTTCGACCGCGGGGCACCGAGCCGTTCGGGACGCGGGTCGAGGTCAAGAACATGAACTCGTTCCGCTCCGTCGAGCGGGCAATCGCCTTCGAGATCCAGCGCCAGGCGGTCGCCCTCGACGCCGGCGAGGTCCTCACCCAGGACACCCGGGGCTGGGATGACAACCGGGGCGTCACCTACGTGATGCGCTCGAAAGAGGATTCCCACGACTACCGCTACTTCCCCGAGCCCGACCTCCCGCCCCTGCGCGTCGCGCCGGAGTGGATCGAGGCGGTCCGGGCGGGCCTGCCCGAGCTGCCGGCTGCCCGCCGGGCGCGCTACGTCGACGCCCTCGGCCTGTCGGCGTACGACGCCGGGGTGATCGCCGGCCAGCCCGACCTCACAACGGCCTTCGAGGCGATCCGGGCCGCCGGACCGGGCCTCAGCCCCAAGGAAGTCGCGAACTTCGTCACCGGCGACTACGGCCGGGCGCTCAACGAATCGGCCGAGCGGGGACCTGCCGGGCTCGTCGGCCGGACGAGCGCGCCGGAGCTTGCCGATCTCCTCGGACGGGTCGAACGGGGCGAGCTCTCCCGGACGAATGCCCGCGAGGTCTTCGCGAGCCATGCGGCAACGGGCGAGACGGCGGCGGCGATCGTCGAAGAGAAGGGCTTCCACCAGATCAGTGACAGCTCGGCCCTGGGCGCGACGATCGAGGCGGTGCTTGCCGCCAACCCGGCGGCCATCACGGACCACCGGGCGGGCAAGCCGGCCCTCGGCTTCCTGGTCGGCCAGGTGATGAAGGCCACCCGTGGCCAGGCCAACGCCGAGCTCGCCGGCAAGCTGCTCCGCGAGCGTCTCGACGGCGCCGGGGATGGGCCGGCGTGACCCCGACCGGAGCCGCCCTGGTCGTCATCGGCCTGGGCCTGATCGTCTTCGGCTACCTGCGGACGCGCCGGCCGTACGCGCGCCTGCGGGCCCTCCAGGCACAGGACGCCAACGTCGCCCGATACGAGGCCTGGCGCGGCGGTATCCGCGACGATTCGAAGACCGGCGCGTCGGTCGCGATGGCGATCCTCCAGCGGCAGGTGAAGATCGGCGCGGGAATCGGCCTGATCGGCATCGCCGCGGTCTTCACCGGCCTGGTGATGCACTAGCCACGATCCGCAGGCCCGGACCGCGCGGTCAGCTGCGCTGGCGGAGGGCCCGGTGCTCGATCGCGGTGCAGCGATCCATGACGACCGACAGGCCGCCGGCCGCGGCGATCGCCGCGGCCTCCCAGCTGACGACGCCGAGCTGGAGCCACAGGCAGCCCGAGCCCGTCGCGACCGCCTCCTCGGCATGGGGCACGCACAGCTCGGAGCGCCGGAAGACGTCGACGATGTCGAACGGGCCGGTCGCGTCGGCCGCCTCGACCAGCGTCCGGAAGGCCGGCTGGCCGAGCACGTCACGCTCGTTGGGGTTGACCGGCACGCACTCGTAGCCGTGCATCAGCAGGTAGCGGAAGACGGCGAACGACGGCCGGGCGGGGTTGGCCGACGCGCCGATCACGGCGATCCGGCGGGCCCGCCCGAGCACGACGGCGATGCCCGCCTCGTCGAGGATGCGCACGGTGCCCCGGCCCTCCTCCAGGTCGAGCATCGCCCGGGCCCGGGCGCGATCCTGGCTGGTCATCGCGGGTCGCGGCGATTCAGGCGCGAACGCGCAGGGATTCGAGGCCGCGCAGGATGAAGCGCGGCTTCCAGGCCGGTTCCTCGACCAGCTCCAGGCGCGGCAGCCGTTCGAGGATCCGCCGAAAGACGATGTCGAACTCGGCCTTTGCGAGCGGCGCCCCGAGGCAGTAGTGGATCCCGGCGCCGAACGAGAGGTACGGGTTCGGGTCGCGATCGAGGACCAGCTCGTCGGCCCGAGCAAAGACTGCCGGGTCGCGATTGGCCGCGGCGAACTGGAGGGCCAGCTCCTGGCCGCGCGGGATCCGGATGCCGCCGATCTCGATCTCCTCGAGGACCCAGCGCTCGAACATCGGCGCCGGCGTATCGAACCGGAGGAGCTCCTCGATCGCCGTCGGTACGAGGTCGTGGTCGGCCCGCAGCTCGGCGAGCGCGGCCGGGTGCCGGAAGAGGGCATACCAGGAGTTGGCGGCGCCGTTGACCGACGCCTCGTGGCCGGCGTTGAGCAGGAGGATGGCCGTTCCGACCAGCTCGTCCTCGGTCAACCGGTCACCCGCCTCGGCGACCAGGGCGAGCTCGCTGAGCAGGTCGCCCGTCGGGTGCCGGCGGCGTTCCCGGGCAAGATCCCGCAGGTACGCCTCGAAGTCGTGGCCGGCGCGGACGGCCCGGGCGCGGTCGTCCGGCGACGGGTTCAGCTCGAAGACCAGGGTCATGTCGCCCGACCACGGCCGCAGGCTGGCCCGATCAGCGACCGGGATGCCCAGCAGCTCGGCGATGACGCTGACCGGCAGGAGCTCCAGGAGATCGGCGATCAGGTCGAACTCGCCGAGCGCGGCGGCCTCGTCGACGAGCCGGCTGGCGATCTCGTCGATCCGCGGCCGGAGCCGATCGACCGTGCGTGGCGTGAACGCCGTGCTGACGAGGCGCCGCAGGCGGGTGTGGTCGGGCGGCTCCTGGTCGATCATCTGGAGGTCGAGCAGCCGCCAGAAGGCCGCTTCCTCGGCAGGCGGGTCGGGCTTGCCCCATTCCGCGTTTGTCGCGACATGGTGATACGTCCGGCCAAGCCGGCGGTCGCGCAAGAGGGCGTTGACGTCGGCGTGCCGGCTGATGAGCCACTGGTCGGTCCGCTCGTCATACAGGGCCCGGGGGCCGTCGCGCAGGCGGGCCAGGGCAGGGTAGGGGTCGGCCACGAAGGCCGGGCTCCACGGGTCGTAGCCCAGGTCCACGGGGGAGGGCTCGGCAGGTGGACCGTCCCCGGGCGTGCTCAGCGGCGTGCGCTCGATCATGGCGCCTACGTCGCGGCCTCGCGCTCGTAGGGCTGGCCGTCGGCGGCCGGCGGCGTGCTCCGCCCGACCACCCCGGCCAGGATGACGATCGTCAGGATGTAGGGCAGGGCGTCGAAGAGCTGGGGCGGCACGCCGGCCATGATCGAGCCCAGCTGGCCACTCGGCGGCGCGATGTTGATCAGCGTGCCGATCTGCAGGAACGTGGCGAAGAGGAGGGCCGCACCGAACGACCCGATCGGCGTCCAGCGGCCCATGATCATCGCGGCGAGGGCGATGAAGCCCCGCCCGGCGGTCATGTTCTGCTGGAACGAATTCGTCGCCTCGATGCTCAGGAACGCCCCGGCCAGGCCGGCGAAGACGCCGCCCAGGATCACGTTCCGGTAGCGCGTCCGGATCACGTCGATGCCGACCGTCTCGGCGGCCCGGGGGTGCTCGCCGACGGCCCGCGTCCGAAGGCCCCAGCGGGACCGGAACAGCCAGACCTGGGTGCCCACGACGAGCACGATGACGGAGATCGAGATCGGCCCCTGGTTGAGGAGCAGGGCCAGCACCCAGCCGATCACCGGCAGGTTCGTCAGGGCGGCGGGCGGCACGAACCGGGCGAACTCTCCGGCCCCGGCCGGCGAGTTCTGGGAGATCAGCTGGTTGAGGTAGCCGGTCAGCCCGGCGGCCGCGATGTTGATGATCGTGCCGCTGATGATCTGGTCCGCCCGGAGCGAGATCGACAGCCAGGCATGGAGCGCGGAGATGGCCATCGCCACGAGGACCGCGGCGGCCAGGGCGATGAGCAGCGGCAGGGTGATCCCGAAGATGTCGCTCGGATTCGGCGTCCCGAACATCGGCTGGATGGCGACCCCGACGACCCAGGCGGTGAACGCCGCCGCCAGCATCGTGCCCTCGATCGCGATGTTGACCACGCCCGATCGTTCGCACAGGACGCCGCAGATCGCGCCGAGGGCCAGCGGAGTCGCCTGCTGCATGATGTTGGGGCCGTTCTGCGGGATGACCGACACGAGGTAGCCGGCCAGCTGGAAGACGAGGCCGACGACCGGGATCCCGTAGAGCCCGTTGATGATCGGGGTCAGGTCCATCAGGGCGCTGTCCCGGCGCCAAGGCCCGGGCTGGGCGCGGCCGTCGTGATCCCGGCCTCGACGTTGCGCAGGCGGAGGAGCCGGCGGAGGACGGGGCTGGCGACGAGGAACAGCAGGATCGTTGCCTGGAGGACGTCGACGAGCTCGACCGGGATGCCCGCGTTGATCTGCATCAGGCCGGCGCCGGCGCGCATGCTGCCGAACAGGACGGCCGCCGGCAGGACGCCCAGCGGGTTGGACCGGGCGAGGAGCGCCACGGCGATCGAGTCGAAGCCGACGGTCGTCCCGAAGCTCGAGGTCATCGAGTGCGAGACGCCGAGCAGGACCGACGTGCCGGCGAGGCCGGCCAGGGCGCCGCTGAACGTCATCGTCGCGACGATCAGCAGCTTCGGCCGCATCCCGGCATAGCGGGCGGCATCGGGGTTGGCACCGACCGAGCGGATCTCGAAGCCCCAGGTGGTCCGGAACAGGAGCCACCAGACGAACCCGGCGGCGACGATCGCCAGGATGATCCCGATGTGGCCCGTTGCGCCGATGACGATCGGGAAGGCCGCGTTGCCGACGTCGTAGGTCACCGGTGAGGGCGACTTCGGCACCTTCAGCGGCCCGCTCACGAGGGCCGCCAGGAGCTGCACCGCGACGTAGTTGAGCATGATCGTGCTGACGACCTCGTGGGCCCCGGAGACGGCCTTGAGGAAGCCCGGCACGAAGCCCCAGATGCCGCCGGCGACGATGCCCGCGATCGTGGCGGCGACGATCGCGATCGGGGCCGGTGCGTCGGCCAGGGCGACGCCCACGATCACGGCCCCCAGCGCGCCGACGAGGAACTGGCCCTGCGCCCCGATGTTGAACAGGCCGGCCTTGAAGCCGAAGGCCACGGCGAGGCCGCCGAAGACGAGCGGGGTCGAGTACACGAGGGTCTGGATGACCGCATCGGTGCTGCCGTAGGCGCCCTGCACGAGGGCGGCATAGGCGGTGAACCAGAGCCACGGATCGAACTTGCGGCCGGTGACGATCAGCTCCGAACCGAGGATCACGACGGCGCCGAGCAGCAGGGACAGGATCACGACCAGGGCCGGCACCGCCAGGACGGCCCAGGCCCTGGCCCCCAGCGACCGCCGGGAGCGCGCCTGCGCAGGCGCAGGCGAGGGAGGTGCGCTCATGCCGTTGCCGCCGGCACCGGGGGACGTTCCTCGCCGCCGGTCGCCATCAACAGCCCGACTGCGTTCTTGTCGGCCGTCCGGCCGTCGACGACGGCGACGATCCGGCCTTCGAACATGACCCCGATCCGGTCGGACATCTCGAGGACCTCGTCGAGCTCGGCCGAGACGAGCAGCACCGCCGTGCCGGCATCCCGCTTCGCGATCACCTGGTGGTGGATGAACTCGATGCTGCCGACATCCAGGCCGCGGGTCGGCTGGTCCAGCACGAGCAGCTTCAGATCGCGATCGAACTCGCGGGCGACGACGGCCTTCTGCTGGTTGCCGCCGGACAGGGTGCTCGCCCGAACGGTCGCCGACGGCGTCCGGATGTCGTAGCGCTCGATCGAGGTGACCGCATCGCGCTGGATGGCCCGGGGATCGCGGACGATCCCCCGGGCGTACGGCGAGCGGTAGTAGCTCGTCAGGACGAGGTTGTCGGCGAGCGGGAAGGACAGGATCAGCCCGAACCGATGGCGATCGGCCGGGACGTAGGCCACGGCGTCCTCGTTCATCATCCGGGGCGAGTGGCCGGTCACGTCCTTGCCGGCCAGGCGGACGCTGCCGGCGGCCGGCTTGCGCAGCCCGACGATCGCCTCGACGAGCTCGTCCTGGCCGTTGCCGGCGACGCCGGCGATGCCGAAGATCTCGCCGGCCCGGACCTCCAGGTCGACGCCCCGGACGGCGGGCTGGCCGCGGTCGTCGCGGACCTCGAGCCCGGCAACCTCGAGGACGACACCGGCCGGGTGCGACTCGCCCCGGTCGACGGTCAGCTGGACTTCCCGGCCGACCATCAGCGCCGCCAGGTCGTCCTCGTCCGTGGCGCTGGGCAAGCGCTCGCCGACGACCCGGCCCCGGCGGATCACGGTGATCCGGTCGGCGATCTCGAGGACCTCGTAGAGCTTGTGGCTGATGAAGACGATGCTGTGGCCCTCGGCGGCGAGCCGGCGCAGGACGCCGAAGATCTCGTCGGTCTCCTGGGGTGTCAGGACCGCCGTGGGCTCGTCGAGGACGAGGATCCGGGCATTCCGGTAGAGCGCCTTGAGGATCTCGACGCGCTGCTGCCAGCCGACCGACAGCGAGCCGACCTTGGCCTCCGGGTCGATCTCGAAGCCGAAACGCCGGCCGAGCTCGATGATCCGGCGGTGCGCTTCGCGCCGGTCGAGGAAGATCCGGTTGGCCATCGTCTCGTCACCGAGGAGGATGTTCTCGGCGACCGTCAGGACCGGGACCAGCATGAAGTGCTGGTGGACCATGTTGATGCCCCGGGCGATCGCGTCCGACGGCCCGCTGATCGTGACGACCTTGCCGTCGAGGAGGATCTCGCCCTCGTCGGGCGTGGCCAGCCCATAGAGGACGTTCATGAGCGTGGTCTTGCCGGCCCCGTTCTCACCAAGCAGGGCATGGATCTCGCCGGGCCGGACCTGCAGGTTGATGCCGTCGTTGGCAACGACCCCGGGGTAGCGCTTCGTGATGCCGCGCATCTCCAGCGCAGGCGCGAGGCTGGGACCCGTCTCGTCAGTCATTCGGTCCAGCGTCCGGCGAAGGCCGGGAGGGATGCCGAACGGGCCGGCCGCAAGCGGTCGGCCCGTTCGGATCAGTCACGCGGGGAAGGGACTACGGCGCGACGCCGCACCCGGTGGCGGGGCAGGTCACGAGGGTGCCCGCCTGCATGGCGGCCATCGCCGTGTTCAGGGCCGTCGTCACTTCAGGGCCGAAGAGGCTGGCCTTGTCGTGGAAGTCGGCCGCGCTGATGCCGTCGTTCTTCGCGTTGAAGAGGACGTCGCCAGCCGTCAGGGTGCCGGCCGCGATGCCCTCGATGGCCTGGGCCACCGCGGACTCGACGTGCTTCTCGGCACTCGTGATGATGCACGCGTTGGCCGGAGCGCCCAGGGAAGCCCACTGGTCGACGTCAACGCCGATGCCGTAGATGTTCGCGGCGCAGGCGGCCTCGAGGACGCCGTTGCCGGTCTTGCCGGCGACCTGGAAGAGGACGTCGGGCTTGTTGGCCTGGATGAACGTCTGGGCGAAGGCCTTGCCGCCCGCCGGGTCGTTGAACGCGGCGTTCGAGAAGTCGTGGGTCACGTAGGCGGACTTGACGGTGATCGACGGATTCACCGACTGGGCACCCAGGGTGTAGCCCTGGATGTAGCGGACGCACGGTGCGCACAGGGTGGTTCCGCCGATGGCGCCGATGACGCCGGTCGGCGTCGCAGCGCCCTTGTCGGCATAGGCCGCCACGATCCCGGCGAGGTAGCCCGCCTGGTCCTCGGCGAAGTACAGCGAGGTGTAGTTCGGCAGGGCCGTCGCCGGGACGCCCTTGCAGGCGAAGTTCGGGTCGGGCGCGCCGGTCGGCAGGATGCACTCCGGCGACTGGTCGACGCCGATGAACTTGATGTTCGGGTTCTTGTGGGCCGCATCGACGGTCGGGGTAGTCAGGTTGAAGCCGACGGTGACGATCACGTCGAACTTCTGGCTGACGAACTGCTGGATGTCCGCCGCGTACTCGGAGGCGTCCTTGGGGACGATCGAGGGGACCGGATCGGTCACGCCGATCGCGGTCGCGCCGTCCTGCGCGCCCTTGAAGCTGAACTCGTTATAGCCCTTGTCGTCGAGGGTCCCGATGTCGGTGACGACGCCGATCTTCAGGCCCGGCTTCTGCGCGAAGCTCGGAGCCGGTGTCGACGACGGGGCGACGGAGGCGGGCGGGGTCGATGGAGCCACCGACGGCGCCGAGACGGATGGAGCCACGGTCGGGGGCACAGGGGTCGGGCTGCCCGAACAGGCTGAGACGATCAGGGCGATCCCGGCAAGCATGCCGAAGCCCCTGGTGCGGATGCGCATTGTTCCTCCTCAAACGCGCGATGCGGTCCGCGTCCGGTACGGGCGGCTGCCCATGGATCGCGATGAACCGCCGGTCCAGCCGCACCCGAACGGCGCGGCCGCTGGTGGCATCCTAGCGACCGTACTGGGGACCGGCAAGCGGCTCTCTGTTAACGCTGGGCCGGCCCTGCCCGCGGCGCTCTCGTATCATCGCTCGATGCCTTCCCGGACCCCGGTCATCCTCGATTGCGACCCCGGCCACGACGATGCCCTGGCGATCACCCTGGCGCTTGCCCGGCCGGAGCTCGACCTCCTCGCCGTGACGACGGTTGCCGGCAACGCCCCGCTCGAGGCGACCACCCGCAATGCCCTGCGCGTCCTGACCCTGCTCGGACGGACCGCGATCCCCGTCGCGGCCGGCGCCGCCCGGCCGCTCGTCCGGCCGCTCCACGTGGCCGTCAACGTCCACGGCACGAGCGGGCTCGACGGCGCCGACCTGCCAGAACCTGGCGTTGCCGCCCGTCCCGAGCACGCCGTCGAGCTGATGCGGGCGCTGATCGAGGCGTCGCCGGATCCCGTGACCCTCATTCCGACCGGGCCCCTGACGAACATCGCGCTGCTGATCAGGACGTATCCCCGGCTCCTCGAGCGGGTCAGCCGGATCTGCCTGATGGGCGGAGCCGTCGGCGAGGGCAATGCGACCGCCTCGGCGGAATTCAATATCTGGGCGGACCCGGACGCGGCGGCCATCGTCTTCGAGGCCGGCCGGCCGTTGACGATGATCGGCCTCGACGTCACCCACCTGGCCCTCGTCTCGGCGGCCGATGCGGCCCGGATGGCCGCGCTCGGGACGCGCACCGGACGGGTGTTCGCCGACCTGCTCGAGTTCTTCGGGCGCTTCCACCGCGAGCGCTACGGCTGGGACGGCTCGCCGATCCATGACGCTGTCGCGGTCGCCCACGTCGCGCTCCCCGGGCTTGTCCGGACCGAGACGTGCCGGGTGGATATCGAGACGACCAGCGAGCTCACCCGGGGGCGGACGGTCGCAGATCGTGCCGGGCTGACTGGTCGAGACCCGAACGCGGAGATCGGCCTGGGGATCGACCGTGGCCGTTTCGTCGACCTGCTCGTCGAGGCCGTCGCCGCGTTCGCGTAGGCGAAGCGGATCCGGCCTCCCTCAGGGTGTCTTGCCGTTGATGACGACGGCCGTCCGGATCGAGCCGTCGGCCAGCCCCTGGAGGACCGTGTCGACGCGGGCCTGGACGGAGCTCGTGATCAGGCTGGCCAGCGCGTGGCCCGGCGCCAGCAGGATCCCGCCCGTCGCCGCGTCGTCGGTCTGGAAGCCCGGCGTGAACGATCCGCCGGCGAGGCGCAGGAGGGCATCGGTCAGGGCGCCCTGGACGTTCTTCATCGCGCTCGAGACGAGGCACGACGCTGCCTTGGGCAGGCTCAGTGACTGGTCGGTGTCGGAGCCGATCGCAAGCACGCCGGCCTTGCATGCCGCCAGGAGGGCGCCGTCGCCGGTGGCGCTGCCGGTCGAGAAGATGACATCCGCGCCCTTGGCGATCATCGCCGTCGCGGCGGCGCCACCCTGGGCCGGATCCGCGAACGAATCCGTGTAGGCGAACTCGACCGTTGTCCCCGGGACCGTCGCGGCCGCGCCGTGGAGGAAGCCCTCGACCGAGCTCTCCACCTGGGGCACGAGGAGCAGGCCGCCGACGACGCCGACATTGTGCCTGGTGCTGAGCAGGGCGGCCAATGCCCCGGCAAGATAGCCCTGCTCGTCCTCGGCGAAGAAGAGGCTCTCGCCGTTGACCGACCAGGTCGAGTCATGGGTGGGCCCCGGTGCGCCGTCGACGCCGATGAACTTCGTGCCCGGGTTCAGCGCGGCCGAGTCGCCCAGCGAATCGCCGAGCTGCTGGCCGACGCCGATCACGACGTCGTAGCCGTCGTCGGCATAGCCCTTGATATCGGCTGCCGCATCGGCCACCGTCTTCGTCGCCACGCCGTCGGTCTCGAAGCACGTCGGTGACGCCGCGGCTGCCGCGGCCAGGCCGGCAGCCGCCGACTGGTTGTAGCCGTTGTCGGTCAGGCTGCCCGGCTGCGCCACGAGGCCGACTCGGAGTTGGCGGGGGCAGGTGATCGGCGTGGCCGAAGGGCCGACGGACGGCCCGAGCGAAGGGAGGCCGTCGCCGCCGATCGGCCCGGTGGACGGCAGGCTCGAATCGGCCGGCGTGGTCGGTACCGCCGGGGAGCAGGCCGCGGAGCCGATGACCAGGGCGGCCAGACCCAGCGCTCGGAGGAGACGGGAATGCACCGGCGAATCCTGACGCCGATCGGCCGGGACGGCAAATCCGCCGGAGCCGGCGGTCAGCTCGACCGGACGGCGCCGAGTCCGGGAGCCGACCGGGCGAGGTCCTCGAGCCAGTTGTCCCGGCCGAGCAGCGCGCTCAGGTCCACCGTGCCGACACCGAGCTTGCGCAGGTCCTCGGTCGAATTCGGACGGCCCAGCAGGTAGCCCTGGCCCGCGCTGATCTCGAGCTGGCGAACGACCCGGAGCTGTTCGGGCGTCTCGATTCCTTCGGCGACCACCCAGGCGCCCCAGCGCCGGGCGAGCTCCTGAAGCGAGCCCACGACGGCCAGCGAGGTCTCGAACAG
>JANWLH010000084.1 GCA_025450915.1 Candidatus Limnocylindrales bacterium | reverse complement strand
TCTGGTATAGACCTAGCTATGAGTTCCACCCCGGCGCTCGCTCGCCGGGCGCGGATCCGGCCATGCCACGTAGCTCTCGCGCTGATCGTCGTCCTGGCCGGCTTCCTCGAGCTCTTCGCCCTCGACCGGGAGGGCTGGTCGAACCTCTACTACGCGGCCGCCGTCCGGAGCATGCTCGCGAGCCCGGCGAACTTCTTCTTCGGATCGTTCGATCCGGGCGGCTTCATCGCCCTCGACAAGCCGCCGCTCGGCTTCTGGGTCGAGGCGCTCTCGGCGCGGATCTTCGGCTACACCGGCGTGAGCCTCCTCCTGCCCGGGGCCCTTGCCGCCGTTGCCTCGGTCTGGCTGATCGCCCAGCTCGTCGGGCGGCAGTTCGGGCGGCTCGCGGGCCTGATCGCCGCGCTCGTCCTGGCCGTGACCCCGATCTCTGTCGCGACGGCCCGCAACAACACGGTCGATACCCTCCTCGTCCTGTTCATCCTGCTGGCGATCGCCGCACTCCTGCGCTGGGGCGAGACGGGCCGCCTGCGCTGGCTCGTTCTCGTCGGTGTCCTCGTCGGCGTCGGCTTCAACGTGAAGATGCTCGAGGCGTACCTCGTCCTGCCGGCGATCGGCGCAGCCGTCCTCGTCGATCGACGCTGGTCGGTGGGGCGCCGGCTTGCTCACCTCGGAGCCGCGACCGTCGCCCTGCTCGTCGTCTCGTTCTCGTGGGTTGTCGCGGTCGATGCAATCCCGGCCGCGGATCGGCCGTTCATCGGCGGGAGCACGGTGAACTCGGTCCTCGACCTCGTCTTCAACTACAACGGGATCGAGCGCCTCTCGGGCGGCCAGACCTTCCCCAACCTCGGCCGCGTCGGCCCGCTCCGCCTGATCGATCCGTCGCTATCGGGCCAGATCAGCTGGTGGCTCCTCCTCGGCCTGGCCGGGAGCGTCGTCGCGATCGTCGAGCTTCGCCGCAGGCCGGCCCGGCGGCGGTTCCTGGCCCCTCTCGTCCTGTGGGGCGGCTGGTTCGCGACGGCCGCGGCATTCTTCAGCATCGCCCGGTTCTGGCACCCGCACTACCTCGTGATGCTGGCCCCGGCGACGGCCGCGCTGGCGGGCATCGGCGCGGCCGCCCTGTTGCGGGACTGGCGCCGGCCCGGCTGGAGTGGCTGGCTCCTGCCGGTCGTGATCGCCGGGAGTGGGATCATCGAGGCGGCGATCGTCGGCCTCTCGCGCGGCTTCGACTGGCTCCAGGCCGCGGCGGTCGTCCTGGCGCTGGCGCTCGCCGGTGGGCTCCTCCTCGTTCGCGCCGGCGTCGGGACGCCGGAACGTGATCGGCCGATCGGCCGCGGGCTGATCGCCGCTGCCGTGCTGGCGCTGGCGATCGCGCCGTTGAGCTGGTCGGCGTGGATCACGTTCCACCCGCCGGGCGACACGCTGCCGATCGGCGGGCCGCCCCAGAACGGCGCGGCGGCCGCGGGCGACGGCGGCTTCCTCGGGCTCCCCGGCGGCGGGCCGACCGGGTCACCCGTGGGTCCCGGCGGCGGTCCCGGTTCGTCCGTGCTGATCGAGTTCGCGATCGCCCACCAGCACGATGCGCGCTTTGCGCTCGCGACCGCCAGTGCCCAGGAGTCCGCGCCGATCATCATCGCGACCGGCCTGCCGATCATGACCCTGGGCGGCTACAGCGGCGATGACCAGACGCTGAGCGTCGAGCAGTTCCAGGCGCGAGTGGCGGCCGGCGACGTGCGCTACGTCCTGGTCGGTGGCTTCGGCGCGGGCGGCGGCTACTTCGGCGGCGCCAATGTCGTGATTCGCTGGGCCCGGATGCACTGCACCCCGCTGCGCGGCTCGCTGACCGGGTTGATCGTCGACTGTCAGTCGGCGTCGAGCAGCTCGAGCACCGCGCCGAATGCCTCGATCGACTCGAGACTGATCGGGTCGAGGACCAGCTGGACCGCACCGATCCCGGCCCGCGCGTAGGCCCGCAGCTCTGCGGCGATCTCCTCGGACGAGCCGGTCAGAGGCGGCACAGCAGGGGCCGAGTCATTGCCCGCGAACCGGCCGGTTCCGCCCGGCATCTGGACGAGGACCGCCACGGTCCGCTCGATCTCCGCCGGATTCCGGCCGGCGGCCCGGGCTGCCGCGTCGACCGGCTCGCGGAGCGGGGCGACGCCGGCCGGGGTGTTGCCGGTCGCGTTGTACCAGGCGTTCCACGCGTCGATGTGCGGCGCGGCGATCTCGAGCATCCGCAAGCCGCTCGAGCCCAGCAGGATCGGCGGGCCACCCGGCCGGGCCGGACGGGGCAGGAGCTCGCAGTCGCGGGCCTGGTAGTAGACGCCGTCGAAGTCGATCGCACCGTCGCGCAGGAGGGTCCGGATGATCGTGAACGCCTCCTCGAAGCGGCTGATCCGGTGATCGAACGGGAAGCCGAAGGCGCGATACTCCGTCTCGTTCCAGCCGGCGCCCAGGCCCAGGATCAGCCGGCCGCCACTGATCTCGTCGACGGTCGCGGCCTGCTTCGCGAGCATCGCCGGCGCGTGGAAGCTCGTTGAGGCGACGAGCGGCCCGAGGCTGATCCGGGTGGTCGAGGCGGCGATCGCGGCGAGCAGCGTCCAGCATTCCCACGGACCGCGGGCATCCACCATCCCCGGCCAGCGGTACAGGAGGTGGTCGCCGACCCAGACGGCGTCGTAGCCGACGTCCTCGATCCGGCGGGCCATCGCGACCAGCTCAGGCCAGCGAACGAGGCGCTCCACCTCGGGCAGCTGGACGCCGACCTTCAACGGGCGGCTCAGCGAATACCGCCTTTGATCAATCGACTCCTGTCAACGGCCCGGACACGTCGGGAGTGTACCCGTCCGCCCCGGACCTCGACCCTGTGATCGGACCTTCGACCGTACCGGTACCAAACCTTCGTGCCCTGTCGGACGACCCTGTCGGGCAGGCACGATGGTCGCGAACCAGATCGCTCGAGGGCCCCCATGTTCATCGATTTCACCGGCTTTGCCGGGGACTGCCTGATCAATGGCAAGCTGGACCTGCGGGCGCCCCGATTGACCGACCAGCTGAACGCGGATCCGCTCGTTCACCTTGTCGATGTCGAGCTCGAGGACCTGGAGAACGCCCGGCGGATCAGCGCGCCGGATTTCACGATCGAGCGCAGCCAGCTGTGCGCCGTCCGGGTGACCGGGCCGCGTGGCTCGCGTGCCCTGCGGGTCGAGACGGCGCCCCACCGGTTGCGCGCGCAGATCGGCCCCTACACGATCCTCGGCCGGCTCCACGAACCGCCTGGCATCGACCCACTCACGACCCTCGAGCAGCGCGACCTGATGGTGCCCCTGACCGACGCGACGATCGCGTTCATGGTCGGCGGCGTCCTCGATGTCCGCGACTGGCCGACCCTCGTGATCAATCGAGAGCTCGCGAGCTGGTTCCGGGCGGCCGATGTCGACGACCCGCCGCTCGCGGCAGCCCCGGAAGCGGAGCCGGCCCGGGTCGCGGTTCCGGGACCGACGGTGTTGACCCTAGAGGCCGGCGATCGACCGCGACGGCATCCGGGGACCTCGGCGCGCGGGCCCAAGTCCCGCTAGGTCGCGCGACCCGAGCTCCAGCCAGCGGACCACCCGTCCGCGCTGGCCGCGCCACGGCTCGAGCAGCTCGAGCATCCGCGTGTCGCTGCCCGGCCGTTCGCCGGCCAGGATCCAGCAGACGAGATTCGGCAGGTGATAGTCGCCGACGCTGACCGCGTCGGGATCGCCGAAGGCGACGCGGCCGACTTCGCCCGCGGTCCAGGGGCCGATCCCCGGGATCGCCTGGAGGCGTTGGCCGGCCGCGGCCGGATCGAGCTCGTTGAGCGCCTCGAGCCGGCGGGCGGAACCGGCCAGCCGCCGGAGGAGGTCCGCCCGGCGACGCTCGAGCCCGAGCGGATGGAACGCGTAGTAGGGGAGCGACGCGAGGCGCTCGGCTGACGGCGCCAGGCGCAGGCGGAGCGGTCCCGGAGCGTCCTCGCCATGGGCTCGGATCAGGGCCCGATAGACCCGCCGAGCCTCGTCGCCGGTGATCTTCTGCTCGAGGACCGCCGGCACGAGCGCCTCGAGGACCGCCTCCGTGCGTCCGAACCTGATTCCGCCGTAGCGCCGGGCCAGCTCGTCGAGGAGGGGATGACCGGGTCGGAAGGTTGATGGGCTGTCGTCAAGGCCGAGCAGGCCGGGCGCGTGGACAACGAGCCAGGCCGCGCCGGGACCCCATGCCCGGACGCGGACGGAGCTTCCGCTGATCGCCAATTCCTCGCTCGCGGGCCCGTCCGGGGTTCGCGTCGCCCGCTGGAACCGATCCGCTTCCATCCGGATCGTCGGATCACCACGGCCGTGGGCCAGCGGCCCGAGCGTCCGCCCAAGATCGTACGGACCTTCGATCGGGAGGCTGGCCTCGGCGTCCGGTGGCTGGGTGATCGGTAGGGGCATCGGCGGGCATGGTAGCGTCCGTCTCGAATGACCGACCGATTCGCTGACTCGCCGGCCCGCCGGCCGCTGGCCGCTCTTGGGCTGCTCGTTGCTGCGGCAATCCTCGCGGCCTGCGGCTCGAGCGCACCGACGCCTGCACCTGGGGCGGTTCCGGTCACGTTCATCTATTCGATCGTCGGGCCGCAGGCGGGAGCTACCCACACCACCCATTTCCAGCTGCTCGACGCCCAGAACAAGCTGCTGGCCGAGAAGCTGATGCAGCCGGCCGGCAATGTCGACACCGTCACGATCTCGCTTCCGCCGGGGATCTACTCGGCGATCTCGTGGGACGAAGAGCCAGCGTCGCCGGATCCGGCGATCTCGCGGAAGTGCGGCTCGGTCTTTACCGTCGACCCGGGCCTCGCTCTCGTCGTCACGATCACCTCGTCGCGCGCGGGCGCCTGCCTGACCGATACCACCGAGCCCGGCGCGTCGCCGTCGCCCGACGAGAGCGTCCCGCCCGCTTCGACGGCGCCCGGCCCGTCATAACGTCCGAAGCTCACGTGAGCCATGTCGGCGTTGGCGGGTCGGTCATCTCCATGATTGACAGGGACCTCTGCGTGTCCTCCGGGCAGGTCTAGCTCGATCCGACGGTCAGAGCTGACGTCAGCGAGCACCGGCGAGGCTAAGGCTCGCGCGCGGGTCCAGGGCCGGCAGGCCCGACTCGTTCACGGGCCGGTGGAGCGAGTTGGCCGCCGCGCCACCTCGTTCCAGCGCGCGTCGGGGGCCACGACGATCACCGACAGGCGCAGGAGGGCGTCCTCGTAGTTGACCCGCCAGCCGGCAAAGTCGCGCCAGGCCTGGTCGTGGTCGGCGCGCACGGGCAGGCCGGCCGCCGCCAGCTCATCGACCGCGGCGTCGAACTCCGCCCGGGTGACCTTGATCGGATCGTCGGGCCGGGCCGGCCGGGCGATCGTGGGGATCCGGAAGAAGCCGGCGATCGCGTCGAGGGTCGTGTAGCCGGCTGTGATCGCCAGGTCGGTCCGGGCCTCCGTCGGGACGTCGACGGCCGAGCGCAGCAGCGATGCACCGTCGAGGACGGCACCAGCGGCAGTGATCCACGAGCGACTCGAGCGCGGCGAGCGATAGAACGGGAGCGCCGCAAGCGTCGTGTGGCTCTCCTCCATGTCGATGAACCAGGCCTCGGCCTCGACCCACAGGTCCGTCAGCAGGTTGAGCAGGCCGACGCTCCAGAACCGGATCAGGAGCTCGGTGCCCGAGGGCGGCGTGCCGGCCCGGACGCCCACCTTGGCGACGAATGCCTCGCGCCTCTGGAACGCGGTGTACATCGTCGGCAGGTAGGCGATCAGCAGGGCGACCAAGATCAGCCCGATCGCCGCCTCGCCGAATGACAGCAGGAGCGCCGGCCAGCCATCGATCTGGGCGAATCCGAGGGTCAGGAGGGCCGAGCCGCTCTGGCGCGCGGCCGATTCGATCGTCCCCGGCTCCAGTGCCCAGAACATCGCCGCGAAGCCGGCCAGGACCAGCGCCAGCAGGATGATCGGCAGGATCACGAGGCCGATCGGGGCGAACAGGGCCAGGATGGCGTCGCGCCGCTCGTACGACAGGTTTGGACGGGCGATACGCCCGAACAGCCAGCCGAGGAACCGGAACTCGGCCGAGCTGATCCCGTCGTAGGCGCCGCGGGGCACGACGAACGTCCGGATCGCCGAGAGGAGCGCCCGAAGAACGAGCAGGACGCCGACGATGAAGACGAGGACCTGGATCGCGATCATCGCCGCCAGCGTAGCCGCTGGGCAGGCGCTCCACGTCGTACGATCGAACCGACGACCAAGCAGGAGAGCCCCGATGCCCGTTTCAGCCGATTCGCTCGCCGCAGGCAAGGCCTACCAGCAGTCCCTCCTCAGCGCCCTTGGCGACGACGACCCGGCCGAGGCCCAGGCAACCCAGCCCGCGACCCTGCGCACGCTGATCACCGAGGCCGGCAACGACCTGCGGACGCGGCCCGAGCCGCGCGAGTGGTCGGTCGTCGAGCTGATCGGCCACATCGTCGACGCCGAGCTCAACTCGTCGGTCCGCTACCGCTCGATCCTGGCGGAGGAGGAGCCCGACCTCGTGCCGTACGACCAGGACCTGTGGGCAAACCGGCTGCACTCGACGAGCGACGACGTCGACGAGCTCCTCGCGACGTTCGATGCCTTGCGTGGGGCGAACCTTGCTCTCTGGGCGGCGACGCCGGCTGCGGACCGTGCCCGCGTCGGCAATCACCTGGAGCGGGGTCCGGAGAGCTTCGAGCTGACGGTCCGGCTGCTGGCCGGCCACGACCGCGTCCACGTCGCCCAGGCACGGGCCGGGCTTGCCCGAATCCGGAGCCGCCGAACCTGATTTGTGCCTGAATCTCGGGGCTTGTGCGATGCGGTCCCGTGGTC
>JANWLH010000083.1 GCA_025450915.1 Candidatus Limnocylindrales bacterium | reverse complement strand
TCGAAGACCGCGGTCCCGTACATGAATGCGTGGGTCATGATGCTGATCTTCGCGTCGCGCATCGGGACGTAGCCGCCCTCGAAGTAGCAAATCAGCGAATCGAGGTCCACGCCGGCTGCTGCCGGGCGGGTCTCAGTTGGCTTGTCGGTCAGCATCGGGAACGGCTCCTGTCCTGGCCCCATGAGCGCGGAACGCCACGGGTTCGAGGCCGCATCATACCAGCGGCCTCCCGGGGCCCCCACGCTCAGGCTGCGACGAGGCCCGAGAGGCTGGCGACCACGAGCAACAGCTGGGCGAGGTACAGGACGCCGCCGATCAGCAGCCGCCGGCCGTAGAGCCGGCCCGTGCGGACCATCGGCAGGAAGATCAGGACCGTCGAGACGAGGGCCACGCCGGCCGACGCGAAGGCAACCCACGAGCCGTTGCCGATCGACCACTCGCCCGAGGCGAAGAGGAGCGCGATCGAGGTTGGGATCGCGGCCTGGAAGACCATCGCCCCGGTGATGTTGCCGAGGGCCAGGGTGTCCTTGCCCCGCCGGATCCAGATCACGCTATTGAGCTTCTCGGGCAGCTCGGTGGCGATCGGCGCGATCACCAGGCTGAGCAGCGTCTCGTCGAGGCCGACCGACCGGGCCAGGCTTTCGACCGCGCCGACGAAGGCGATCGCGCCGCCGATGATCGCCGCCAGCGCGACCACGAGCTGGACGACGACGATCCGCACGCGGGGCACCGGCGACGCGCCCGGCGCATCCTGCCCGGCCCGGTCGAGGCGTTCGAAGCGGAGCGGGGCGAGGTCGGCCTGGTCCTCGCCGGCCTCGGCCCGCAGGTGACCCCGGACATACCAGGCGTATGCGCCGATGAGGACGATTGCCGCCAGCCAGCGCGGCGGGGCCAGATCTGCGGGCAGGAAGGCGACGAGGATCGCGAACCCGTAGGAGAGCCCGAAGACCCGCAGGTCATGGCCCAGGATCAACGGGTCGACGCTGAGCTGGGCAGGCCCGCTGCCGCCCCGGACGCGGACCAGCACCGCCACGCCGGTCACGAACATCGCCAGCGTCGCGAGCATGAACGGCGCTCCGAGGATGGCGCCGATGCCCACGCCGTGGGACTGGGCGCCGGCCCCGAAGACGATCGCGACAAGCGGACTCATCGTTTCCGGAAGCGCGGTGCCGACGGCCGCGAGAACCGAGCCGACGGCCCCTTCAGCAAGGCCGAAGAGGCGGCCGAACCACTCGACCGCGTTGGTGAACAGCTCCGCGCCGACGAGGATGACCGCGAAGGCGCCGACGAGGAGCAGGAAGGTCATCGGGCGACCGATGACCAGGTCAGGCCCGGAGCCGCCGGATCAGGGCCGGAGATGCTGCGGCGCGTACGGCAGGAGGGCCACGTGGCGGGCCCGCTTGAGGGCGACCGACAGCTCGCGCTGGTGACCGGCGCAGGTGCCCGTCTTGCGACGTGGCTCGATCTTGGCGCGCTCGGAGAGGTACCGGCGGAGGCGGTTGACCTCCTTGTAGTCGATCAGGACCGTCTTGTCGGCACAGAAGGCACAGACCTTGCGCCGGCGCCGGTCGCGGTAGTAGTCGTCACGCTTCTTGGATTTGCTCTGGATCGGGGGCATTGGTCGTCTGGTCTCCTAGAACGGGAGGTCGTCGAAGTTGCTTTCGTCGAGCTTGTCGCCGCTCGGCTCGTCCGGTCCGGCCCCCCGGCTGGGCCGGGCCGGACGGTTCGCGCCGGACGGGGCGGACCCGGTCACCGGACCCGGATCACCGTCCTCATCGCGGGTGCGCCGCTCGAGGTTCGTGACCTGGTTGGCCACCAGCTCGGTGGTGTAGCGCTTCTGACCGTCCTTATCCTCCCACTGGCGGGTCTGGAGGCGGCCCTCGATGTAGACCTTGTTGCCCTTGCGCAGGTATTCGGCGGCGCGCTCGGCCTGCTGGCCCCAGACGACGATCCGGAACCACTCGGTCTCTTCCTGCCACTCGCCGTTCTGGCCCTTGTAGTTCCGGTTCACGGCGACGGTGAACTGGGTGACGGCCTGGCCGCCGGGCGTGTAGCGCATCTCGGGATCTCGGCCCAGGTTGCCGATGATCATCGCCTTGTTGAGCGACATGGCGTGGTCCTCCGGCTACTCAGTCGATCGCGGCCGGAGCGGCTTCGCTCTCGGATTCATCGATCAGCTCGCCTCGCGGCTCGTCGTACTCCTCGTCCTCGCTCGGCGGCAGCCGATCGTCGTCCTCGCCGAGGCCGTCGGCCTGGTCCGCGCTGCGGGAGGCCTTGACCGGGCGCTCGACGCGGGTCACGAGGTGGCGCAGGAGCTCTTCGGTGATCAGGAGGCTCCGCTCGAGCTCGACGATCGAGTCGGCCGGTGCCTCGAAATGGATGATGTGGTACGAGCCCTCGCGGTGGCGGTCGATCGGGTAGGCCAGCCGGCGCCGCCCCCAGGGGGCGACCTTGACGATCTGGCCACCGGCAGCCGTCAGCTGGCGGGTGATCCGGTCAACCAGCGCCTGGCTCTTATCGTCGGCGAGGTCCGGACGGAGGACGAGCATCAGTTCGTATCGGCGCACGCGCGCATGACTCCTTCCTGTGGGGATGCCCGCGCTGAGCCGGCCGTGCCGGGGCGGAGCCGAAAGGACAAGGACGCCAGTCTAGCATGGCGCCTGAGCGTGACCCGTCGGCCGGGTGGCCGGCGACCCGTTGTATCCTGACGAGCGAACCCGAAGACCCAAGCCCGGAGATCCTGTGCCCGCCCAGTCCGTCCTGCTGCTCGACCGGGACCCGGCCAGCAGCGAGCTGATCCAGCGCGTCCTGTCCGCCGGCGGCGCGTCCGTCACCGTGATGGACGATGCCACGGCGGCGATGAATGCGGCCGCCGACCACAGCCTCGTGATCATCGACGTGACCGATCCGTCGACGACGGCCGCCGACGTCTGCCGGGAGATGCGCTCGCGGAGTGCCCTGGCCTCGATCCCGGTCCTGTGCATCTGCCAGTCGGACGACGTCGAAGAGCGGATTCGCTTCCTCGAGGCCGGCGCCGACGACGTCATTGCCAAGCCGTTCGACGCCCGCGAGCTCGAGGCACGAGTCGAGGCCCTCGGCGTCCGCTTCACCACCTCGCGCGACCTGACGCCGCTCGCCTCGAGCGAGACGATGGTCAACCGGCCGCGGACGCTCGTCGCCGTATACAGCCCCAAGGGCGGCGCCGGCACGACAACGGTGGCGACGAACGTTGCGACGGTCATGGCCGAGCGGCGGCCGGGCCGGGTGGCGATCATCGACCTCGATCTCCAGTTCGGCCAGGTTGCCACCCATCTCAATGTCCGCCCCCGCCAGACCATCGCCGACCTGGCGCGTGACGAGCAGTCACGGCGCGACGCGGACCTTGTCCGGACGTATGCCGCCCAGACGACGTTCGGCCTCGCGGTGTTCGCCGCGCCCAGCTCGCCCGAGCTCGCCGAGACGGTCACGGTGGAACACGTCGGGGAGATGCTGGCGAGCATCTGTGCCGCCTACGACTTCGTCGTCGTCGACGCCGGCTCGTACCTCGACGAGCGCAGCCTCACCGTCCTCGATCAGGCCGAGGGCGTGATCCTGCCGATCTACCCCGAGATCGCCGCCCTGAAGGCGGCCCACGTGCTGATCGACTACCTCAGCGGGACGAGCGCGATCGTCGCGAAGACCTCGTTCATCCTCAACAACCTGTTCGTCCGCGAGCTCCTCAAGCTGCGCGACGTCGAGAACGGCCTCGGGGCGAAGATCGCCCTCGACCTGCCGTACGACCCGTTCCTCTACCAGAAGGCGGTCAACGAAGGCGTGCCCGTCGTGCGCGGCGCCGCCAGGACCCTGATCGCCGAGCGCTTCGCCCAGATCGCCGCGCTGGCCTTCGGCAGCCAGGGGGCTCCGGTCCTGGTCAATGTCGCCGCGCGCGCCGAGGAGAAGAAGGCGGACAAGAAACCCTCGGGCCTGTTCGGTCGCCGGCGCTGATCCCGGCGCCCCTCAGGCGCCGGCCCCGGGACGATCGGGAATCGGCCGGCGGCCGGCAAGGAACGCGCTCACGTACGGTGCGACGAGGCGCCGGACGATCTCGACGAGGATGATCTCCGGCGGCAGGCGCAGGACGGGGATCGCCAGGAAGAACGCGAGGAGCGGCGTCATCACCGGTAGGGCCATCGTCGAGTAGTGGAGCTGGCTGGCCGGCCAGGCCGCCGGCACCGCCAGCCAGCCCGCGGCGGCCCGGTCGCGCAACGCGAGGATCGCGAGGGCGACAACGGTCACGGCCAGCAACTCGGGAAAGTAGAACGCCGAGAAGCCCTGGATCGACTCGAACTCGAGCCGCTTCGAGATGTCGCCGAACTGCTCGACGTAGGCGAGCCACAGGCCCGGTGCGACGAGGATCGTGGCGGCGTTGACCCCGATCGATACGAGGATCGCCCGCCAGCGGCCCTCGCCGGCCAGCGGGATGAACGCATAGACCTTCAGGGCGGTCCCGATCGCCGCCAGCCAGCTTCGTTCGGCAAGGATGAGAGCCAGCACGATCAGTTGCGGGTTGGCCGAGAAGAGCGCTTCGCTGATCGGCGGGAAGAGCAGCCACCACAGGGGCAGCTTGAGGCGGCGCAAGGTCCAGGCGGCGGCCAACCAGGTGAGGACCAGCCACGCGGCCGTGAACACGTCCTCGTTGAGCAGGGCCGCCGGCGCGAGGATCACGGTCGTGACCGGGGATCCGGCGTAGTGGTAGGCGCTCCCACCGACCGTCACCGCGGCATCCCAGGGATTGGCGCCGTGGAGCCAGGCCACCACGCCCCGGTAGTAGATCGTGGCGTCGATGCCCGCCGGGAAGTTGTGGTCGACGAAGAACGAGATCCGCTGGTACGTCTGCCAGGCGAACCAGGCGCACAGGAACGGCGGCCAGCCGGCCCGGATCGCCGCCAGGAGGCCCGGATTCAGCCGGCCGCCCTTGGTCATCGGCCGGCGTTGCCGCTCAGCCGCCCGTCGCGGGAACCTCGTCCGGCAGAAGCGGCCTGACCGTGATGGTCCACTGGCTCCCTCCCGACGTGAACGGCGTGATCTGGGTGGCGGACTCGAGGATCGGGCCGAGCGTGGTTGCGTCCGCGCCGGACACGATACCGACTCGGGCACCGTCACCGCCGAGGGTATCCGCCTTGCCGAACGTTGCGAGCGGCGTGGCCAGCGGCCAGCTCACCGGCGGGCGGGCGACACCCGGGTCGGAGACTGCCGGGGCTCCGGGGACGGCAAAGACCTGGAAGCCGAGCGGCACATAGGTGCCGTTGGGTCCAGCGGTCCCGCCGAACGTATCGGTACCCATCAGCCGGCCGAGCAGCAGGGATGCGGCCGATTCGACCTTGTCGCCGGTCACCGCCGTGCCCGGCTGGATCTGGCCCGGCAGGAGGGAGCTGAACGTCGAGACTGTCTGGCTCCCGTCGTGGTAGACGGTGATGACCGTCGAGGGAGCGTCAGGATTGGGCCCAGGCCCATACGCGCCATCGGCCCCGGTCAGGCCGGCGTCGGATGCGGCCTTCAGGATCCCGGCGGCGCCGGCCGCCCCGACCGAGCGGACGACGATCTGGGCGACGAGCGGGCCGGGGTAGATCGCCGGGATCACGCCCTCGGACATGATCCGCCCGTCCGAATAGACCGAGATGAGGGGCAGCCGGGTGCGCAGGGCCGTGGGCGAGATGAAGCCGCCCTGGAGGGTGGCCCGGAAGATCAGCCCGGCGGCTCCGGCTGGCGGCTCCGAGGAGCCCGTCGGCTCGGGTACCGGCGATCCGGAGGCCTCCGGCGGCGCGGATGGGCTGCCGGCAGGCGAACTGCTGGGAGCGGCCGCCGAGCAGGCGCCGACCAGCAATGCGGTGACGACGACGAGCATGAATCGTTGAGATGCCATCCGGTTGAGGACCTCCGGTTGTGGCGCCTGGCAGTTCGAGCAGGTGGGCCGTCCATCTATGACGACCGATGGCCCCGCCTAGTTCCCGTACCGGGCAGCGGCCTAGCTTCCCGGCGAGAGGTCCGAGACGCCGTGCATCCGGGCAATGAACGTCGGCAGGGCCGGATCGATGGTCCAGGACACCCGGCTCGTCACGTCATCGTACGGCCCGATCCGGACGACGTGGAGCTCGTAGCGGGTCTCGATCGTCTGGACGATCCCCCGCCGGATCGAACGGGCCGTCGTGTAGCCGGCCTGCTCGACAAGTGCCTCCAGCTCGGGGCTGAAGCCACCCCCCACGTAGGCCATCGAATCCGGGTAGACGCCGATATGGCCGCCAATGGCCTGGCGCGCGCCGTTGACTTCGGCCCACATCGTCGCCGGCGCGGCGTCCGGCTTGCCGTCGCCGAGCTCCGCGAGCTGGACGTGGTGGACGTCGTGGGCACCGATCCCCTCGCCCGCGTCCGCGAGCGCCTGGACGTCGGGCCAGCTGATGTCGCCGTCGGCGATGGCGGTCAGGGTGAGGTAGAACTCGGCGCGCATGCCGCGTGCCTGGAGCATCGGCAGGACGGTCGTGACCCAGTCGCGCCAGCCGTCATCGAAGGTCAGGATGACCGGCTTCGCGGGGAGCTGGGCACCGTTGTCCCAATGGGCGGCGAGGTCGCGCGGCAGGATCGTCGTGTAACCGTTGGCGGCAAGCCAGTCGAGCTGAGCGGCGAACGCGGCCGGAATGACGTCGTAGTCGATGAACGCGGCCTGCTGGGACTTCGTCCACGTGGAGTAGTCGGGCGGCGGGGCCTCGACCCGATGGTAGTAGAGGATCGGCACGGCGCCGATCGGGATCGCCGGCAGGCCCGCCGGGCCAGCCGGGTCCGTCGACGCCTGGGGTGTGGCAGAGGCAGGGCTCGCCGCCGGCGACTGGGCGGCCTGCGAGCTGCGCGGTGCCGTCGCGCGGCCGCGGGCGTTGCTCAGGGCGGCCGCGCTGGCGCCGAGGAGGAGGGCGGTGGCCGACAGGGCGACGACGAGCACCGCGATCCCCAGGCGGCGGGCGGCGCCACGCAGGTGACCGGACATCCGGATGAGCAACCTCGACGAGGGCTGGAGAGCGTGTCTCGCCCGAGCCTATGACTCCCGGGCCGCTCCGTCTGTGACCCGATCGTCCCTCAGCGCGCCAGGCGGGGTGCCAGCCAGCGCAGCGAGGCGAGCTCGTGGAAGGCTTCGCCGCCCTCGTGGTCATTGAACGGGTACTCGCGAATCTCCTTGGGGCCGCCGTACCAGTTGTAGGCCGCGAAGACGGTCGATGGCAGGCAGATGAGGTCCATCAGCCCGACCGAGAAGAGCGCCGGCGCCTTCGCCCAGCGGCCGAGAATCGCGGCGTCGAAGTACGACAGCGTCCGGAGGGCCTGCTCGACGTGATCGCGATGGGCCTTGAGGTAGCGGGCGATCTCGGCGTACGGATCGGTCTCGGTCTTCGTGATCGAGCGCGGCAGGTCGCTCATGAACGGGACGTCGGGCAGGACCGCAGCAACGTCCGGGATGAGGCTCGCCGCCGCGATCGCCAGCGCGCCGCCCTGGCTGCGGCCAGTCACGGCGACCCGGCCGGGATCGACCTCGGGATGCGTCCGGACCGCCTCGATCGCCCGGGCAGCATCGACGTAGACGCGCCGGTAGTAGTAGGTCGCCGGATCGAGGATCCCAGCGGTCGTGAAGCCCGGGTGGCGGGGTGCGCCGGTCGGATCCGGGTCGGGCGTGTCGCCGACCGACCAGGTGGATCCCTGGCCACGGGTGTCCATCGTCAGGTGGGCGTAGCCCGCGGCGGACCAGAGCAGCCGCTCGTGGGCCAGACCGCGGCCGCCACCGTAGCCCACGTACTCGACGACGACCGGCAGTGGCCGGGCGACGCCCGCCGGCAGGTGCAGCCAGCCGCGCACCGGGGATCCGGCATAGCCGGCGAACTGGACGTCGAAGGTCGAGATGACCGAGAGCCCGCTGTCGACGGGCGTGAACCGGGCGTCGAGGTCGTGCCTGCGGGCTTCGCCGAGCGAGGCCTGCCAGAACGCCTCGAGGTCGCCCGGCACCTCGAGCGCGGGCCGGTAGGCGCGCATCTCCTCGATGGGCATGTCGGTCTGGGCCACGGCCAGAGTCTAGGCCTTGCCCGGGGCGGACGGCGCTGTTACCGTAGCCGTACGGTTACGGATGGTGGTGGGCGAGAAGGTTCCCGGAAGGAGCTCGACGATGGCGCGGGGCAGCGGCACGAAGGACGATCCGTGGGTCCTGGCGACCCCACCCGGAACCTCCGAGTACACGATGTACCGGGACCCGGCCTCGACGCCGCCGACGATCGTCTGCCAGGTCGGCGGGACGAAGCTGCTGTATGACGCACGGGCCATCGACGATCTCCATGCCTGGCTCAAGGCCCAGGGTGACTGGGTGGCGCTCGGCGGAGCCGATGAGCAGAAGCCGGCGCCCGAGGGAACGGTCGAGGCGTGGGGCCGCTCGGCCGACAATCCGCTCGGCGGCTGGTACGGCCTGAAGAAGGGCCTCCGCGGCCGCTTCGGCGTGTACATGCCGCCACTCCTCGAAGCGCTCGGCCTGGCCGAGGTCACCCACGACGCGAAGAACAACCGGATGCGGGCCAAGGGCTGATCGCGGCCTTCGATGAGCCTGCCCCAGCCGGCCGGTGATCCCTTCGACGCGCTGGGCGACCCCAATCGCCGGGCGATCGTCGAGCTGCTCGGTGATTCGGAACGCTCGGTCCAGGAGCTCGCCGATCTCCTCCCGATCAGCCGGCCCGCCGTCTCGCGCCACCTGCGCGTCCTGAAGCGCGCCGGCCTCGTCGTCGAGCGGCCGGTCGGGACGCGCCGGATCTACCAGCTCCACGACGAGGGAGTGGA
>JANWLH010000082.1 GCA_025450915.1 Candidatus Limnocylindrales bacterium | reverse complement strand
TCACCTCGACGAGCTGCTCCTCGATCGAGATCACCGGGTTGAGCGAGGTCATCGGGTCCTGGAAGACCATCGCCAGGTCCCGGCCGCGCAGGTCGCGCATCTCGTCGGGCTTGAGGGTCACGAGGTCGGTCCCGTCGAAGATCACCTGGCCGCCGGCGATCTTGCCGGCCGGCTTGGGCAGGAGGCCCATGATCGCCAGCGACGTGACGCTCTTGCCGCAGCCCGACTCGCCGACGATCCCGAGCGTCTCGTGGGGCGCGAGCTCGAAGGTGATCCCGTTGACCGCGTGGACCCGGCCGGAGGACGACGAGAACTCGACCCGCAGGTCCTCGACGGACAGGAGCCGCTCGGTCGCCGGATCTTCGAAGGCCATCAACGCTTCAGGCGCGGGTCGAGCGCTTCGCGCAACCCGTCACCAAGGAGGTTGAAGCCGAGGACCGACAGGACGATCGCGATCCCCGGGAAGAGCGCGGTGAAGCCCGCCCCGCTGGTCAGGTAGCGGTACGTGTCGGTGAGCATCGTGCCCCATTCGGGCGTCGCCGGGTCCTGCGGCCCGAAGCCCAGGAAGCCGAGGCCCGCGGCGTCCACGATCGCGGTGGCCAGCGCGAGGGTCGCGGCAACGATCACCGGGGTGAGGGCGTTGGGCATGATGTGATTGAGCAGGATCCGCCGCTCACGGGCGCCGATCGAGCGGGCGGCCGTGGTGAAGTCCGATTCCTTGAGGCCGAGGATGCTCGAGCGCAGGATTCGGGCGAAGATCGGCACGTTCTCGATCGCGATCGCAAAGGCGATCGTGTTCAGCCCGGGGCCCAGGAACACGACGATCGTGATCGTCAGGAGCAGGCCGGGCAGCGACAGCATGATGTCGACGACGCGCATCAGCCAGAAGTCGACCCAGCCGCCGAAGAAGCCCGAGATCGCTCCGGCGATCAGGCCGATCAGCAGGCCCAGGGTCACCGACAGGATCGAGACCCACAGCGACGCCCGGGCGCCCCACAGGATCCGCGACAGGATGTCCCGGCCCTGGAGGTCGGTCCCCAGCAGGTGCTGGAGCGAGGGCGCCTCGAACTTGTGGATGATGTTGCCCGCGGTCGGGTCATACGGCGAGATGAGCGGGGCGAAGATCGCCACGAACAGGAAGAGGCCGATCAGGAACAGGCCGACCATCGCCGAGGGCGTGTGGAACAGGCGCCGGCCGGCGTCGCGCCACAGGCTGGAGCCCTTGATCGGCTCGTCGAGCACCTGCTTGAGGGCGACCGGGTTCGTGGCCATCAGGAGTACCTGATCCGCGGGTTGAGATAGGCGTAGCTGATGTCGACCGTCAGGTTCACGAGGACGAAGATCGTGGCGAGGATCAGGGTCCCGCTCTGGATCACGACGAAGTCCTTGTCGACGGCCGCCTGGAAGAGCCAGCTGCCCACGCCACCCCACGAGAAGATCGTCTCGGTGAGGACGGCCCCGCCAAGGAGCAGGCCGGTCTGCAGGCCGATCACCGTGGCGATCGGCAGCATCGCGTTACGCAGGACGTGGCGCCGGTCGATCCGCCCGGACGTCAGGCCCTTGGCCCGGGCGGTGCGCACGTAGTCCTCGTTGAGCACCTCGAGGACGGCCGACCGGGTGATCCGGGCGACGACCGCCAGCGGGATCGTGCCCAGCGCGATCGCCGGCAGGATCAGGTGGCTGACCACGTCGATGAACTCGGGGATGTTGTGGTTGATGACGAGCGACTCCCATAGCAGGAAGTTCGTCCCGGCATGGCTGAAGTCGTAGATCCGCAGGTTCACCCGGCCGAGGGTCGGCAGCCAGTGGAGCCAGACGCCGAAGACGTAGGCGAGGAGCAGGCCGAGGAAGAAGATCGGGATCGAAATGCCGATCAGCGAGGCGACGGTCGCGAAGTTGTCGAAGACCGAACCCTGGCGCTTGGCGGCCGCGATGCCCAGCGGCACGCCCACGCCGATCGCGACGACCATCGCCGCCAGGGACAGCTCGATCGTCGCCGGGAAGCGGGTCAGGAAGCTCGTCACGACCGAGACGCGGTTCGTGGCCGAGGTCCCGAGGTCGCCCCGGAAGACGCCGGCCATGTAGTCGAAGTACTGCTGGTAGAGGGGCTTGTCGAGGCCCAGCCCATGGCGGCAGGCGGCCAGCCGGTCGGGCGACGTGTGCTCACCCAGGATCGAGCTGCACGGGTCGCCGGGCAGGGCATGCACGAGCACGATGATGAAGATCGAGAGCCCGAAGAGGATCGGGATCAGGAGGATGAGCCGGCGGACGATGTACTTGAGCACGGTCTCACGGTTCTGGGAACCAGCGGTCCCCGGAAGAGGCGATCTCCTCCGGGGACCGGATCAAGCCGGCTGGACCAGGGTCAGGACCCTGCGTCCTTCCAGACGAGGTTGAAGTACTCGGTCTGGGTCGGACTCGGAATGTACCCGTGGATCTTCGTCGTCGCGGCGAGAGACGATCCCGCCCACACCAATGGGATGTCCGGGACATCGGCATTGATGATCTTCATCGCGTCTTTCCAATCCTGGGTACGGGTCGCGAGATCCGGCTCGGCAATGGCCTTGGCCATGGCGGTCGCGACGGCGGGATTGTCCTCGCCGAACTCGCAGTTGTGCGGGGTGGTTTCCTTGACGCCGTTGCAGTCGGCGGTGGACGTGGCATAGAAGATGCCAGGACCGTCGGCCGGATCGGCATAGTCGTAGATCCAGCCGATGAAGAAGAGCGGGTAGACCCCGTTCGCCTCGTCGGTCAGATAGCCGCCATGCCACGGCTTGTGGTTCGGGGTGACCACGAACCCGGCTGCCTCGAGCATCGGCTTGATCGCCTCGTACTCGCCCTTGGGATCGAGCATGTACGGACGGGAGACGCTGTCGGGGTACCAGAACGTGATCGCGCAGGGCGGCGGGCAGGTCGACGATGCGAGCATCGTCTTGGCGGCAGCCGCGTCGAACGTGCCGACGCCGGTGTTCGGCTCATAGGCCGGCATGTTGTTGATCAGGTCGGAGTCGGCGACGCTGCCGGCGCCATTCGGGAAGAAGGCGTTGACCAGCGCCGACTTGTCGATCGCCAGGGCCGCGGCTTCGCGAACCTTGATGTCGTTCCACGGCTTCTGGGTCTGGTTGAAGGCGAGCTTCCCGATGTCGAGGGGCGGCCGGGTGATCAGCTGGAGGCTGGTATCGGCCGAGATCTGCTTGAGCTGGGTCGCGTCGACGAAGTCGATCGTGTCGACCGTGCCGGACTGGAGCGCCGTGAGGCGGTTGGCCGAGTCCGCGATCGGCTGGAAGATGATCTTGTCGAGGTGCGCCGCGTTGGCGGTATCCCAGTAGTTCGGGTTCTTGACGATCGTGTAGTGGTCGCCGGGGACGAACTCGCTGAACATGAACGGACCGGTGCCCGTCGGGGCCTTCTGCCAGTAGTCGTTCGTCGGGTCCTTCGAGCCGAGGTCGGCGTGGTGCGCCTGGAGGGCCGTGGGGCTCTGCATCGCGAACGGGATGAGGGTCATCGCCGTCAGGAAGTCGGCCTTCGGCTTGGTGAGGGTCAGCGAGAAGGTCGAGTCGTCGACCTTCGTGACCGTCTTGATGAGCGAGTTGTCGCCGTAGCCGCCGAAGACCGTGACGTCGTAGTAGTCATCGCCCTGGAGGGCCGCCGGCAGGTTCTTCCAGCGGTTGACGTTGTACACGGCCGCGTCGGCGTTGAACGGCGTGCCGTCCGAGAAGTTCACTCCGGTCTGGAGGTGGAACGTGTAGGTCAGGCCGTCGCTGCTGGTGTCCCAGCTCTTGGCGAGACCCGGCAGCAGGTCGGACGCTGAGCCCGGCTTGAGCTTGATGAGGGTCTCGTAGATCTGCTGGGCGATCCGGAAGGACTCGCCGTCCTGGATCAGGATCGCGTCGAGGGTCGTCGGGTCGGACGCGGAACCGAAGATCCACGTGCCGCCGTTGACCGGGGTCGGGCCCGACGGGGCCGTGGACGGGGCCGTCGACCCGCCGGTGCCGCTCGACGCGGCCGGCGTGCTCGGCTGGGCCACCGACGGCGCGGCCGTCGTTGCGCCGCTGCACGCGGCGAAGGCGATGGCCCCCGCTGCGATCAGGGCGCCGATTCGTAAGCGCAACATCAGATGCTCTCTCCTCCTCTATCGACGTCGGGTCCGCCTCGCACGGTGGCCCTGTCACGGCCATCGGGCGGTGGCCCAATCGATCCGCGAATGATACTCAGACGGTTGCTGCCGCGTCGGTCCCCGATTGAGGGGCGACCGGCGGCGGATTCGGGGCCCTTGGCGGGATGAGGTCGGCGAGGCCGCTGGGCGCTCCCTGGACGGCCAATGCACCAGTGGGAACGAGCTCGGCGACCATCGCGTCGTCGATCTGTTCGGCCCAGTGGCAAGCCACCTGGTGGCCGACCCCGATCTCGCGGAACTGCGGCTCCTCGGTCACGCAGTTCTCGGGGTTGTCCAGGCGCTTGCGCAGCCAGCAGCGGGTATGGAACCGGCAGCCGCTCGGTGGATTCGCCGGTGAAGGCACATCGCCCTCGAGGAAGATTCGCTTCTTGCGGACGCGGGGGTCCGGATTCGGGACCGCGGACAAGAGGGCGATCGTGTAGGGATGGCGGGGGTGGGCGTAGATCTCGTCGACACTGGCGAGCTCGGCCATCTGGCCGAGGTACATCACCCCGACCCGGTCGCTCACGTACTGGACGACGGACAGGTTGTGGGCGACGAAGAGGTACGTCAGGCCCATCTCCCGGCGCAGGTCGAGGAGCAGGTTGAGGATCTGGCTCTGGATCGAGACATCGAGCGCCGAGACCGCCTCGTCGCAGACGATGAATTCGGGATTCAGGACGAGGGCCCGGGCGATCCCGATCCGCTGGCGCTGGCCGCCGCTGAACTCGTGGGGATAGCGCCGGGTGTAGTCCCGCCGCAGGCCAACCGTGTCGAGGGCATCCTCGACCCGCTTGATCCGCTCCTTCTTGTTGCTCACGCCCTGGGCCAGCAGGCCCTCCCCGATGATGTCGCTGACCGGCATTCGGGGGTTGAGCGAGCCGTACGGGTCCTGGAAGATGATCTGCATCTTCGTGCGCATCTTGCGCAGGGCACCGCTGCTCAGCTTGGTCAGGTCCTGGCCGTCGAGGAGGACCCGGCCGGCAGTCGGCCGCTCGAGCATCAGCACGGTCCGGCCGAGCGTGGTCTTGCCGCAGCCCGATTCGCCGACCAGGCCGACGACCTCGCCGCGCCGGATGTCGAAGGTGACTCCGTCGACGGCGCGGACGTCGCCGATCTTGTGGCGCAGGATCCCGCCGAAGATCGGGAAGTACTTCTGGACGCCCTCGATCCGGACGAGGGCGGGCGCGTCCGCCCCGGGCGCCGCGGCGGGCGCGGCGTCGGGCGCGGCGTCGGGCGTGGCGTCGGGCGTGGCCTGGGCCGTCACGAAGCTCCTCCTGGGGTCGTTCCGGCGGCGACCGTCACGGGCAGGGCGTGTTCGGGTAGCCCGTGCAGCCAGCAGCGCACCTTGCGATCGTTGCCGATCGACTCGAGCGGCGGATCGTTGTCCTTGCACGGTTCGAAGCTGTATGGGCAGCGCGGCTCGAACTTGCAGCCCTTCGGCAGCCGGAACGGATTCGGGACCGTGCCCTTGATCACGTTGAGCCGCTGGCCGCGGGCGACCCGCGAAGGGATCGACGTGAGCAGGCCCTCGGTGTACGGATGCTGGGGATGGAGCAGGGTCTCCTCGACCGCGCCCGATTCGACGATCTTGCCGGCGTACATGACCGCGATCCGCTGGACGGTCTCGGCGACGACGGCCAGGTCGTGGGTGATCAGGAGCATCGCCGCCCCGCTCTCGGCCTGGATCCGCTTCATCAGCTCGAGGATCTGGGCCTGGATCGTCACGTCGAGGGCCGTCGTCGGCTCGTCGGCGATGATCAGCTTGGGGTCGCAGGCGAGGGCCATCGCAATGACCACGCGCTGGCGCATGCCGCCCGACATCTCGTGGGGGTACTGCTTGACCCGCCGCTCGGGTGACGGGATGCCGACCAGCTTGAGCATCTCGATCGCCCGGTCCCAGGCATCCTTCTTGGAGGCATGCCGGTGGAGGCGGACCGACTCGGCGATCTGCTCGCCGACCGTGAAGACCGGGTTGAGCGAGGTCATCGGCTCCTGGAAGATCATCGTGATCTCGTTGCCCCGGATGTCCTCCATGTCGCCCTCGGAGAGCTTCAGGAGGTCCCGGCCCTCGAACCAGATCTCGCCGCCGACGATCGCCCCGGGGCGCTCGATGAGTCGCATGATCGAGAGCGACGTCACGCTCTTGCCGCTGCCCGACTCGCCGACGAGGCCGAGAGTCTCCCCGCGGCGCAGGCTGAAGTCGACGCCGTCCACGGCCGGCACGATGCCATCGAGCACCCGGAACTCGGTCCGCAGGCCGCGGACCTCGAGCAGGACGTCTTCGGGTGGCGGAACTCCCGGCTCGCTCACAGGCGCGACCGGGGGTCGAGCGCGTCGCGCAGCCCATCGCCGATGAAGTTGATCGCGAGCACGGTCAGGGCGATGGCCATCCCCGGGAAGAACGCCCACCACCAGTTGCCCTGGCTGAGCACGGTCTGGGCGTTGGAGAGGGCGTTCCCCCAGCTCGTCTGGTCCTCGGTGAGCCCGAACCCGAGGAAGCTCACGAAGGCCTCCAGGACGATGTTCGAGGCCATGATCAGGGTCATTGCCACGATCACCGGACCGAGCGCGCTGGGCAGGATGTGCCGGAACGTGATCCTGAAGTCGCTTACCCCCACGGCTCGCGCGGCCTCGACGAAATCGGCTTCACGTAGGCTCAGGAACATCGCCCGAACGAGCCGCGAGATCAGCGGCCAGGACAGCAGGCCGAAGATCAGGATCAGCGGGATCAGCTGGCCCTGGCCGAAGAACCGGGAAGCGACCAGGATCACGAACAGGAACGGGATTGCGAAGAACACATCGACGATGCGCATGAGGACGTTGTCGACCAGTCCCCCGACGTAGCCCGCGACGGCTCCAACCAGGACCCCGACGATGCCGGCGATGAGCATCGAGAAGACCCCGATCGTCACCGAGATCCGGGCCCCGTTGACGACCATCGCGAAAACGTCGCGGCCGACATCGTCGGTCCCGAATAGGTGGGCCAGCGATGGCGGGTCACCGCCAGGGACATGCGCGTTCGGGATGAAGATCGGGTCGTATGGGTCGAGGATGGGGCCGAAGATGGCCATGAGGACCATGAACCCGAAGATGCACAGGCCGACGGCGGCCAGCCGGTGGAGCTTGAATCGGCGCCACGCCAGCTGCCATTGGCTTAGTGATTCGAGGGCAACCTCGACATCCTCGGTGCCGGCACCATCACCCGGCCCACCGAGCTGGAGTGCCGATGGGGACTGCATGTCTGGCAGGGCCATGTGCTCAGCTCAGTCGTACTTGATGCGCGGGTCGACCATGACGTAGAGGACGTCGGCGACCAGGTTCATGAAGACGATGAACAGGGATGCGATCAGCAGGATGCCCATAAGGAGGAAGTAGTCCCGTTCGTTCACCCCGTCGTAGAACAGGAGCCCCATGCCGGGATAGCTGAAGACCGTCTCGGTGGCGATCGCGCCCCCGAACAGGAAGGCGATCTCGAGCGCGATGTTCGTGACGATCGGCAGGAGCGCGTTCCGGAAGGCGTGCCGGAAGATCACGGTCCGGCCCGGCAGGCCCTTGGCCCGGGCCGTGCGGACGTAGTCCTGGCTCAGCGACTCGAGCATCGCCGAGCGCACGAACCGGCTGTCGCCGGCCACGCTGACCGCGATCAGGGTCGTGACGGGCAGGACCAGGTGCTGGCCGATGTCCACCAGCTGCGGCCATGGGTTGGCGAAGAGGGCATGCCAGTAGGCGTCCGTCCCGAACGGCGCCGGCGACGTCCGAACGTTGATGATCCCCTGGGCCGGGAAGAGCCGCAGCTCGACGCCGAAGATGAAGATCAGGATCAGGCCGAGCCAGAAGGTCGGCAGCGAGTAGAACACGTAGCTCAGGATCGTGATCACCTGGTCGATCAGGCTGTAGCGCTTGACCGCGGCGAGCACGCCGGCAAGGGTCGCGATCACGACCCACAGGATCCAGGCGGTACCCATCAGGATCGCCGTCGCCGGCAGGCGCTGGGCAATCAGCGAGAGCACCGGCTGACCGGACGAGATCGAGAAGCCGAAGTCGCCGTGGATCACCCCATTGGTCCCGCCGCCAAGGAATGCGGGCAGGAAGTTGGGCAGGCCCTGGGACGACAGGAAGCCGCCACCGGTGCAGTTGTAGACACCGAGCCAACCCAGGTACTCCTGGATCGTCTGCAGGATGTCCGCGTTGCGGACGAGGCACCAGCGCTGGAGCCAGGCGTCGACCTGCTCGGGCGTGATGTGGGGGTTCTGGTTGAAGACCGCCTGCGGACCACCCGGGGCCTGTTGCATCAGCAGGAAGCTGACGACCGTGATGAGCCAGATCACGGGCAACGCCTGGATAACGCGTCGAATGATGAACTTCGTCATGCGCCAGCTCCGAAGAAACCTCGCCGGGTCCCTGGGACCCGTCGTCGGATGTTCATTCGGTTGATCGCCTCAATCGGATTGTGACAGAGCGGCGGGGCCGACGGCCGGCCCCGCCGCTCAAGGAAGTCAGGTGGGCGGAGCGCCGCCGGGGAGGCGACGCTCAGGTCCCGCTACTTCGAGAACCAGTCCTCCACGTTCCACATGGGTCCGGTTGCGCTCGGGTTGTACTTCGCCCAGCCGCCGAGGTGGGCTCCGATTCCAGTGGTCTCTGCCCGGTAGTAGATCGGGATCTCAGGAGTACCACCGACATACGCGTCCTGGACAGCGCCAGCGTCCTTCTGCTGAGCAGCAGGATCGACGTCTGCCTTGAGGGCGGTGAGGGCTGCGTCCATCGCCGGATCGCTGAAGCGGGTGTCGTTCTGGCCCGAGTGATCACCGAGCTCCGGCCACTGAGTCGAGTTGTAGCCGTAGTAGTAATCGTTGTACGGGCTACCCGTCAGAAGGTAGGCAAAGTCCGCAACATCGAAGTTGCCGTGATAGATGTTGCAGTTCGTGGTCGGCTTTGAGTCCGTCCAGGAGGTGAACAGGTCGGCTGTCGCGGTGACCGTCGACTTGATGTGGATCGCCTGGAGGTCGCCCTGGAGCTTCTGCAGCTCAGTCAGGCGGGTCGGATTGCCGGCCGTCGTGCACAGCGAGAGATTGACGTCCTTGCCGTTGAGCTGGCGGTTCCCGTCCGATCCGACCGGCATGATCGGGTCGAGCAGGGTGTTGGCGCCGGCCACATCGAAGGCAGGGCAGGTCTCGGCCTTGGCGTACCACAGGCCGGGAGGTGTCGGCGAGCAGGCCGGCGGAACGTTCGCGCCGGGGAAGATCGCCGCAATGATGTCGGGCTTGTTGACGGACATCGCAATTGCCTTGCGGACGTCCGGCATCCAGAGACCATTGCCGCGGGTCTTGTTCGGGTCGTTGTTGAGGTCAAAGTGCTCGTACTGCCACGCCGGCTGGAGCTCGGCCGTTCCAACCGACGGATCGGTGCTCTGGAGGGTCGCGAAGTCCGCCTGGGTCAGGTCGAGCGCAAGGTCGAGGGCGCCGCTCTTGAAGGCGGCGATCATCCCATTCTTGTCCGTGAACAGCTGGAACTTCAGGCCGGTGAGGTACGGCGCATGAGCCGTGCCACCGACCGCGAGGTCAACGCCACCGTGCCAGTTCGGATTCGGCGCGTAGTCGATCTCCGTGGTCGAGGCATTGGTATACATGAACGGGCCGTTCGTCGGGACGCTGGTCACTGCCGAGCTGATCGGCATGGACTTCGCCGCGTCGGCGACTTTGATCGTGCCCAACCACTTCTGCTGGAGGAACACAGTCCCGAGCAGGTTCAACCAACCCGGGAACAGCTCCTTGAAGTGGAGCGTTGCAGACAGGCCGTCTGAGGAGACGTCGATGCTGCTGATCTCCTGGAACGGCGAGCACTGGACGCAGCCGCTCTGAGCCGGGTCGTTGGCGAACGCCCAGGTGGCCTTCCAGTCATTCATCGTGAGGGCCGTGCCGTCCGACCACTGCAGGCCGGCGCGGAGCTTGACGGCCACCGTGAAGGTGTTGCCGCTGATCACGACGCCGCCGTTCTCGAGAGTCGGGATCGACTCAGCCAGGTCGGGCAGGTACTTGCCGTCAGACGTGATCGTCAGCAGGCCACGCAACACCGGTGAGTACGCCTCGACCGAGACGACCGAGCTCGTGTAGAACGGGTTGAGGTTGTCGAGGTTGGGCCCTTCCCAGTCACCGAAGACAAGCGTTCCACCCGGCTTGGCACCGGTGGGCGGCACGTAGTTGGTGCCGAACATCGCCGCATCGAGCGACGAGACCGGGCTCGCGGCGGTCCCGGACGGGGGCGCGCTAGGAGCGGTCGACGACGGGGGCGTCGACGCCGCCGGCGCCGACGGGGGGGTTGTCGCGGTGGTCCCACCGCAAGCGGCAAACACGATCGCCGAGACGGCGAGCAGGCTGCCTAGACGTTTCCGCATCTATTCTCCTCCAGCTGGCACAAGGCCAAGGGTCATCCGGACTCGGCGGGTGGCGTTCTCTGGTGCACCGCGATCTCGGACAGCTACGTGCTTGCCCGCAATTCGTGGACAACACCATGCAAACGCGTCGCCAACAACGACGCCGCCGGTAATATGGGCGGGCTAAGGGTCCCTGTCAAATCAATCCGGACAGGGAGTCTCGACACCCGTCATGGGCCGCCAGCGGAGATTCGGCTGGCGCGCGGCCGTGGCCTCGTCGAGCCGCCGGACCGGGGCCGTGTGGGGCGCGTCATGGACCAGCTCCGGTGACGCTGCGGCCTCGGCGGCGATCGTGATCAGGGCATCGGCGAACGCGTCGAGCGTCTCGACCGACTCGGTCTCGGTCGGCTCGATCAGCATGCCCTCCTCGACGATCAGCGGGAAGTAGATCGTCGGCGGGTGGAAGCCGTAGTCGATCAGGCGCTTGGCGATGTCGAGCGTCCGGATCCCGGTCGCGCGCTTGATCGACGCCGCCGAGGCGACGAACTCGTGCTTGCAGTGGCGGGCGTAGGGGATGTCGTACGTGCCAACGAGGCGGCTCTTGAGGTAGTTGGCCGCGAGGACGGCATCCTGGCTGACCTCCATCAGGCCCTCGGCCCCATGAGCCCGCAGGTAGGCGTAGGCCCGGACCAGGACGCCGGTATTGCCTACGAAGCTGCGCAGCCGCCCGATGCTCGTCGGCCGTTCGCCGGGCCGCTCGAGGCGGAAGCTGCCGTCGTCGTTGCGCAGGACCCGGGGCGCCGGCAGGAACGGCACGAGGAGCGGCCCGACGCCCACCGGCCCGGCACCCGGGCCGCCGCCGCCGTGGGGCGTGCTGAACGTCTTGTGGGTGTTGATGTGCATGACGTCAAAGCCGGCCTCTCCGGGCTTGAACCGGCCGAGGATCGCGTTGAGGTTGGCGCCGTCCATGTAGGCGAGGGCACCGGCCGCGTGGACCGCCTCGAGCAGCTCACCGATCCGGCTCTCGAAGAGGCCCAGTGTCGACGGGTTGGTGATCATCACGGCGGCCGTCCGCGGCCCGAGGGCGGCCCGGAAGGCGTCGACGTCGACGCCGCCATCGGGCGCCGAGGGCACGGTGATCGTCCGGAAGCCGGCCATCGACGCGGTCGCCGGATTCGTGCCGTGCGACGAATCCGGGACGAGGACCTCCTTGCGGTCGTGGTCGCCCCGGCTGCGATGGTAGGCGCGGATCATCAGGATGCCGGTCAGCTCGCCCTGGGCGCCGGCGGCCGGCTGGAGTGACACGGCGGCCATCCCGCTGATCTCGGCGAGGATCTCCTGGAGCTCCCAGAGGATCTGGAGGGTGCCCTGGGCCGTCGCATCCGGGGCCAGCGGATGCAGTCCCGCGAAGCCTGGCAGCCGGGCGGCCCACTCGTTGACCTTCGGGTTGAACTTCATCGTGCACGAGCCCAGCGGGTAGAACCCGGTGTCGATCGCGAAGTTGAGCTGGCTCAGGTTGACGTAGTGGCGGACCATCTCGAGCTCGTTGAGCTGGGGCAGGGCCGGCGGGGCGGCTCGCCGCGCGGCCGCCGGCAGGCGCTCGAGGGCATCCTTGGGCGGGTGCGGGATCTTGCCGCCACCGCGGCCGGGATGGGACTTCTCGAAGATCGTCGACTGCAGGCGCGGCCCGGTCACGCCCATCGCGATCCTCCCAGCTCGGCCTGCAGGGCGGCGCCGAAACGGGCGATCTCGGCGGAGGTGGTGACTTCGGTGGCACACACCAGGAGGCCGTCCGCGAGGGCCGGGTCGTCCGGCTCCACGTCGGCCAGCACGAGCCCGGCCAGGACACCGCGCTCGAGCAGCCGCTGGTGGACTGCCCGGGCGTCGGGCACCCGGATGACGAACTCGTTGAGATACGGCCCGGGATGAAGCCGCCCGGCGCCGGCGTCGATCAACGTCGCCTCGAGCTCGGCCGCCCGGGCCGCGCCAAGAGCCGCGACATCGCGCAGGCCGTGCGGCCCGAGCGTCGCGAGGTAGATGCTCGCGGCAAGGGCGAGCAGGGCCTGGTTCGTGCAGATGTTGCTGGCCGCTCGCTCCCGCCGGATGTCCTGCTCCCGGGCGCGCATCGTCATGACGAACGCCCGCTGGCCGTCGAGATCGGTGGTCATGCCCACGAGGCGACCCGGGATCTGCCGGATGAGGGCATCGGTGCAGGCCAGGATCCCCAGGTACGGACCGCCGTACTGGGCCGGGATCCCCAGGCTCTGGCCCTCGCCCGCTGCGATGTCGGCGCCGTACGCGCCCGGCGGCGCGAGGACCGACAGGGACACCGGCTCGATCACGGCCACGAACAGGGCCCCGGCGGCGTGCGCCAGGCGGCCGATCTCGGCCATCGGCTCGAGCAGCCCGTAGAAATTCGGCTGGCCGGCCAGGACCCCGGCGACCGGGTGATCCGGGTCAGCCAGGAGCGCCTCGAGCGCCGCCAGATCGGTCGTGCCCGCGGCCGGCCCGGACACCACGACGGGCACCTCGCCGAGCTCCAGGTCGCCGCCCGAGAGATAGGTCGACAGGGTCTCCCGGTAGTGGCGATGGACCGCCCGGCTGATGAGGATCCGCCCCCGGCCGGTCGCCCGGCAGGTCATGAGGGCGGCCTCTGCCGTCGCCGCCGCCCCGTCGTAGTGCGAGGCCGAGACGACATCGAGCCCGACGAGCTCGGCGAGCAGCGACTGGTATTCGTAGATGCTCTGGAGCGTGCCCTGGCTCACCTCGGGCTGGTACGGGGTGTACGCCGTGTACCACTCACCGCGCAGGAGGAGCTGGTCGACGGCCGGCGGCTGGTAGTGGCGATAGGCGCCGGCCCCGAGGAAGGACGCCAGGTCCGTCCGGTTGCGCGCGGCCAGGCCCTGGAGGTGGGCCATCAGCTCCAGCTCGGGCATGCCTGCCGGCAGGTCCAGCCGGCTCGCCCGGAGGGTCGCCGGGATGTCGTCGAAGAGCTCGTCGATGGAGCTGGCCCCGATCGCCGCGAGCATTCGCGAGCGATCGGCAGCGGTATGGGGCCCGTAGGGCATCGTTCGGTCAGGCCTCGGCGATCAGCTTGTCGTAGGCCGCCGGATCGAGCAGGGCGTCGGCCTCCGCCGCATCGGTGACCTTCAGCTTGAGCATCCAGCCGGCTCCGAACGGATCGGTGTTGACGAGCTCGGGCTGCGACGCCAGGTCCGCATTGACCTCGATGACCTCACCGCTCAGCGGCGAGAAAAGGTCGCTGACGGCCTTGACCGACTCGACGACGCCGAACGTGGCGGCCGCCTGGAGCGATCGGCCGCTCGCCGGGAGCTCGACGAAGACGATGTCGCCGAGCTGCTCGGCGGCGAAGGCGGTGATACCGACCGTTGCCTCGTCACCGGCCAGCCGGACCCACTCGTGGTCCTTCGTGTAGCGCAGGTCTTCGGGGACCATCGAGCGCGAACCTCCTCGGTCGAGCAGCGGAGCCCGCGATCCTGCCCGGTCGAGGGGGGTCAGCGGGGCCGGCGGTAGAACGGGAGCGGGACCACCTTGGCGGCCACCCGCGCGCCGCGGATCTCCACCTCCACGATCGTACCCGGTTCGGCGTCGCCCGGCGCGACATAGGCCATGGCGATCGCCGTCCCGAGAGTCGGCGAGAGCGTGCCGCTCGTGACGATCCCGGTTTGCCGGTCGCCGACGAAGACGGGATAGCCGTGACGGGCGATCCCCCGCCCCGTCATCTCGAGACCCACGAGGAGCCTGGCAGGACCGGATTCGGCCACCCGCCGGAGGGCCTCGCGCCCGACGAAGTCGATCGGCTTGTCGAGGCGGACGACCCGGCCCAGGTTGGCCTCGTAGGGATTGACCGTCGGATCGAGGTCGTTGCCGTACAGCGGCATGCCCGCCTCGAGGCGCAGCGTGTCGCGGGCGCCGAGCCCGACCGGAACGAGCCCGTAGGCCGCTCCGGCCGCCAGCATCGCGTCCCACAGCTCGCCGGCGCGAGCCGTCTCCACGAACACCTCGAAGCCGTCCTCGCCGGTGTAGCCGGTCCGCGCGACGAGGGCGGGGATGCCTGCCACGGCGCCCTCGGCAATCCCGTAGTAGCGGATGCCGGCGGGCTCGAGGTCGGTCAGCGGCGCGAGGATCTCCACCGACCTTGGGCCCTGGACGGCGACCAGCGCGGTGGCCAGCGAGCCATCGTCGAGGATCGCCCGGAACGGCCCGATCCGCTGGGCAAGGAGGTCGCTGACGAGCGGCGCATTGCCGGCGTTGGCGACGACGAGGAAGCGCTCCTCGGCGAGCCGGTAGACGATCAGGTCGTCGAGGATCCCGCCGTTCGGGGCACAGATCATCGAATACTGGGCGCGGCCGACGGCCAGCCGGGGCGGCTCAGAGACGACGGCCGCGGAGAGCGCCTCGCCCGCGGCCGGCCCTTCCACGAAGAGCTCGCCCATGTGCGAGAGGTCGAAGAGCCCGGCCCGTTCGCGGACCGCCCGATGCTCCTCGAGGATCCCGCTGTACTGGAGCGGCATCTCCCAGCCGCCGAAGGTGGTCATCTTCGCGCCGAGCGCCTTGTGCCGGTCGGCGAGGGGGCTCGTATGGGGCATCGCCTCGCCCGGGGTCTCGCTCACCGCTTCTGGCTCATTTGGGCGTCCCCTCGGCGACGACCTGGGCGGCCCGCTCGACGAGGGCCCGTTCGGTCTCGAAGGTCAGCAGCCCGCCGGCATCGGCCAGGTCGATCCAGCGGACGTCGTCGAACTCGTGGTCGTGCCGGGCGAGGTCACCGCCGGTGGGTTCCATGAGGAAGTAATGGACGGTCTTGTGGATCCGGGTCCCCCTCTGGACGAAGGTGTATGAGATCGACTCGAACGGGCCGGTGATCCGGACGTCGAGGCCGGTCTCCTCGGTCACTTCGCGCAGGGCCGTCTCCTCGGTTGTCTCACCCGGGTTGGGCGTGCCCTTGGGCAGGGTCCAGGTGTAGTGGTCCCCATCGCGACGCCGCCGGCCGGCGACGAACTGGGGAATGCCCGCTTCGCGCCGGATGACGATCCCGCCGGCGGAAGTTGCGCTACCGCTCCTCAGGCTAGCCACGGCGCCGACGCGGCACTCGGCCGGTCACGCCTCATGGGCTGACCGAGGCGCGTCCAGCGGAAGGCGACGACCGGCCGGATCCGTCCGGTCCGGACGCCAGCGTGCGATCGTGCCGGCTGGATGGAGCGCCAGCTGGCGCGGAGCTGGACGTAGGGCCCGAGATCCGTTCGGCGCAGCGCAGTCTGGTGGCTGGACGCGGCCTGGAACGAGGTCGCCCGAAGTCCCAGCCGGCGTTCGCGGGCGCGCGGCGACGAGCGCACGAAGCGCGCTGCCGGACGCGCCGCGTACTTCGCGGCAATGCTGTGCTGCATTCCGCAATCCTACCTGCTCAGGACCGCATTGCAAGAGTGTCGCGAAGCCTCCGGACAGCGTCCGGTGTCAGCGTGCCCCGGGCGGCGGCGAGGTCGATCTCGCGCTCGGCCGCGGCGCGATACAGGGCGAGCACCCCGGGGGCATGCGCCTCGAGGGTCGCGAGATGGGCCTGCAGCGTGCCGACGTCGCCCCGGGTGATCGGACCGGTCAGGGCGGCCCCGATCCCGAGCGCCCGGGCATTGCCCAGCGTCTGCTCGATGAGCGGGCCATAGATGGCCAGCGAGCTGGCCTCGTCGAGGCCCGCCACGCGGCCCAGCTCGGCGATCGCATCGAGGAGCGCGTCGAAGCCGCCGGCCGCGAGCACCGCCGCCGCGTGGTAGGCCGACTTGGAGCCCGGTGCGAGGCGGACGGCCGTCGCCCCGATCACCTCGGCCATCTCCGCGAGGAGGGCCACGAGCTGGTCGTCGCCCTCGACGGCCACGGTTGCCCCGTGCAGGGCGGCGACGGCCCGCTCGGTGTCGGCGAAGGCGACGAGCGGATGGAACGAGCCGATCTGGGTCCCGGCAGCCATCGCCGGCTGGAGGACCTCCGCGCCGAGGGCGCCGCTGGTATGGACGAGCGCCTGCCCCGAATAGAGCCGGAGGCTCCTCGCGAGGGTCGCCAGGGCATCGTCCGGGACGGCCAGGATGATCAGCTCGACCTCGTCGAGGATCGCGGTCGCCTCGGCGAAGGCGCGCGTCCCGCCGACCAGCCGGCTGAACCGCTCGCGGCGAGCGGCGTCCCGGCTGGCAACTGCCGTGATCGGCCAGCCGGCCCGGCTGAGGGCGACGCCGAGGGCCGTGCCCACGGCCCCGGCTCCGACGATCCCGAGAAACGGCGGGTCGCCGGGCGCGGCATGCTCGTGGGGATGCCGGTGGGCATGCGGCCCGCCGTCCCCGTGGTCGTGGCCCCGAGCCGTCTCCGGCGCCAGCTCCAGGCCGGCCTCGGCGGCCACGGCCGCCAGCCGCGCCTCGCTGGACGACGCGGCGTCCTCCCCGCCTTCAGCCGGCTCGCGCCGCGGTTCGCCCCAGACCTTCATCAGCGGCAGTACGATTCCACTCCACGAGTCTAGCGACGCCAGAGAAGGGTCAGCGGTGCCAATCCCGGATCCATTCAATGCCCGGACGAGCCTGGGGCCCGGCCTGCCCGACTACTACCGTCTGACGGCGCTCGAGGCGATCGGTGAGGGCCGGACCGACGGCCTTGCCACGAGCCTCGCGACAGCCCCGGTGACCCTCAAGATCCTGCTCGAGAACGTCCTCCGTAACGCCGGCCGGGGCACCGTGAGCGAGGACGACGTCCGGACGCTCGCGTCGTGGCGGCCGGGGGCCGCCGCCGAGGCCGAGGTCCCGTTCATGCCGGCCCGTGTCCTGCTCCAGGACTTCACCGGCGTGCCCGCGATCGTCGACCTGGCGATGATGCGTGACGCCATGGCCGGCATCGGCGGCGATCCGGCCCGGATCAACCCGCTCGTGCCGGCCGACCTGGTCATCGACCACTCCGTCCAGGTCGACCAGTTCGGGACGCCCCGGGCCTTCGCCTTCAACGTCGGCCGAGAGTACGAGCGCAACGGGGAGCGCTACCAGCTCCTGCGCTGGTCGCAGGAAGCATTCGAGGGCCTGCGGGTCGTGCCGCCCGGGACCGGCATCGTCCACCAGGTGAACCTCGAATACCTGGCCAGCGTGGTCGCGACGCGGGCCGATGCCGATGGGCCGGTTGCCTTCCCCGACACGCTCGTGGGCACCGACTCGCACACGACCATGGTCAACGGGCTGGGCGTCCTGGGCTACGGCGTCGGTGGGATCGAGGCGGAGGCCGTCCTCCTCGGCCAGCCGCTCTACCAGCCGATGCCCCGGATCGTCGGGGTCCGCCTGCACGGGACGCTGCCCAGCGGCTCGACGGCCACCGACCTCGTCCTCGTGGTCACCGAGATGCTCCGCCGCTTCGGGGTCGTGGGCGCCTACGTCGAGTTCACCGGCGACGGGCTCGCTTCGCTGGCGCTCCCCGACCGGGCGACGATCAGCAACATGAGCCCGGAGTTCGGGGCCACGTCGACGCTCTTCCCGATCGACGACGAGACCCTCGCGTATCTCCGCCTGACCGGCCGGGCGCCGGCGCAGGTCGAGCTCGTCGAGCGCTATGCCCGGGCGCAGGGCCTGTGGCGCGAGCCGGGCGCGGCGCCGGCCTTCGACGACCTGCTCGAGCTCGACCAGGCCAGCGTCGATCCGGCCGTGGCCGGCCCGCGCCGCCCGCAGGACCGGGTGCCGCTTGGCCAGCTCCCCGACAACTTCCGGAGCTCGTTCCCGGCGGCCGCCCCCTCGGCCGCCGCCGCCCGGATGGAGGGCGAAGGCGGGCCGGCCGACGGCGCCGATGGTGCTGTCATGGTCGAGATCGGCGGCGAGCGCGCGGTGATCCGGAGCGGCTCGGTGGCGATCGCGGCCATTACTTCATGCACGAACACCTCGAACCCGACGGTGATGGTCGGCGCCGGGCTCCTTGCCCGCAATGCCGTCGCTCGCGGGCTGCGAGTCTCGCCACTGGTCAAGACGTCCCTGGCCCCGGGCTCCCGGGCCGTGACGGGCTACCTCGAGGCAGCCGGGCTGATGGAGCCCCTGGCCAG
>JANWLH010000081.1 GCA_025450915.1 Candidatus Limnocylindrales bacterium | reverse complement strand
CCACGGTAGGGCGTGCCTTGCATCGCCGGCTCGGCTGGGTGTACGCAGAGGGCGACGACTTCCACTCCCCGGCGAACGTCGCCAAGATGTCGAGCGGGGTGCCGCTCACGGACGACGACCGCTGGCCGTGGTTGGCGTCGATTGCCACGTGGATCGGTCAGCAGGAGTCACTTGGCCGAAACTGCATCGTGACTTGCTCGGCCCTTCGCCAGAGCTACCGCGACGTGCTCCGATCGGGCCACCCGTCAACCTGGTTCCTCCATCTGGTTGCACCGAGGAGCCGGATTGCCGAACGGCTCGCCCGGCGCAAGGGACACTTCATGCCGCCTTCATTGCTCGACAGCCAGCTTGATCAGCTCGATGGGCTCTCGCCGACCGAACCAGGAGCGACCATCGAGAACAGCGGCCTCACCGCCCAAACGGTGGCCGAGATCTGTGCGCTCCTCGCCGAGGATGGTCGATTGAGCTAACGCCGTCCGTCGCGTCGAGGCGCGACCCTTGGGCCGCAGCTCACCAGTCGTGCATGGTCCCATCGAGGAGTCGATTCACCGGCAGATAGGCGGGGGTGTACGGATACCCTGCGGCCGCCGTTTCGTCGATCTCCACGCCCAAGCCAGCCTGGTCGCCCGGATGGAGGAGCCCGTCCGTGAACGTGTAGCTCGTCCGGAAGACCTCCAGCGTGGCCTGACTGTGCTTCATGTATTCCTGGATCCCGAAGTTGTGGATCGCGAGACCCAGGTGCATCGCTGCGGCCATGCCCACCGGCGAGATATCGGTCGGGCCGTGCATCCCCGACTTGATCTGGTAGAGGCCGGCGAAGTCCATCAGTCGCTTCATTGGCGAGATCCCGCCGGTGTGGGTGACCGCCGAGCGGACGTAGTCGATGAGCTGCTCGGTGATCAGGGTCTGGTAATCCCAGACGGTGTTGAACACCTCGCCAATCGCCAATGGCGTCGTCGTGTGGCGCCGGACGAGGCGCAGGGCCTCCTGGTTCTCGGCCGGCGTGCAGTCCTCCATCCAGAACAGGTCGAACTGTTCGAGCGACTTGCCGAGCTTGGCGGCCTGGATCGGGGTCAGTCGATGGTGGACGTCGTGGAGCAAGGGGAGCTCGGGACCGACCTTGCCGCGCACGGCCTCGAAGACGGTCGGCACGTGACGCAGGTACGCCCGCGTGTCCCACGACTCTTCTGTCGGGGCCGCCGTCCGTCGGGCGGGCTCATAGTCGTAGCGGGGTCCCGAACCGCCCCCTGACGCGACGCCATACAACTGTCCGAGGCCGGGAACCCCGGTCTGGATCCGGATCGCCCGATAGCCGAGCTCGAGGTGCTCGTCGATCGACTCGAAGAGGCGCGGGATGTCAGGCCCACTGGCGTGGCCGTAGGCGAGCAGGCCCGTCCGGCTCGCGCCTCCGAGGAGCTGGTAGAGGGGCATGCCGGCGAGCTTGGCCTTGATGTCCCACAGGGCGACGTCCACGGCCGCGATCGCCGCCATCGTCACCGGACCGCGCCGCCAATAGCCGCCGCGGTAGAGGTATTGCCAGATGTCCTCGATCTGCTGCGGGTCCCGTCCGACCAGGAGCGGACAGACGTGGTCCTGGAGGTACGACGCCACGGCCAGCTCGCGGCCATTGACCGTCGCGTCGCCAACGCCCTGGACGCCGTCGCTCGTCGTCAGGCGGAGCGTGACGAAGTTGCGCCCCGGGCTGGTGACGATGACCTCGGCTCGTTCGATCTCCATCAGGTCTCCATGGTACGGTGTCAGGCGGGCTCTACTTCGATCTCGGAGGAATCGTGTCGACGGATCACGCCGATCGTTGGACAGCGGCGTGGACGCTGCACACATTCTCCGCGGACGTGACGATCCCGATCGGACATCCGTGCATGGGCGGTGGGATCGCGCCGGCCAGCGCGGTGGTCGACCCACTCGAGGCCATCGGGTTCGTGCTCGCCGGCGGAACGCTGACGAAGCCGATCGTCTTCGTCTCGGTCGACTGGTGCGAGATCCGCAATGACGCCTATGAAGCCTGGCGCGCCGAGCTCGCCGGGGTGGCCGGGACAGACCCCGAACGGGTCCTGGTGACGGCGATCCACCAGCATGACGCTCCGGTCGTTGATACCGAGGCCCAGCGCCGGCTCGAGGCGGTCAACGCGACCGGCGCCGTCTGCGACATCGACTTCGCCCAGACGTCGGTCGGCTCGGTGGCCAGGGCGCTTGCGCTCGCCCTCGAGCGTCCACCGCGGCGGGTGACGCACGTCGGCACCGGCCGGGCGATGGTCGAGCGGGTCGCATCGAATCGCCGGTACGCCCGGGCGGACGGCAGCATCGCCTACGACCGCACGAGCGCCGCGCACGATCCGGCGGCCCACGCGGCGCCCGAGGGCCTCATCGATCCCTGGCTGCGGACCCTGAGCCTGTGGGACGAGGACGAACCGCTCCTCGCGTTGAGCTCATACGCCGTCCATCCGATGAGCTACTACGGATCCGGCGAGGTCTCGGCCGACTTCGTGGGCATCGCCCGGCGGGCGCGCCAGCGGGCCCTGCCCGGCGTCGTCCAGGTCTATGCCTCGGGCTGCAGCGGCAACGTCACCGCCGGCAAGTACAACGACGGCGCGCGCTCGAACCGTCCCGTGCTCGCGGCGAGGATCGAACGCGCGATGGCCGAAGCCTGGGCGGCGACCGAGCGCCGGCCACTCGAGTCGGCAGCCTTCCGGTGCAGCCAGCTTCGCTTCGAACCGCGCAGTGGCCCGGGTCACACGCCCGAGGATCTCGAGACGCGCCTGGCCAACAATGCCGATCCGTTCGACCAGTGCCTCGCGGCGCTGGCCCTGAGCTGGCAGGCCCGGGCGCAAGCCGACCGGCCGATCGACCTGCCCGTCCTCGAGCTCGGACCGGCGGTCCTCGTCCTCCTGCCGGGCGAGGCCTACGTCGAGTACCAGCTCCTCGCCCAGAGCCTGCGGCCCGAGGCGTTCGTGTTGGCCCTTGGCTACGGCGAATCCGCCACCGGCTACATCCCCACGGCGCTGCAGATCGCGGAGGACGACGAGAACCTCGGTGTTTGGTACTGGGTCTCCCCGACGGCCGAACAGATCCTGGGCGACGGCTTGCGCGAGGCCCTCGTGCCCGCCGCCTCGAGCAAGCCGTGACCACGACCGGCGAGCTCAGGCTCGAGGGCCGCCTGATCGAGGATGGCGGCGCGGTCAGGATCGTCATCAGGGACGGCCTCGTGGCCGAGATCCAGCGCCTGGAGCACGGCTCGGCAGCCGACGCCTGGATCGCGCCGGGCTGGGTCGATCTCCAGGTCAACGGCTTCGCCGGCCACGACCCGAATGCCGCCGAGGTCGAGAGCCCGGATGTGGCGGCCATGGTCCGCGCCCTGTGGCAGTGGGGGACCACGGCTGCCTGCCCCACGATCTGTACGCAGTCGGAGGAGCGGATCCTGCGCTCGCTGCGGGCCGTCGCCGATGCCTGCGAGGCCGACCCGCTCGTGGCCGAGGCGATCGTCGGGATCCACGTCGAGGGTCCGCACATTGCCCGCGAGGACGGGCCGCGCGGCGCCCACCCGCTCGAGCATGTCCGGCCGCCTGACGTGGCCGAGTACCGGCGCTGGCAGGAAGCCGCGCGCGGCCGCATCCGGATCGTCACGGTCTCGCCCGAGTACGAGGAATCGATCGCCTACATCCGGGCGATCGTCGCCGACGGGGTCGTCGCGTCGGTCGGGCACACGGCGGCGGACGGCGAGCAGATCCAGGCCGCCGTCGACGCCGGCGCCCGCTGGTCGACCCATCTCGGCAACGGCGCTCACGCGCTGATCCCGCGCCACCCCAACTACATCTGGGACCAGCTCGCCGAGGATCGGCTGTCGGCCGGCCTCATTTTCGACGGCCACCATCTGCCACCGACCGTGATGCGGACGATGGTTCGGGCCAAGGGCGTCGAGCGGACGATCCTGGTAACCGATGCCCTGGCCCTGGCCGGCCTCGCCCCGGGGGTGTACGCCTCGGCCGTCGGTGGCGAGGTTGAGCTGCTGCCCTCCGGCCGCGTCGTCCTGAGCGGGACGCCGTACTTGGCCGGCTCCGCGGCGACGCTTGGGGTGTGCCTCGGCAACGCGATCCGCCACGCCGGAATCACGATCCGGGACGCGGTCCGGATGGTGACCGCCAATCCGTCGCGGCTGGTCGAGCTGGGCTGGGACCGTGGTCACGAGTCCGTGCGGATCGGTGCCAACGCCAACCTGACGATCTTCCGGCAGGCCTCGGTCCGGGCAGATCCGATTGTCATCGCCACGATCGTCGCGGGACAGCTTGTCTGGGGCGCGACCGACGGATGACCCGGTTCGCGCGCCGAGCGTGAGCGCGCACGGGACCGCCCCCGTCGCTCCGGCGGAGGTCCCCGTCACGACTCCTTCGGCCAAGCGATCCGGCGCGCGCCGCCTGGCAGCTGCCGCCCGTTCCGGATCGTCGGACGTGATCCTGCTCGTGGCCGTGACCTTGTGGGCGCTCAACTACTCGGTCATGAAGTACGGCATCAGCCAGATCCAGCCCCTGGCCTTGCCGGCGATTCGCTTCGGGACGGCCGGACTCATCCTCCTCGTTGTCCTGCGGCTCCACGAAGGATCGGTGGGGGTCCGCCGCGAGGATCTCCCCCGGCTGGCGATGGCCGGGCTGTTCGGGGTCACCCTGAGCCAGGTCTCGTTCGTGCTCGCGCTGACCTATACGACCGCGTCGGACAACGCTCTGCTGGGGGCAACGGCGCCGATCGTCACGGTCGTGATCGCCACGCTCATCGGGCTCGAACGATCGGGCCGGCGGCACTGGGTAGCGGTGCTGATCGGGCTGCTCGGGGTCATCCTGATCGTGGTCGGCGGGACGACGACCGGGCTCTTCCAATCCGGATTGCTCGGCGATGGCTTCGCGTTCGGCAACGTCCTCGTGTCATCGGTCTCGGCGATCGTCGTGGTGCCGCTCCTGGTCCGCTACAGCGTCTATCGGATCCTGACCTACGAGATGCTGTTCGGGACCCTGATCCTGCTGCCGATCGCCCTGCCCTCGATCCTCGCCCAGGATTTCACCCACGTCACGCTCGGCGGCTGGACGGCCCTGGGCTACACGATCCTGATGACAGGCCTCGTCACGAACCTGCTGTATTTCACCGCGGTGGGCCGGATCGGCGCCTCCCGGGCAGCCGTCTACCAGTACGTGCAGGCGTTCCTCGGAGTCCTGTTTGCGGTCGTCCTGCTGGGCGAGGACGTCACCACGATCCAGCTGGTCGGGGGCGCGATCGTCGTTGCCGGGGTCATCCTCAGCCGGTCCAACCGCCGGCGCATCTGGCGCCTCACGCGCTGATCGACGCTCCTACCGGAAGCCGGTCAGCGTCACGCCTTCGATGATCCGCCGGCGCAGGACCAGGAAGGCGATCACGGTCGGCGCCATCGCCACGACGGCGCCCGCGCTCAGGACGGCGTAGTTCACCGAGACGCTGCTGTTGAATTGGGCGAGGCCCAGCTGCACCGGGAACAGGTTCTGGTCGTTCAATACCAGGAGCGGCCAGATGAACGCCGTCCACGACTGGAGGTAGGCAAAGATCGCCAGGGCACTGATCGCCGGCGCGAGCAACCGCGAGACGAGGCGGATCATGATCCCGGTCTCTGACAGGCCGTCGATCCGGGCCGCGTCCAGCAGTTCGTCGGGCACGCTGGCGAGGACGTTCTGGCGCATGAAGAAGATCCCGTAGCTGAGGATCACGTAGGGCAGGATCAGCCCGGGCAGCGTGTTGATCAGCGACAGTGCCTGGACCTCGAGAAAGACCGGCAGCATGTAGATCTCGAATGGCACGATCGCCGTCGCCAGGATCAGGATGAACAGGAAGTTGTTGCCCGGGAACTTGAACTTGGCCAGGATGTAGCCGCCCACCAACGAGGTGAGCAGGATGAACATCGTCGAGATCGTGGCGAAGATCAGGCTGTTGAGCAGCCACGTCCCGAATGGCGCAGCGGCGAACGCATTGGCGTAGTTGTCGAGCGTCCAGTGCTGGGGCAGGAGCTGCGGCGGGATCTCCAGGAGCTCCGGTGCCGGCCGCAGGGACGTGCTGACCAGCCAGAACAGCGGGAAGACCATGACGAGGCCGACGGCCACCAGGATGACCTGGATCAGGAGCCGGATGGGGTTGAATCCCCGGCGGTGGATCATCTCGTCCTCCTAATCCGTCGGCCGGTTGAACAACCGGAACTGGAGGAGCATCAGGACGATCACCACCAGGAACAGGTAGACCGCCTCGGCCGCGGCATAGCCGAAGTTGAAGTAGCGGAAGCCGTTCTGGAAGATGTCGTAGACCAGCACCGGGACGAGGTAGCCGGGCGCCCCCTGGACGTCGGAGGCCAGCACGAACACCTGGGTGAAGACGTTGTACGCCTGGATCGTCGTGATGACCGTGACGAACAGCAGGATCGGGATCATCAGCGGGAACGTGATGTGCCGGAACTGCTTCCAGGTGCTCGCGCCGTCGACCGCCGCGGCCTCGTAGTAGAGCCGCGGGATGGAGCGCATCCCGACGAGCAGGATGATCATGTTGTAGCCCACCTGGGCCCACACCGAGATCATGATCACCGACACGATCGCCAGCGTCGGATCGGTCGTCCAGGCCTGGTTGGGAATCCCGAAGATCCCGAAGATGGCGTTGAGCACGCCGTGCTGGTAGTCGAGGATCGACCGCCAGCCGAGCGTCGCCGGAACGAGCGGCGTCACGACCGGCAGGAAGAACAGGATCTCGATCAGGCCGCCAATCCGACCGCCGCCATAGGCCACGACGGCAGCCACGAAGAAGGCCAGGGCGATCGACACCACCGTGGTCCCGAGGGCGATGATCGTCGTGTTGAGGAACGCGGTCTGGAAGTTGGGGTCGCTCAGGAGGTTGATGAAGTTATCGAGGCCCACGAACGTGTGGTTCGGGTCCACCAGCGACCAGTTGAAGAACCCGAGAAAGACCGTGTAGAGGATCGGAACGATGCGCAGGAACCCAAAGAGGACCACGATCGGCGCCAGGAAGCCATACGCGAACAGGTAGGTCCGCCGGCGCTGGGGTGGGATGGACGGCAGCGCGGAGCGCATCCGGTGGAGTCCCCGCCCAAGCGTCCCCGACGCCATCATTGGCTTGGTCTCAACGGTCTCAGACCTCGATGTGACCGGGCCTCCCCGAGGAGCGTGCCCCTCGGGAAGGCCCAGAAGCTGCCTGAAACGGTGGCGGCTAGCGGCCGCTGCGCCCTAGCTCATTGCCCGAAGTCGTTGTGGGCCTTCAGGATGGAGTTTGTCTCATCGGCGAACTGCTGCAGCCGTTGCAAGGCACCCGTCGGATTGTCGACCAGTGACTTGTCGGTGTAGGTCGCGACGAGATGGGTGGCCAGCTTGGTCTCGATCTCGTCCCATTCCGGGATCAGGTAGTCGGTCTGGTAGCCGGCCTGGTAGTTGGGGTCCTTGACGAGCATTGCGCCCCAGGCCGGTTGCTGCGCCAGGAGGGCGGAGTAGTCGAGGTCGATCCGGGCGGGAACCCAGCCCGAGATCGTGGCGATGGACTGCTGCTGCGGCAGGTCCATCAGGAACCTGATGAAGTCCCAGGCGGTCTGCTGGTGGGGTGAGTTGGCCGAGACGTCGAAGGACTCGGTGCTGTGCAGGGTCGTCGTCGGCAGCCTGACCGCGCCGTAGTTGAGGGTCGGGGCATTGGCCGCGATGTCGCCGATGACATTCGACTCGCGCATGAACATCGCGGTCAATCCCTGCTCGAACGCCTTCGTGTCCGCGGCGATCTTCGTGTCGTCGATGAGCGGCGGCTTGTTAACCCCGTTGACGTACATCTCGAGGACCTTGACGCCGGAATCGTTCGCGTAGCTCGCGCTGTACTTGCCGGCGCTGTTCTGGGCCAGCAGCCCGAGCGGCGCCTGGGGCGTGCCGTACTGCATCAGCCAGAGCCAGAACTTTTCGGCCACGCCGCTGCCCTGGCCGCTCAGGCGAAGGCTGAGCCCTGACCGGCTGACCGCACCGCTCGAGTCGTACTTCGTGAGCAGCGGGGCGGCGGCCATGATCTGGTCCATCGTGGTCGGTGGCTGGACGCCGGCGGCGCTCAGGTAGTCCTTGTTGTAGTAGAGCGCGACCGCGCTCACGAATTCGGGGACGGCCCAGACCTGGCCCTTGTAGGTCACGTGGGCCTGGACGAACTTGTCGAAGACGCCGCTCGTGACGAAGCTCTGCATCCAGGCCGGGACCGGGGCGAGCAGGTTCTGGTCGACGAAGGGCGTCAGGAAGGCCAGGCTGTGCTCGACGATATCGGTCGAGGTCTTGGTCGGCAGGGCGATCGTGAGCTTCTGCTCGTAGCTCCGCAGGTCAGTGCTGGATACCGTGATCGTGACGTTCGGGTGGAGCGCGTGGTAGGCGTCGGCGGCCTTCTTGTAGACCGGGTCCATCTCGGAATAGCCGCTCGACAAGGTCAGCGCGACCGGGCCTGATTCAGGACCCGGACCGGTATCTCCGGCGCTCGACGCTGGTGACCCGCCGGCCGCACCACTCGATGACGGCGCCGTCGAGGGCGCCGTCGAGGCGGCCGGCGGCGGTGTCGGCGTCGCCGAGGACCCGCAGGCACCGGCCAGGAAGACCACAGCCACGAGTGTGGCGAGTCGTTTGGATTGGAGCATCTCTGTGTACCTCACTACCTCTGTACGTTCCTGTTCGTAGTTCACCCACCCCCGAACCGTTCCGTCTCCTCCATAGCTCAGGGTTTCGCTCCTCCATCGATCGTCCCCGGCGGGCTCCCGGTCGAGGGTCGGGGACGTAGCCGGCCGCGCCCGGCGGCAATCGCTGGCGCCGCGCCGCCGGTCGGCCAGGAATAGCCCTGGGCGCCGCCGGGCTTCGGCTGGTGGCCACGGCCATGGGCCGTCGCGCTGGCGTCCATCCGGCCGAGGAGCAGCTCGCCGGCCTCGATCACGTGCGCGCGCACGGCCGCCTCGAGGCGGGCAGGGTCGCGGCGCTCGACCGCGGTCGCGATCGGTTGGTGCTGCCCGACGAGGGTCGCCGCGTCGGCGGCATACAGCTGGTTCGTGAGAACGATCCGGCGCGACAGGACCTGGAGCGTATCAAGGCGGTCGAGCAGCATCTGGTGGCCGCAGTGGAGGAACACCGCCCGGTGAAACCCGGCATCCGCATCGGCAACCGCCACCGGATCGGCGCCGATCGTGGCCTCCCGCAGGCGGTCGAACGCGCTCCGGACCTCCTCCTGGTAGACCCGCGAGGAGCCGCTCGCCTCGAGCGCCAGCCGCGCAGCATACGGCTCAAGCAGGGCGCGCAGGCTCGTGATCTCCCAGGTCGCGCGCGGCGAGAGCTGCGATACGAACGCGCCCCGCCGGGGGAAGACGTCGACCAGGCCACGGTCGGCCAGCATCCGCAGGGCCTCGCGGATCGTGCCGCGGGACGTGTTGAGGTCTGTCGCCAGGGCGATCTCAGGAAGCCGCGCTCCGGGCTCGAAGGTGCCGCGGACGATGGCGTCCCGGATGTGCTTTCTGACGGCCTCCGTCATCGTGTCGGGCCGCTGCATGACCGTCAATGGGCGCCCCTCGGAAATTGTTGATTGCCCGACAATAGACCCTCCCGGAGCGCCTCGCAACCGATCTTCGCTGGCGGGTACCCGGGGTTGTATCTGTCCGTCGCTCACAGCCGCTTGACTCGCGGTCGGTAGCGCGCGATCGCCGCCTGGTTGGCCTCATCGCCGCCGGGACTGTTGGCGCT
>JANWLH010000080.1 GCA_025450915.1 Candidatus Limnocylindrales bacterium | reverse complement strand
TACGTGCCCGTCTCGAGCGGCCGGCCGAGGAGATCGGCGATCCGCCCGTCGGCATCGGTCGTCGCAGTACCGATGGCCAGCTCGGGGCCGTTCGAGCCGACCTTCGAGACCGTGATCGAGAGCCCGGCCGCGGGCATGCCACGGCTCGTGTCGAGGACGTGGCTCGAGATCGTCGGCAGCGGGTTCGCCACGCTATCCTCCACCTATGGCTCGGCTCCAGATCGTCGTCGGCGACCTCCACTTTAGCGCCCGCTGGGAGGCTGCCGCGCCGCAGACGATCGAGGCGATTCGGCGAATGCTGCCGATCCAGGCGTCGCTCATCCACTGCCGCTGGAGCGGCGAGTCGACGTGGATCCCGTACGGCGACCTCCGGCCGGGGATCGGCTACGAGAACCACACGTCGCACCCGGCGCCGGGCCAGCTCGCCCTCTACCCGGGCGGGATCAGCGAGTGCGAGATCGTCTTCCCGTACGGTGCCTGCACGACGAGCTCGAAGGTCGGCCAGCTGGCCGCGAACCACTTCGCGACGATCGAGCCGGACGGCCCGGCTGACTTGGGCTGGGCCGATCGCCTGCGCGAGGTCGGCCGGCGCTGCCTCTGGCAGGGTGCCCAGGCGATCACGATCAGCGAGGCCGACTGACCGGCGTGAGTCATCCGGTCGACCTCGTCGTTCGCGGCGGGACGATCGTCACGCCTGGTGGCTCGTCCCGGGCCGATCTCGCCGTCGAGGGCGGCCGGATCTCGGCGATCGAACCGGACCTTGCCGGGCTGGCCGCCGGCGCCCGCGAAGTGATCGACGCGACGGGCTTGATCGTCCTGCCGGGGATCGTCGATGTCCACACCCACACCCGGGTTGCCTCGGACGCCGAGCCCGATCGTTTCTTCCAGGACTCGGTCGCGGCCGCGTTCGGCGGCACGACAACGTTCCTGGCGTTCAACAATCCGGGCACAGGCTCCTCACCGGCCGCGGAGCGCTCGCTCGTTGCCGGGCTCACCGAGTGGCGCGCAGCGACCTCGTCCGACGCGGCCGTCGACTACGCGGTCAGCCTGGCGATCAGCGGCCGGATGGACGACCCGGTCGGCGAGCTGGCCGCGATCGTCGATTCGGGCGTGCCGACGGCCAAGGCCTTCATGGTCTTCGACTTCCGGCTCGACAATGCGCGGCTGTTCGAGGCGATCCGGACGATGGGTCGGCGGGGCGGCCGGCTCGAGGTCCATTGCGAGGATCCGGTCCTGATCGACACCGCCGTCGCCGGCGCCCTGGCGCGGGGCGACACGGCGCCGCGGTTCCACGCGTCGTCGCGGCCGGCGCTGGCCGAGACAGTCGCGACGGCCCGGACGATGGCTTTCGCCGAGGCCGCCGATGCGCCGGTCCACGTCGTCCACCTCTCGTCCTCGGGGGCGCTGGAGGCGGTGCGCGCCGCGAAGGCTCGTGGTGTCCGCGCCTCGGCCGAGACCTGCCCGCACTACCTGGCCCTGACCGACGCGCGCTACCTTGATCCCGACGATGCCGAGGTGGCCAAGGTCGTGATCTCTCCCCCGCTCCGCTCAGTCGCCGATCGCGACGCGATGTGGACCGGGCTGGCGGATGGCTCGCTCGACCTGGTCGCCACCGACCACGTCCCGGATCGGGTTGCCGTCGAGAAGCGGGTCTCTGGCGTGCCCTTCGACAAGATCAGCAACGGCGCGCCGGGGATCGAGACGCTCCTCGCGATCGCCTGGTCGGAGGGCGTGGCCACCGGCCGGATCACGGCCGAGCGGCTGGTCGAGCTGCTCTCGGCGGCGCCCGCCAGGTTCTTCGGGCTCTCGTCGAAGGGCGTCCTCGCGCGCGGCCGGGATGCGGACCTGGTGCTGTTCGACCCGGCGGCGCGGCGGACGATCCGCGCCGCCGAGCTCCACCACACCTCGGACTACACCGCGTTCGAGGGCCTGGCTGTCAGCGGCGCGGTCCGCTCGGTGTTCGTCCGGGGCCGGGCCGTCATTCGCGATGGCCTGTTCGTCGGCCAGCGCGGCTACGGCCAATTCGTGGAGCGTCGGATCAGCGACTGAGCCATGCGCTGCCCCGGCGGCTATGTGCCCGGGGAAACCGCCTATTGGGGAGTCGCTTCGATCGAACCGCTGATGCCGCCGTTGCCGTCGCCGGCCAGGGTCAATCTCAAGACCCAGGCGGACCCGCTCGTGGCCCCCTGGCACGCTGCGACAAGCTGGTTGTCATCGAGGCCGCGAATGTCACCGGCGCAGGTGTCGCCGTCGGGAGCCAGCAGCGACACGGTGGCTCCGTCAATTGCCAGCCGGCTCCCTTGGCCGGACGGGAAGCGGATCGTCAGTTGATCGCCGCTGGAGCCGAGGATCGCCGTCATCGTGACCGAACCGTCGGTCGACTGGACCAGCTGACCCGAGATGTCATCGGTGAACGGCTGCCCGGCGATCGCGGGCGCGCTGCTGGGCACGGCACTCGCCGGCGGGGCGCCCGAGGAGCCCGCACCCGGGACCTGGCCCTGGCCTGGCGCCGTCGTCGAACCCGAGCCACGGGCATCGTTGGCAATCGCATTCCAGCCGGGCTGGAGGGGGCCGTTCCAGGCCCAGAAGCCCACGACCAGCACCATGCCGACGGTGAGCACGGCGATGCTCGGATGTGATTCCTCACCCGTGCCCGGCAACGCTCGAACCGAGATGAGCGCTCCCACCAGCACGACGCTGGCGATGTAGGCCCCGATCGCCCATGGGGCTCGCGAGTCACTGCCGGTGCTCAGCCCGTGAACGAGCGCGAGTGCGAAGACGATGAATGCCAGGTAGTGGAACCGACGCCACCACGCATAGCCGACGTGCGGCCGGATCCATTCGCTCACGTAGACCGCGATCAGCAGGTCGGTGGCCACGATCCCCAGGGCGATCCACAGGGGCCGGTAGTGGCTGACGAATGGGATCAGGACCTCGGCCGGCGTGAACTGGATGAACGGGTCGATCGCCACCATCAACGTGTGGATGGCGGTGAAGGCCAGGGCCAGGAGCGTCACGAATCGATGGAGCTCGTTGGTGATGAAGCGCGTCCAGCGCGGTGAACGCCATTTCAGGCTCAGGACAAGGCCGATCGAGACCGACGCGGTCAGGAGCCCGTAAGCAACGAACCCACCAGCTCGAGCGATCTCCCAGGTGAGGCCCGAGGTGGTCACGCCACGCCCGAGGGCCCCGCGATCCGGGTGGTCCCGTCGCCAGCTACGAATAGCCCTGCCAGGCCATGCTCCAGAAGGAACCGGGATCCCTCGTCCGGACCCAACAGGAAGGCCGCCTTCGCCGCGACCTCGGCTTGTGCGCAGGTTGGTGCGGCGACCGACACCGAGTGCAGGTCGGCCGTTGAGGGCAGGCCAGTGCGGGGATCGATGAGATGGTGTCGGTCCTGCATGCCCTGTCGCCACCGCCGGCGCGCGACTCCAGACGTCGCCATGGCCCCTCCGGGCACTGAGATCGTCAGCGCCCGACCCGGGGCGTCGATTGCGATCGACCACGTATCTGCACCGGGTGGGAGTCCGACCACCGCGAGATCCCCGCCTGCGTCGACCGCCGCGACGTCGATCCCCGCCGAGGTGAGATCCACGATCGCGGCGTCGACCGCCATCCCCTTGGCGAGTCCTCCGAGGTCCACGCCGACACCGGGCGGCAGCCGAGCAGTTCGGCGCTCGGCATCCAACCGAAGATCTCGCCAGCCACCAGTCCGCGGCAGCGCGCCACTGAACGGCCGGCTCGGGGCGTCCCGGAGGACTGTCGCGAAGTCGTGGTCGTAGCCGATCGCCTCGAGGGACCGGAGCAAGGTCGGGTCGAAGAGGCCATCCGTCGCTCTCGCTGCCTCCAGCGCCACCGACAGGACGCGGAAGAGCAGCTCGCCAACGACAACCGGCTCGCCTCGAGCGGCATTGAGGCGGCTCAGCTGACTGCGCGGGTCGAACCGCGTGCAGATCCCCTGCCACCGCGCAAAGAGTCGTTCGATGCGCCGCGCCTCGGCGACGCGTTCGGCCGGCAGGAGGAGGACGACGGCTGTGCCCATCGCTTCGAACGTGTGCCGGGCCAGGCCGGCGGGTGTCAGGAGCGCATCAGACCGAGGACGAAGGGCTGTGGGCGGCCCGGCCATGAGATCAGGATCCGCCGCTCGTGAGCATCGGTGGGCCGCCACCCAGGATGACCTGGGGCTGCGCTGCTCCTGCGACGACGGGCACGCCCGGCCGGCCGAAGAAGTCGCCTGGTGGAAGCGACTGAGCGGGCGTATTGGGGGAGCTGACTCCGGCCGAGGTGCTTCCGAGGGAGGTGACGCCGACGACGTTGAGCGTCGCCAGCCCGAAGAACGCGCCGAACCCGACGACGGAGGCAGCGGCGATTCGGCGCTTCATCCTTGACACGAACTTCCGCGGATCGACGCTCGGCGGCGCCGCCCGCTGGGGACGGCGCTCGACCACTGGGAGCCGGCGGGTTGGCGGGCTCATGTGGCGCGTGCGGGCACGCTGCAGCCGGGAGTCCATGACCTGACCTTAGGCCCGGCTGATGAGAGAACTCTGAAATTCCCGCCGCCGCGATCCCACGTCAGGGGATCGAGATCGTGACGATCGAGGCGATCGGACCGGATGTCTCCCCGCCGATGAGGTAGCCGACTCCATCGACGACGACCGCCGCCATGTCCGAAGCAGGAACCGGCAGCCGGCTCACGACCGACACCGATCCCGTTCTCGCTGCGAATCGCAGGACCGCGTTCTGGGCCCGGCCTGCGGATCGGCCACCCGCGACCACGATCGTCGTCCCGATCACCAGCGCGGACGCATGGGACAGCGGGTGGGGGAGATGACCTGCGATTCGGACGCGGCCCGTCGCAGGATCGAGCTCCTGGATCGCCGACGTGTCGCCGCCTGGGGTCTCACCGCCGATCACGTAGACGAGGCCGTCGAGCACCGCGACCGCCGGATACCGAACCGGCACGAGCAGGCGGCCGATCGTTCGAAGGTCGTGTCCGTCTGACGTCGCCAGGATTCGACCGTCGGCCAGGGCCGGCGTCCCACCCCCGACGATGACGATCTCACCGTCCACGGCCGCAGCAGCGAGGTCGGCCCGGGCGGGGGGCAGCGCCCCGACCTGGGCCGACGCCCCGGAGCCGTCGATCCGCTGGATCGCAGAGCCCGCGACTGACCTCCCGCCCCCGAAGAGGTAGCCCGCGCCGTTGATGACCGCTCCGCCGGCGTCGTGGACGGCCGTCGCCAGGGAGCCGACCTGCCGAACCCGCCCGGTCGTGAGGTTCAGCGCGAGGATCGAGCCGGTGGTCCCAGCGCTGCCCAATCCGCCACAGATCAGGACCTGCGATCCGAGCTGGACTGCGACGGCCCGGCTGAGGCCCCCCGGCAGGCCAACCGAGAGCCTGGCAACGACGATCCGCGCGGGCGATCCCGGCCGCGGCGAGTCCGAGGCGATCGGACTGGCCGAAGGCGAGGCGGACGTTCGAGCCGGCGACGGCGAGTCGCCCGCTCGCTGCGCCCCGGATGGAATCGGCAGCTGACCGCAGGCGGCCACTCCGAGGGCCGCGATGACGGCCACGGACAGAGCGCCCCGGGTTCGCGCCGCGCTTCGGCTCACCTCAGCGGCTCAAAGGCCCTGGATGACGCCCGGCGGAATCAGGTTCACGCCGTCGGGGATGTGCAGGCGATCGGCGCCCCTGCCGGCGCTGCCGGTACTGCCGTATTGCCAGAGAATCCGGCCCGTCTTCGGGTTGAGCAGGATCACCCGGTCGCGCAGGTCGTCGTTGAGGATGATCGTCCCGTCGGCGAGCGGATCGGCGAGGCTCGGGTGGTCGAGGCGCCCCGCCCCGGAAGCTGGTCCGTAGCGCCACAGGAGCCGGCCGGTCGACGACACCGAGACGACGGCACCGGGATTTGAATAGTCGGCAACGACGATGTTCCCGTGCGGGTCGAGCTGGGCATCGGAGGGGTACAGGACGGGAACGTGGATGTCGTACTTCACCCGACCGGAGGCGTCGAGGCGAACGACCCGTGATCCGCGGATCTCGGTGATCAGGATTCCGCCGTCGGGGAGCGGCGTGTCGCCGTTTGGCTCGTTGTAGCTGAACGGCGGAGCATCCCGGCAGACCCCGGTCTGGCCCCAGGTCCGCACGATGTGCTTGTCCGGGGCGATCTCGATGACCCGGCAGTTCCGGATATCGGCCACCGTTACGTTGCCGTTTGCGAGGGGGTAGGCATCGTCCGGCGTGTTGAGGAACCCGGCGGCGGCACCGGTGCGCCCATAGTGGCCGTATTGCCAGGTGATCCGCCTCGTCGCGATGTCGATGCGGGCGAGGACCTGGTGCATCTCCTCGCTGGCCAGGATCGTCTTGCCGTCCGGCGACAGGAACGCGTCGTCGGCGCTGAAGCCCTGGCCGGGCGGCAGGCTGCCCGTCCCGGGAAAGCGCCACAGGATCTTCTTCTGGCTGTTGACGATCAGGATCCGGTCGTTCCCGCGATCGGCGATCAGGAGATCACCGGCGAAGGCGCCATGGGTGATCGGCGCGGGAAGGGGCGCTCCCGAGGAAGGCGCGCTCGTCGTCGGTGCGGGCGTTGGGCCATCGGCGAGCGCCGTGGCCGCCGGGCTCGGCGTTGCTGCGCCGGGCGAAACCGTGGGCGGGAGCTGCGCCGCCTGCCGTCCGGCCAGGGTGCCCGTAACGGACAGCAGGACCACGACCAGCGCGGCTGCTCCGGCGGTGAGGCCGGCGCGCCGCGGCCCAGGCCCATGCCCGTGCCCGTGCCCGTGCCCCACGGGATGGGCCATCGGACGTCGCCCGGTCAAGCCGCAGGCACGCTAGCGTGGGTCCAGGCCGCATTGCCCGACTCCCATTTCGTGCGGGCGTTCGCGAGGTCGCCCGCGACGAAGCTCTGGCCCGCCTCCACGTAGAAGTCGCTGCCACTCCAGACCTCGAGGGCAACGGTCCCCATGATCGAGATGGCCTCCTGCGAATGGCCCTCGAGAAAGGCGCTCAGGGCGACAACTGCCGGCAGGGTCAGCCTGACCTGTGCGACATCTGCATCGGCGAACGCGCGCGGCCAGGTCTTGACGGCCGCGTGGGCAGCGTCGATTCGCGCCAGGAGCTCGACGGCGACGGGCTGAAGCGGCTGGGTGGCGATCGCATCAATCGTCGGCATCGGAGCCAGGCTTCACTCCCGTTCACGAGGCGGTCTGAGCGGAGAGAGCCACTCGCACCCGAGGATACGGATGCGAGATGAGAGGGTTCTGAGAGCCCCGAGCGATCGCGCGCCCCATGCAACCAGCGAATGAGTTCGACGTTCGTTTCTCTCGACTCGTCGTGGGCATGCATGCCGTGCATGACATCGACTTCGATGACCTCTTGATGGTCCCGGCCATCCATCCCACGCATGAACATGGCGCCCGGACCCGGCGATCGGTCGGACTCATGCGCTGGTGGAATAGCCGGCTCGGCGGCGGCCAACCCGCGCCACGCGGGCCGCAGCACGCGGCGCTCACTCCAGGAGGCGGTAGGCCTCGATCGTGAGGAAGTCCGGGAAGCCGTTCGCGAAGACGAGCTGGTCGAGGACCGTGACGGCGTCGCCGAGGCGGCCGACACCCGTGCCGCCGAGGCGGCCGAGCTCGTCGTGGCGGATGCTCTTGTAGAGGTCGCCGTCGAAGACCCGGCCGTCGGCGAGGCGTGTCCGGGTGGCTCGCCACTGCCAGAGCTGCGAGCGGCAGATCTCGGCGGTCGCGGCGTCCTCCATGAGGTTGTTGATCGCGGCGGCGCCGTTGCCAAGCAGCCACGAGTCGAGGTACTGGAGCGCGACAGAGACGTTCGTGCGCACGCCGGCTTCGGTCACCTGGCCGCCGGCCACTGCCAGCTCGAGGAGCTGGGCGGCCGAGATCGACACCGCCGGGCGGGGGCGCGATTTCTGGTCGGCATCCTGGCCGAGGACGCCGTCGAAGATCTCGGTCGCGAGCGGCACGAGATCGGGATGGGCGACCCAGGTGCCGTCGAAGCCGTCGCTCGACTCACGCTCCTTGTCCTCGCGGACCCGGGCCATCGCAGCTGCATTGACCTCGGGATCCTTGCGTGACGGGATGAACGCGGCCATCCCGCCGATCGCATGGGCGCCGCGCCGGTGGCAGGTCTGCACGAGAAGCTGCGTGTAGGCCCGCATGAACGGCACGGTCATCGTCAGCTGGGCCCGATCCGGCAGGACGAGCTGGGACTGCGAGCGGAACTTCTTGATGCAGCTGAACAGGTAGTCCCAGCGGCCGGCATTGAGGCCCGCGGCATGCTCGCGCAGCTCGTACAGGATCTCGTCCATCTCGAACGCGGCGAGGATCGTCTCGATCAGGACCGTGGCGCGAATGGTCCCCACAGGAATTCCGAGCGCCTCCTGGGCTGCCCTGAAGACATCGTTCCAGAGCCGGGCCTCGAGGTGCGACTCGAGCTTCGGCAGGTAGACGTACGGCGCGGTGCCCCGGCTGAGCTGCTCCCGGGCGTTGTGGAAGACGAACAGGCCGAAGTCGAAGAGCGCGGCCGAGATCGGCGCGCCGTCGACCAGGAGGTGGCGCTCGTCGAGCTGCCAGCCACGCGGGCGGACCACGAGCGTCGCGATGTCCTCGTTGAGGCGGTAGTGCTTGCCCTCGGGGCTGTCGAACTCGAGCCGGCGGCGAACGGCATCGGCGATCGCCACCTGGCCGCCGACCACGTTGGCCCAGGTCGGCGAGAGCGAGTCCTCCAGATCGGCCATGAAGACCCGGGCGCCCGAGTTCAGGGCATTGATCATCATCTTCGGCTCGGCGGGACCGGTGATCTCGACCCGCCGGTCGGACAGGTCGGCGGGGGCGCGGGCGACCGTCCAGTCGCCACGGCGGATCTCGGCGGTATCGGCCAGGAAGTCGGGCAGGATCCCCCGATCGAGGACGATCTGGCGCTTCTTGCGCGCGGCGAGGAGCTCGAGGCGGCGGGCGCCGAACTCGCGCTGGAGCCGGGCCAGGAAGTCGAGTGCGTCGTTGCTGAGGATCGCGTCGAGCTGGGGCACCGCCCGGCCGCGGATCTCGACGCCGTCGGGCAGTCTGCGCTCGGGGGCCGGTACGGCCGCGATTCGCTCCGCGGTGAGCGTCTCGGCCTCGGCGGCAGGTTCGGATCCTGGTTCGGTGGCCGCGGGCTCGAGCACGGAGGCCGCCACGTACGCCGGCTCGGGCCCGGGCTCCGATTCGGGTCCCGGCTCGGGCTCGTCCGGCACGGGCCCAGGCTCCGGTCCGGCAACGACGGGCTCGGGCTCGACCGGCAGCGGCTCGACGGCCACGGGCTCGACGGCCGCTGGCTCGATCGCCACTGGCTCGGGCTCAGGCCCCGGTTCGGCCGCCGCGGCCTCCGCGACCGGCGACGCTTCACCCCGACGGACCGTCGCCTCGATCAAGCCGTACGGCTCGCTCGTCGGGACGTAGATCTCGCGATCGTTGGCCTGCCCGAACTGCGCCAGGTCGACGAGCCAGTGATGGAGGTTGGGCATGACCAGCCGGATCTCGTCGATCTCCGGTCGGGCTACCAGGACGGCCTGGCCGATCGCCCAGATCGTGGCCTGGACCGACGCGCTGTGGTGCTCGGCGAAGACGTCGAGGAGCGTCGCGCAGACGGCGTCGAAGGACGCGTCGAAATCGATCGCCCCCGGCACGTAGCGCCAGCTCGCGCTGATCTTGCTGGCCATCAGCCGGTCGTCGGTCTCGGCCAGGGTCGTGAACTCGTCACGGGGGAACCCGGAGAACGCCGACTTCGAGGTCTTCATGAGGGTCAGGTCGTCGAACCCGGCGTGGATCGAGATCTCCGGGCCGGCGGCCGCCACCTGCGCGGTCCGGGTCAGCTCGTCCGTCCGCACGAACGCATCGCGGGCCGGCCCGCCATGGGTGGGGATCGGCGTCCAGGCGTGCTCGTTGATCGTCACGGTCGCGGTGGCCACCTGCGGAAACGCCGCGAAGTGCTCGGCGAGAACCCGTCCGAATTGCTCGATCGGGCCGGTCAGGTGCTCGCGGGCGAGCGCGTAGGTCGTGTTCTTCATCGTGTCGGTGGCGACGACCCCGCTGTTGTCGCCGGCGACGTATGCCCGGGCGAAGTCGCCCTCGAGGCTGATCGCGATCGTCAGGTCCCGGATCTGCTGGCCGTCGGCGCCCCGAATCACCTTCACGAGGCGGATCGCCGACTTGCCGTAGCGGTTCGGACCCAGCTCGATCAACGTCGCTCTCCCGTCTCCGTGGAGATCCCCCGATCTACCAGTCGCCCGCCTCGCGGATCAGCCGGTACAGCACCCGGCCGGTCACCGCCCGGCGGTAGTCGGCCGTGGAGCGGACATCATTGATCGGCTCGATCTCGGCGGCAACCCTGACAGATGCCGTATTCGCGGTATCCGATGTGGGCAGGCGGCCCTCGAGGAAGGCCTCGGTGGCGGTCGCCCGGATCGGCCGCTCGGCCACCGAACCGAGGCCGAGCCGGACGGATCGCCACGGCTCGGCGGGCGCTGCCGAGACCCAGCTCAGGGCGATGACGACCTTGCTGATCGCCTGCGCCCGGCGGGTGCCGATCTTCCGGAAGCGGACCTGCCGATCGGCGACGAGCGGGATCCGGATCCGGACGACGATCTCGTCACCCGCGAGCGCCGTCTGCCGGTAGCCGGTCCAGAACGAGGCAGCCGGGATCGAGCGCTCGCCGCGGACAGACCCCGCGACGATCACTGCGTCGGTCGCCAGCAGGACGGGCAGCATGTCGCCGGCGGGCGACGCGTTGGCGATGTTGCCACCGAGCGTGCCCCGGTTCTGGATCTGGGCCGCGCCGATCGTCGCCGCCGCCTCGACGAAGGCCGGCAGCAGGTCCCGGCAGACTGCCGAGCGACGTATCTCGGCGTATGTCGTCAGCGCCCCGAAGATGAGCGCATCGCCGTCGAGGGCGATCCCGCGCAGCTCGTCGAGGCGCCAGAGGTCGAGGAGCCGCTCGGGCGGCGCACCGAGCCCGCCGCTGAGGGCGACGAGGACGTCCGTGCCTCCGGAGATGGGCCGGTACGCTGCCTCGGCGAGCAACCGATAGGCGGCGGACAGCGTGTCCGGCGAAACGAGCGGCGGCTCGATCATCCCGGCGCCTCCCGCCGAGCTGCGGCCAGGGCGATGGCCTCGATGATCTTCGTGTAGCCGGTACAGCGGCAGAGATTTCCGGCAATCGCCTCGCGGATCGCCGGGTCGGTGGGCGCCTGGCCCGAGGCCAGGAACGCCTCGCCGGCCATGAGCATCCCCGGGGTGCAGATCCCGCATTGCGCGCCGCCGGTTTCGAGGAACGCCCGCTGGAGCAGGTTCAGGTTGTCGGGGGTGGCGGGATTCCTGGCGTCCGGCCGACGCGGAGCGAGGCCCTCGACGGTCCGGACGGCGTGGCCGTCGACCTGGGCGATCGGCACGAGGCACGAATCCACGACCGCGCCGTCGAGCAGGACGGTGCAGGCGCCGCATTCGCCCTCGCCGCAGCCCTCCTTCGTGCCGGTCAGGCCGAGATCCTCGCGGAGGACGTCAAGCAGCCGGCGAATGCCCGGGACGTCGAGCTCGACGGGTTCCTCATTGACGGTGAACTGGACGCTCACCCCTGGGACTCCGCGTCCCGGCTGGCCATCGCCGCCAGGATCCGCTCGGGACTCGCCGGCAGGTCGTGGATCCAGACCCCGGTGGCATCGTGGATCGCGGCCACCACCGCCGGTGCCCCGACGTCCATCGGCAGCTCGCCGATCCCCTTGGCGCCGTGGGGCGCGCCGCTGAACGGGGCCTCCACGAGGATCGTCTCGATCCGCGGCGCGTCGAGGGCCGTCGGGATGAGGTACGTCGCCAGGCGATCGTTGAGGTAGCGCCCGTCGCGCAGCTTGATCTCCTCGATCGTCGCGTAGCCCACCGCCTGGAGCGTGCCGCCCTCGACCTGGCCCTCGGCCAGGACGGGATGGATCACCCGGCCCACGTCATCGGCCGCGACGACGCTCCGGACGGCCACCTCGCCGGTGTCGAGATCGACGTCCACCTCGGCGATCGCCGATGCCCAGCCGAACGCCGGATAGGCATCGCCGCGATAGGTGGTGTCGTCGAAGTCGACGCCCGGATACGGCTCGAAGTGCTCGTCGATCCGCGTCGGCCCGTGAGCCTGGGCATCCGCCCGGTAGCTGTCCGCGAACGGGGCGCCGCTGCGCTCCTCGACGACGGCCCGCAAGCGCCGGCAGGCGCCGATCACGAGGCCACCGACGACCATCGCCGTCCGGGATGCGACGGTCGGGCCGCTGTCCGGGACGATCGACGTGTCCTGGGGCGCGAACTCGACGTCGTCCATCGGCACGCCCAGCGCCTCGGCGACGAGCTGCGGGAAGATGGTCTTGGTTCCCTGGCCCATCTCGGTCGAGCCGACGAGGATCACGATCCGGCCGTCGCCGGTCAGCTCGACCGAGGCCACCGACTCGAGGTGGACCTCGCCCGAGCCGGTGAAGCCCGCACCGTGCCAGGCCAGGGCCAGGCCGATCCCATGGGCCAGGTGCCCGTCGGCAGCGTCTCCCCGCGAGACTCGCGACGTCCGCGCCGCCGCGGTCCGGGCGCGGACCCGCTCGAACTCGGACGCCTCGGCGGCCCGTTCGAGGGCCTCCTCGGCGGCGACGCTCTCCCGGAGCACCTGGCCGGTCGGTGTCGTGTCCCCCGGCCGGTAGAGCCAGCGCCGGCGGAGCTCGAGCGGCGAGACCGCCAGCGCCTCGGCGATCCGGTTGACCTGCATCTCGGCAGCAAACTCGGTCTGCGGCGCACCGAACCCCCGGAACGCGCCATTTGGCGGGGTGTTCGTGGCAACGGCCCGGGAGCGGATCCGGACGTTCGGGCAGGCGTACGGGCCGCCGGCGTGGAGCGTGCCCCTCGACAGGACGACCGGGCTGAGGGTGCAGTAGGCGCCCGCGTCCATGACGATCTCGATCTCCTGGGCAACGAGCCGGCCATCGGCCGAGACGCCGCTGCGGTAGGTGACGATCGCCGGGTGGCGCTTGGTCGTCGCGGCGATGTCCTCGTGGCGGTCGTAGATCATCCGCACGGGCCGTGCGCAGGCGCGGGCCAGGAGGGCCGCGTGGAGGGCCAGGATCGATGGGTACTCCTCCTTGCCGCCGAACCCACCGCCGGTCTCGGCCTGGATCACCTGCGCCTGGGCATCGCTGAGCAGCAGCGAGCGCCGGAGGGCCTTGTGGACGTAGTACGGGCACTGGAGCGAGCCGTGGACGGCCACCCCGCCGTCATCGCGGGGCACGGCGATCATCGCGTTGTTCTCGATGTACAGCTGCTCCTGGTGGCCGACCCGGTACTCGCCCTCGACCACCAGGGCGGCGCCGGCCAGGGCCGCCTCGACGTCGCCGGTCTGGATGTCGTAATGGGCGAAGACCTGGCTGCTGGCCAGCGGATCGAAGACCGGCTGGAGTGGCGAGGTGCGCAACGCCACGTGGGCGACCGCCTCGCGCAGAAGCGCCCTGTCGGGCGCGGCGACGAGGGCGACCGGCTCGGCGTGGTGGCGGATCTCGTCGACGGCCAGGATCGGCTGGTCGTCCTGGATCGAGTTCACGATGTTCGCGCCGGGAATGTCGGCGGCGGTCACGACCACGACCCGCGTCCAGTCGAACCCCGGATCGAGCTCCACGCCGAGCAGTCTTGCGCGGGCCTCGGTCGAGCGGATCGTCTGGCCGTACCAGGCGCCGGGGAACACCAGGTCGTCGGTGTACAGGGCCGTCCCGGTGAGCTTGGCCGGACCCTCGCGCCGGAACGGCGCGCTGGGCGTGACGAGGCCGGAGCTGGGGAGATGGGGCCGCAGGGTGACCGGCGCAGCGATGCGGCCGAGCGGGGGCCGGATGGTCATGTTCGTGGGTTCATCCTGACGCTTGACGATGGGACCGGCGACGCGGGGCTGTCAAGCGCGGGCGGCGCCGAAGCGGTAGCCGGCGAGCCGCAGATCTCGCTGCCGATCGTGCCTGGCCTGGACGATTCGGAAGGAGCTCGCGGCTTGGGTTGCGCTCGTTCTGTCCAGGCACCCGGCGCAATGGCGTTCAGGGCGGCCCGGAGCTCTGCGGCACAGGCGCCGGGGCGTAGCATTCGGGCCGATGCCTGCCTCCGAGTCGATGCCCCTGCCGATCCTCCTGCCGGATCAGCCACCGTTCAACCTGCGCGCCCGGATCCTGACTCCACTCGCGGCCGGCGGTCATCGGTTCGAAGCGGATGGCCTGCTGACCGTCGACGCGGCTGGCAGGATCACCTCCGTCGGGTCGTTCGCCGACACGCCCGGGCTCGGGCCCGTCTTCGACCTCCGGCCATGGCTCGTCCTGCCGGGCTTGGTCGACCTGCACGTCCACCTGCCCCAGGTTCCCCACGCGGGACTCGGCTTCGGGACGCCGCTGCTCGACTGGCTGCGGCGCTACGTCTTCCCGCTCGAGCACGACTTCACCGAGGCCGTCGCCGAGGTCGTCGCGCCGGCTGTCTACCGGGGGTTCGCTGCGGCCGGCACGACGACCGCCCTGATGTACGGCGCCGTCTACGAGCCCTCGCTCGACGCCGCGTTCCGGGCGGCCGAGGCTCACGGGATCCGGGCCGTGATCGGCAAGGTGATGATGGACCGGCTGACCTACGACGAGACCCTCCGGCCGTCGGAGGTCCTCGACCTCTCGCTGCGCCAGTCGGCCGACCTGTGCGACCGCTGGCACATGCGCGACAACGGCCGCCTGCGCTACGCGTTCACGCCCCGTTTCGCCGTCTCGTGCAGCCCCGAGATGCTCCGCGAGTCGGCGGCCCTCGCGAAGGCCAAGGGCGCCTACTGGCAGACCCACCTGGCCGAGGACCGGGCCGAGATCGCGGAGGTCGCCCGTCTCTTTCCGGGCGCTCGCGACTACCTCGACGTCTACGACCAGGCCGGCGGCCTGGGTCCGCGGACCATCCTCGCCCACGCGATCCACCTGTCGGATCGCGAGGTCGCCCGGCTGGCCGAATCCGGCAGCCACCTCGCCCATTGCCCGGCCTCGAACCTGTTCCTGTCGTCGGGGATCATGCCCCTCGGCCGCTACCTCGAGGCGGGCGTCAGCGTGGGCCTGGGCTCGGATGTCGCCGGCGGCCCGGACCTCTCGCTGTTCGGAGCGATGCGCGTCGGTGGCTACGTCCAGAACGCACTCAAGGTGGCCACCGGCGATCCCCGGCCAATCCTCGACCCCTTCGCGTGGCTGCGGATGGCCTCGTTCGACGGGGCTCGCAGCCTGGGCCTCGAAGACGAGATCGGCTCGATCGAGGCCGGCAAGGAGGCCGACCTGATCGTCGTCGACACCGCCCGCACGGCCCCGCCGGCGGCACCGGCGCTCGACGACCCGGCCGAGATCCTGAGCACCCTGATCTTCCGGTCGCACCCCGACATGGTCCGGGGCGCCTGGGTCCGCGGCCGGCGGCTCGACGGACCGCCCGGGTGACGGCCGTCGTCGACATCCTGATCACCGGCGGCACGCTCGTCGATGGCAGCGGCGCGCCCGGCCGGCCGGGGTCCGTGGCGATCGAGGCAGACCGGCTGCGGATCATCGAGGCCGGCGAGGCGTTGCCCGGGCACGCCGGCCGCCGGATCGACGCCACGGACCGAGTCGTCGCCCCGGGCTTCATCGACCTGCACAGCCACGCCGGCCTGATGATCCTCGCGGATCCACGCCACGAGCCGAAGGTCCGCCAGGGCGTCACGACCGAGGTGATCGGCGTCGACGGCAACTCGTACGCCCCGTTTGACGACCCCGCCGACCTGGCGGCCTTCGTCGAGCTCAACGCCGGCCTCGACGGCCACCCCGATATCGCCTACGACTGGGACACCGTCGCGGCCTACCTGACCCGCTTCGACCGGCAGGTCAGCGTGAACATCGCCTACCTGATCGGGAACTCCGCCCTGCGAATCGCCACCCTGGGCTGGGATGACGTGCCGGCCGATCCCCGGGCGATCGACCGGATGCGGTCGATGCTCCGCGAAGGGCTGGCCGAGGGTGCCTTCGGCCTGAGCTCGGGGCTCGACTACCCGCCCGGTGCCTACGCCACGACCGCCGAGCTCGGTGCCCTGACCGAGGAGGCCGGCCGGCATGGTGGCTTCTACCACACCCATGTCCGCTATCCGCTCGGCGACGGCTACCTCGACCCCTTCCGCGAGGCGATCGAGATCGGCCGGCTGGGCGGCGCGCCGGCGCACATCACCCACTTCTACCATCGGGCGACCTTTCCCGGCGGTCCCGATCCGATGCTCGAGCTGGTCGATCACGCCCGGGCGGGCGGCCAGGACGTCACCTTCGACGCGTACCCGTCGGAGTGGGCGAGCACGCGGCTGCTGATCCTCATCCCGCCGTGGGTCCAGGAGGGCGGCCCGCGCCGGACGAAGGAGCGCCTCGCCGACCGGACGGTCCGGGACCGGATCCGGCGCGAGCTGGGCGACCGGGGCAGGCTCTTTGCCGGCAGTGGGGGCCTGGCCGGCGTGCGGGTCGGCTATTTCGCCCGACCCGAGCACGCCCGCTGGGAAGGCTGGACCCTGGGCCAGATCCAGGCCGAGACCGGCACCGAGGCCGTCGACCTCGTCTGCGACCTGCTCCTGTCCGAGGACCTCCGGCTCAACGAGGTGACGCCGGGACCGAACCGGGCGACGATGCCCCCGTTCTTCCAGCATCCGTTCGGGATGGTCGGCACCGACGCGGTCTTCCTCGGCGACCATCCCAGCCCGCGGACGTACGGCTCGTTCCCCCGGATCCTCGGCGAGTTCGTGCGTGAGGAGCGCTACCTGAGCCTCGAGGAGGCCGTCCGGAAGATGACCTCGGCAGCGGCCGCGCGGCTGGGGATCACGGATCGCGGCCGGCTCGCCGACGGGCTGCTCGCCGACGTCGTGGTCTTCGACCCAGCCCGGGTTCGGAGCATGGCCACGATCGACGATCCGCGCCGCTATCCGGAGGGGATCGACGAGGTGCTCGTCAACGGGACGCTCGTCGTCGACGGCGGCCGGCACACCGGGGCGACGCCCGGCCGGGCGCTCCGCCACGGCCGTCGCAGCTGAACGTCCGGCAGCCGGTCAGCCCGGCGCGGCCAGGAAGTAGCCGGTCACGTCGAAGATGATCTCGACGCTCGAGCCGCTCTTGCCGACGTAGGTGAAGCCGAGCTTGCCACCGGTGCCGAGGGGCGCGGTGACGGCGTTGGCCCGCGTGTCGTGCGCCGGGAAGTTGAGCGTCGAGGTCGTGGGCGTGTTCGTGGCCGCGCTCGTCACCGAGACGTAGCCGCCGTACGAGGGGTTGACGACGGTCAGGTTGCCGGTCACGGCGATCGCGCCAGCGGGGACCGCCAGCGCCGGGTTCGGGTTGACGCCAGTCACCAACACGGTGGTTCCGACCTTGTTCTTGATGAGCGTCGGGTTGACCAGGCGGCTCGGGGTCACCCCGAAGTAGCTGGCGCCGGACGCGCCGGGCAGGAAGTAGCCGGTCACGTCGAAGATGATCTCGACGGACGAACCAGTCCGCCCGACGTAGGTGAAGCCGAGCTTGCCACCGGCGCCGAGTGGCGCGGTGACGGCGTTGGCCCGCGTGT
>JANWLH010000079.1 GCA_025450915.1 Candidatus Limnocylindrales bacterium | reverse complement strand
GGCCTCCACGGGAGCGAGCTGGGAGAGGGAGCGGCCGGGAATCACGGCCGCGACGGTCGCGGCAATCGCCGCCGGATCGGGACCTGGGGAAGTCGCCGCCACGTGAAAGCCCGCCTGTGCGGCAACCCGGGCCGTTTCCGGCCCGATGCAGATCGCGGGAATGGCGCTGATGTCGATGCGTTCGAGCCGGGCAAGCTCCCGGAGCCCGCGGGCGGCGGAGCCGCTGGCCAGAAGGACTGCCCCGATCGGGCCCTCGGTCAACGCATCCCGCAGGAGTGTCCGGGACGTCTCCGGGGCCTCGACGGTCCGGTAGCCGACCGTGTCGTCCACGATCGCCCCGCGGCCGCGCAACGCGTCGGCGAGGCGGCTGCCGGCCAGGTTCCCGCGGACGACGAGGATCCGCTCGCCGGGACCGACGGCCAGCTCGAGGGCCAGAGCCTCGGCGCTCGGGCGCGAGGGCAGGAACGCCACGTCGATCCCGTCGGCCCGAAGGGCAGCCGCTGTCGCTGCACCTAGGGCGGCCCAGCGCGGGCCGCTGCCCGCCGGGTCGAGCCGCCGGCCTGCCGCGCGGATCGAGCGCGCTCCGTTCGGACTGGACACGACAACCCAGCCATAGTCCGCGAGGACGCAGTCCGCGAGGTTCGCGACCGACGCGTCGACGGCGGGGCCCGCCGAACCGGTCTCGATCGCGATCGCCGGGACGACCACCGGCTGGAGGCCCTCGGCGCGCAGCGTCGCAAGCAACTCGTCGACCTGCTCGGCCGATCGGGTCACGAGCACCCGCCGGCTCGCGCGGCGCAGGGCCTCCGCGAGCTCGGCTGCCAGCCGCGGGCCCGATGTGGCATCTCCGTGGCGCCGGAAGGTCAGGGCGCCCGAGCCGTCCGGACCGGCGTAGCCGCCGAGAAGCTCGAGCCCGATCTCCGTCACCCTGGCGAGCGCGCCGATGGGCGAACGGCAGCCACCACCCGACGCGTCGAGGAACACACGTTCGGCCTCGACCGCGAGGCGGGTCGCGGGATCGTCGATCACCGCCACGAGCCGGCCGATCCGGCTGTCCGCCGTCCGGACCTGGACCGCGATGGCCCCCTGGCCGGGCGCCGGCGGCATGAGTCCCGGGTCGAGCCGCTCGGCAATCCGATCGCCCAGGCCCAGCCGATCAAGACCGGCACAGGCAAGGACGAGCGCGTCGGTCTCGCCGTCGTCGAGCCGCCGCAGGCGAGTATCGACGTTGCCATGGAGCGGATGCACGTCGAGATCGGGGCGGCGAGCGCGGATGAAGCCGGTGCGCCGGGGACTGTCCGTGCCGACGCGCGAACCGGCCGGCAGGTCGTCGAGCGTGCGCGCGAGCCCACCCGTGCGCACGACGAGCGCGTCACGCGGGTCGGCACGCGGAAGATACCCGCCGAGACGCAGCCGAGCGTCGACGTCGGTCGGCACGTCCTTGGCGCTGTGAACGGCCACGTCGACCCGGCCGTCGAGCAACGCCGCCTCGATCGCCGCGACGAAGGCCCCCTCGCCCCACGCCGTGTCCTGGGCTCTCCGGTCACCGTCGGTCTCGATGATCACGATCCGGCTGGGCTCGCCCGCCGCGGCCAGTGCGTCGCCGACGAGGCCGGCCTGGATCCGGGCCAGGAGGCTGCCTCGTGTCCCGATCCGGATGGGCGCGGTCACAGGGCGAAGAGGTCCCGGACGACCTGCTCGTCGGTGCCGTCCGAGTCCCGTCCGAGGCGCTCGAGCGGCTCCCGCATCAGTCGCCGGGCGAGGTGCCTGGCCATCCCGTCGATGGCGGCCCGGACCTCGGGCTCGAGACCGGGCAGCCGCCGCCAGAGCAGCTCGAGCTCGGCTTCACGCTCGCGGTCGGCCCGCCGGATCAGCGCTTCGGCAGTTGCCCGGCTTTCCCGGCCATCGAGCCAGTCGGCATACTGGCGGACCGTCTCATCGACCAGGTCGTCGAGGCGACGCAGGCGCTCGGTCGTCGGGCCGGAGCCGTCGGGCTCGACCAGGGCCAGGGCGTCGGCCGAGACTAGGCGCGGCCCCAGGGCATCGATCGCCGCTTCGCCCAGCGCCGTCGGGACCGACAGGTCGACGACGACGGGGCCCGCGCCGAGTGCCCGGATCGTCGCGTCGGTGAGCTGCCATCGGCCGGCCAGGGCCACGACCACGCCGGCGAACCGGCCGGCCGATGTGCCCGGGTCGAACGCGATCGATTGAGAACCCGTCGCGCTGGCCAGCGCCCGGGCGTGATCGGCCGAGCGACTGGTGACCGAGACGGACGCTTCGGCCGCCCGGGCGGCGGCAACGGCCAGGCGGCCCATCCGACCGGCACCGACCACGAGGATCTCGCGCCCGGCAAGCGACCCGACCCTGCGGCCGATCTCGGCCAGCGCGATATCGGCCAGGGACGTGGACGGGCCCTGGTGCCAGCTGCGCGCCTTCCGGCCGGCCTGGAGCGCCAGCGCGAAGAGCCGTTCGACGCGCGAATCGAGATGACCGGCGCGGCGAGCAGCCTCGACCGATTCGCGCAGCTGGTGGAGGACCTGGTCCTCGCCGACCACGACCGAGTCCCGGCCCACCGCGACCGCGACGGCATGACGGGCCGCGGCGGCGCCGCCGAGCACACGGCCACCGGGCGGCAACCAGCCGGCCTCGGGCATCGTGCCCGCATCGTCGGCAGCCAGCCAGTACGCCTCGACCCGGTGGCAGGTCTCGACGATCACCGCCCGGCCGCCGAGCTCGCTGCGCAGCCGGCCGCCGAAGGCCCCGCGCGCCGCGGCAGGAACTCCACGGGCGTGCGTGACGAGGGCGACGAGGCCCGGAACCGGCTCGTTCACCGCGAGCGGACCGGGCGCTCGGTGTCCCCAGGAGCGACGCCCCGGCGTCGCCGTCCGGTGGCCAGGCTGTGGCCGGTCATCGTCGCGACGAGCAGGCGGTCCATCGCCCGCTCGGCGGTTTCGAGGAGGTCCGTGGTCTCCGCTCCATCGAAGCCACGACGTCGCGCGGCGACCGCGAGCTCATGGTGGAAGGGTGCCCTGAATCGCAGGAATCCCTCGATCGTCTGGCTCAGCGAGAGGCCCATCCCCGCCGCGATCCGGCCGTAGTCGCCGGCGCTGACCGAGGCCTCCTTGAGATGGTGCGCCGCACTCTCAGGCCCGGTCGCATCGAGGTGCTGGAGCAGGCTCGCGGCGAGGAGCTGGCCCCGCTCGCGGAACAGGAGGCGCTGCTCATCGCTCAGGGTCAGGACCCAGGGCAGCTCGGTGCCTACCTCGCGCCCGGCCCGCCGGTAGGTACGGGCGATCCGGCTGGGCGTGAGGCCGGCGCCACCGAGCGCCGGCCGGCGCGACCGATCGGCGGGCAGCAGCCGCTCCAGGACGGTCCGCGAGAATCGCCGGTGGCCGCCGGGCGTCGTGAACACGTGCAGTCGTCCGGCGTCGCTCCAGCGGCGCACCGTGGCCGGCGACACGCCGAGGACGCGGGAGGCCTCTGCCAGGCCCAGCCAGTCGCGATCGGGGGCTTCTCGACGAGCCAAAACCTACTCAAATCTGCACGAACGTGGGCGACGCCCTCACTGTACCACTCCAACGCCCGAACGGCCGCCGGAGAGTCCGTTCGGACCTAGGTGGCCAGGACCCACTCGTCGTTGCGGATGATCGGGATGACGGTTCCGTCGCCCGTGATCCCATCCACGTCCACTTCCGCCCCACCGATCGTGATGTCGGTGTGCGAGCGGGCAACATTGAGCCCGCGGTCGATCCGCTCCTCGGGGGTCAGCTCGTCGAACCCGTCGAGGACCTCGACGAAGCCCGCACCGAACGCGATGTGGCAAGCCACGTTCTCGTCGTAGAGCGTGTCGTGGAAGACGATCCCTGCCCGCCGGACGCGTGACTCGCCATCGACGAGGGCCACCTCGCCCAGGTAGCGGGCGCGCTCATCCGATTCCAGGAGCGCCTGGACGACCGAGCCGTTCTCGTCTGCATCGACGTCGACGATTCGACCGGCCTGGAAGCGCAGCCTGAGGCCGGTGACGAGCGTGGACGTCAACGGCAGCGGCGCAGTCGTCCGGACGACGCCCTCGGCGCGCCGCCAGTCGGGCGAGGTGAAGACCTCCTCGGTCGGGATGTTCGGCAGGAACTCGACTCCCGCCTTGGTCGTCGCCGATCCGCCCAGCCAGGCCGCTCCGGGCAAGAGGCCGACGCGCAGGTCGGTGCCCCCACCGTGATAGCGGATCGCGTCCAGGCCGGCCGCCATCAGGGCGTCGGTCCGGGCCCTGAGCTTGGCCAGGTGGACTCGCCAGGCCGCGACCGGGTCCGCCTCGTCGAGCCGCGCGGCGACGGCGACCGCAGCCCACAGCCGGTCCACGTCGGGCTCGCCGAAGATCTGCCGCGCCCAGCCCGGATTGGGGGCCGCCACGATGGTCCAGGGAACGCGGGAGAGCACCTCCCCGAACGCGGATTGGAGCCCCTTCGACGGCGCCGCCGCGATCCGCACCGGGTCCAGCCCGGCGAACAGGTCCGGCTCGGCGTCACCGGTCAGGGTGATCAGGGCGACCCCGCGGTCCCGCCACAGCTGGAGCCGTTCGAGCTCATAGGGGTAGTGCGTCCCGAGCCCGTCGTCGGGCGCATGCTCGATGAGCGAGCGCCGGACGTGCGGATCGACGTAGTCCATGACGACCCGCCGGGCACCCGCGAGGTAGGCCTGCTCGACGATCGCCCGGGCCAGGTCGACGTGCTCGACGTGGGCATTCACGTAGACGTCCTGGCCGGGCTGGACGTTCACTCCCACCCGGACGACGAACTCGGCGTAGCGGTCGATCAGCTCCATCAGGCTGATCCTACCGGCCGCTCGACGACCTCCGCGGCGCCCGCGTGGAGCAGCCCACGGATCTCGGTGAGGAGATCGAAGAAGCGAGTCGATTCGCGGGTTGCGGCGCTGCGCGGCCGGGGCAGGTCGATCTCGACGGTGGCCATGATCCGGCCGGGGCGCGCGCTCATCACGGCGACCCGGGTCGAGAGGAACACCGCCTCGGAAATCGAATGGGTCACGAAGATGACCGTCGTCCCGGTCTGCGCCCACGTCCGGGTCAGCTCGAGGTTGAGACGCTCCCGGGTCATCTCGTCGAGCGCGCCGAACGGCTCGTCCATCAGCAGCAGCCCGGGCCGCGGGGCCAGGGCCCGGGCGATGGCCACCCGCTGCTGCATGCCGCCCGAGAGCTGCCAGGGATGCCGGTCCCCGAAGCCGTCGAGCTCGACGAGGTGGAGCAGGTCGGCCGAGCGTTGCATCCGTTCGACGCGGTCGACGCCCATGATCTCGAGGGGCAGCTCGACGTTGCGGGCGACCGTCCGCCAGTCCATCAGCACCGGCGCCTGGAAGACCATTCCGTAGTCGCGATCGAGGCGAGCCTGGTGGGCGGGCTTGCCATTGACCCGGACCTGGCCCACCGTCGGCTGGACCAGGTCGGCGATGATCCGCAGCAGCGTCGTCTTGCCACAGCCCGACGGCCCGATGAGGCTGAGGAAGTCGCCCGGCGCGACCGTGAGCTCGACCCCATCGAGCGCAGTGACCGGGTCCGGGGCGCCCTCGAAGGCCTTGGCCAGGCCCTGAACGCTGATCGCCGGGCGATCGACCGTCCCCGGCACGCGGGGGCCGGCCGAGGTCACCGAGCTATGCCTGGAACGCCTGGTCGGCGATCTCGAGAGCGCCGTCGATGATCTCGAAGCCCTCGGCCAGCTCGTCCTCGCTGATCACCAGCGGTGGGTTCGTGTGAATCGAGTTGTTCGAGACCATCGTGTACAGGTGGTGCTCGCGGAGGTAGGCGCCGATGGCCTTCATCTCGTCCGAGGTACCGTTGAACGGGGTCAGGGGCACGTACGGATCGCGGCTGCGGACGAGATCGAGGATCCCGAAGAGGCCCAAATTGCGAATCGAGCCGACGCTCGGGTGCTTCGCCTGGAGCGCCTCGTGGTGCTTGCGCATGACCGCCCCCAGACGGGTGGTCCGCTCCAGGAGGCCGTCCTCCTCGTAGACCGAGATCGTCGCCAGGGCAGCCGCCAGGCTGACCGGATGGCTGCTGTAGGTCAGGCCGCCGTAGTAGTAGTTCTTCTCGAAATGCTCGGCGATGCCATGGCGCATGGCGACGGCCCCGAGAGGCAGGTAGCTGCTCGTGAGGCCCTTGGCCATCGTCATCAGGTCGGGCACCGTGTCCCAGTGGTCGATCGCGAACCAGCGCCCGGTCCGCCCGAAGCCGGCCATCACCTCGTCGGCGACCATCAGGATGTTGTTGCGGGTGCAGATCTCACGGACGCCCTGGATGTAGCCGTCGGGCGGAATCAGGATCCCGTTCGTGCCGACGATCGTCTCGAGGAAGATCGCCGCGATCGTATGGGCACCCTCGTAGCGGATCACGTCCTCGAGGCCCTGCAGCGCCTCGGCGACCGGCCGGGGCTCCTTCTCGCCCCAGCGGTGGGTGTCCGGATAGCGCACCACCCCGACGATGCCCGGCTCGTTCGGCCAGCGGCGCGGATCGCCGGTCAGGGTCATCGCCCCGAGTGTCGCCCCGTGGTAGCTCCGGTAGCGGGCGAGGATCTTCGTCCGGCCGGTCACGTGGCGGGCAATCTTGATGGCGTTCTCGATCGCCTCGGCTCCACCGAGGGTGAAGAAGACCTTGT